>MGST01000026.1:4008-19907 GCA_001798605.1 Deltaproteobacteria bacterium RIFOXYA12_FULL_58_15 | reverse complement strand
GTGCATCGGATTCTGGGAAAGCGACGAAGCCATTTCTCGAACGCCAAGGAGAAGACCATGTACCGACTCAATGCAACTTCCATCGCGATGACTGTCTCCAAGACAAACAAGGCGAGCATCGCACCACTGATACCACGATGCTCGAAACCGGACAATCCAAGTGGGCGCATCGGTGCGCGGGTGCGCAGACTCTGATCTACGAGGTCCCGGCCGCCTACGTCGGCTCCATCTTGCCGACCTCCCACGCAATCACCACACGGGACGCCCTTGACAGGCGTCGATCCCATCCCAACCCTCTGAAGGTGACCTAAACGCATTTTTCCAAGTGGTTGAAGCCCATGGAGCGGAGTGCCGCAAATGGGGGGGGGAATCTGAACGAACAGGATCTGGAGAGAATTCCAGGCGACTTGTTGCGTGCAATGGCTCGACTGTGGTTGCGTGAGCATCCCGACGGCTCGCGTGGACAGTTGGCACGACTTCTCCGTGAAAGGTTGAGCGCTAGAGGAATCGATTATCACGATCGGACTTTGCGCCGGCAGATGGACGGTGGGGTAGCAACTGTCCCCCGATGTCTCGAAGATGAACTGGCGACATTGCTTATCAACACCGATCGATACGCCGACCGAGATGAGGTTGTGCGACGCATCGAAGTCAGCGAGCCACTCATCGACGCCGAAAAGCGAAAGCCACCCTATGTGTCCGTGGGGCGGTTGGTGCCTTTGGCCCGACTGTGGTTGCACTTCAATCCAAAACGCAGCAAGCGCTATCTTGCGACGCGCATTCACAGCGATCTCGCCGCCGAGGGAATCAGTCTCGGTGTTGCACCTCTGCAAATGGCCTTGGTAGGCAAGGGACGGTGGGCCCGTCGCGAAATTCTCGAGGCCATCCTTGTCCGCCTGCGCCCGCATAACATCCGGTCGGAACGAGCAGCTCTCGCAGCCCGGGACAATGCTGCAGATGCGGTCAACGAATCGTTGAGGGGGCGCGAGGTCGTACAAACCGAGCTCTTCGCCGAGCTTGCGACGGTCTGGAGCCGCCACCACGGTGGGCGTCCCAAACGGCAATTGGCTCTGCAGCTGCAGCGATGTTTGGCGGAGCAGAATACTCCAGCCGGGTTGCACCACCTGCAGAAGCTGCTCAATGGGCAGAGAGGTGGCGGTCAACGTCGTATTTTGGTTGCTCTCGAGAACCTGGTGCGCAAAACGGTGGGCCAGACGCCAACCACACCAGTCTCAGCACAGGACAAATCGGCAACCTCAGCACGTGACAAATCGGCATCACTAAGAGTCCGAACAAGTCGAGACCGCGGTGCGAAGAGCGACGAGCAAAGAGGTGCGAAGGAGACAACGAAAAAGAAAGACCTGCCATCCCCCGCGGATCCCCTGCACGCGTATTTGCGGCACATGGGGCACGTGCCCATGCTAACCCGTGAGCAGGAGGTCGAAATTGCCAAGCGCATTGAATCCGGTGAAAGGGATGTCACAGACGCCCTGCTGGCATCGGTGGTTGGGCGTCAACAGCTGTTGAGGCTCGGGCGGCAACTGAGAGACGTGGATGAAGCGGACCCCGCCGAAGGCGACCACAAGGGACTTGTCGAGCAGCTCAACTCGCTCGAAAGATTGCACGGGCGACGCGACGCAATTCTTCAACGTTACGGTGCCGTGGGGTCTGATAGAGCCCGCACGGCATTGCAGCGGGAGGTGGAGCAAGCGACTCGCGCTATTGACGAGATCGTTGCTGGCTTGGTGCTGCCACGGGATTGGGTCAATGTGCTGGTCACGCGACTCAAGGAACTCATCTTGCGTGCTGAGCGCGCCGAGCGGGACACATGCTCGGTCGAGGCGAAACTGGGGCGCAGTCGCAACGACCTGCGGCGCCTGCTGCACGAGGCGAAACGTTCGCGATACGACGAGCGGCGCATTGGTCGTCAGCTTGGCATTGGTGTTGATGCGATGCGTGAGGGCACGCGCCTCCTCGACAGTTGCGACGGTATGATTCAAAGAATCGAGGTGGAGGCCGGTTCGCCGGTGGCCGACCTGCGCGCAGACTATGCCGCCATCGTGCGTGCCGAGCGCAAGGCCGAACAGGCGCGCGCGGCTTTGGTTGAGGCCAATCTGCGGCTGGTGGTGTCGTGTGCCCGGCGCTACCAAGGCCGCAGCATGCCTTTGCTCGACTTGATTCAAGAGGGCAACATTGGCCTGATGAAAGCCGCCGAACGGTTCGACTGGCGTCGCGGCTTCAAGTTTTCAACCTATGCAACTTGGTGGGTTCGCCAATCTCTCACCCGTGCCATCGCCGACCAGGGGCGAACGATTCGGGTACCTGTGCATCGCTTGGAAACCATCAGCAAGGTGATTCGCACCCAACGTTATCTCACCCAAGAAATGGGAAGAGAGCCGACACTCGATGAGGTCGCAGCGAAGTTGGAAATGCCCACCGAGCATGCACGATTCATTCTTGAGGCCCAATCACGGGCTGTTTCCCTCCAAACACCGGTTGGTGAAGATGGAGATGGAGAGCTGGGTGATCTTATTGAGGACAAGAGCGTCGACTCTCCGTCTGATGTGGCGACTTCCTCAGAGCTCGCAAAGGAGGTGCGTGCAGTCTTGGGGACGTTAACGCCACGGGAGCAGAAGATTCTCTGCATGCGATTCGGCATTGACGAAGATGACGAATACACTCTTGAGGAAGTGGGACTAAACTTCGAGATCACCCGCGAACGCATTCGACAAATTCAGGCCGTCGCTCTCGGCAAATTGCGAGAACCTTTACGACAAAAACGGCTCAAGATGTTCGCAGAGGAATGAGTTGATGTGCCCAGGCTCTGCCTGCCTATTTACAGTGAGGACGACGCAGACTTAGCGGCGGTCGCGGGACTCGCGTCGAGACTGGTCGTTTGCCCGTTTGGCAGCTCGACGTCAATTGTTGTTTGTACCTTGTTACGCCAAACCTCCATGCGCAAGCGTTGACGCGGATAGGTCGCATCAACTGTCGGTACCAGCTCACTGGCATGTGTCACAGACCGCTCATTGATGGTGAGAATGATGTCGTTGGCTTTCAACTGCGCCTTTTCCGCGGCGCTCCCAGACAAGACTGAAACAACAAAAGCTCCCGTCGGGGCTGGCAAGCCCAGGCTGGTGGCGAGCTCGGGAGTGACTACACGCACCCGCACGCCGAGTTTGCGTGTTGGTGGAGGTTTTGGCGACTCCGTTCGGGTCGGATCAACGGTAGTCTCGGCCACAGGTTTTGTGCTGCCAGATGAAGTGGTTGGTTCCGCTTCATCCGGAGCAGGTTTTGCTGGCCCTGCGGGCGCGCCGACGGTGAACTCGACAGCCATCTTTTCGCCACCACGCCAAACCTCCATGGTCAGGGTGTCGCCGTACCGGGATTGAGTCAGAAGCTCAAAGGCCTCGACGGGATTTTGAACCTTCTTTCTGCCGATTTTTGTGATCACATCGTCAACTGCCAAATCCGAATGTCTGACCACGCCAGCATTGGAGATGCTGGTCACGCGGGCACCCTGGGGTTTCTTCAGGCCGAGTCCCTTGGCCTCTTTGCCATCGAGGCTCGCAACGGAAATTCCCAGCTTAATGATCTCGCCGGGTTCAGTCCCCTTTGGACGGGCTTTGGGCTTGGTCGGTTTGCTTAGCTCGGTGACTTTCTTGCGCAGGTTGTGTTTGAGAGCCGGTCGCGGTGCTGCTTTGACTTTGATGGTTGCCCAGGTGTCGAAGATCGCGTCGTAGCGGTGCACGGTGAGTTTCAACTTTTGGCCATCACTCCCCACTTCAAAAAGAAGTCCTTGGACTGCGCTAACACCATCGAGCAGAGTGGCGAAAGACTCAAAGCTCACCTCCGTCACACCGAGAGCCGTTCGCGCGTCGTCGACCTGCTCGCTGGTCGCGACAGTGGCGCCGGACGACGACAGCTTGAGACGTGCGGTTTTCAGGACGGTCTCAGCAAGCTCTGAATCGTCCTTAAGCTCTTCGCCGACCTTGAGCACCAATGCCCAGTGGCTTCTGGCTGCATCCTCCGTTTTGGCAACGCCTGTCGAGGTTAGAAGGATCGCGATAGCTGACAATGTGACCACTGACGTTGGTGTCATCCCCTCCCTATACGCAATCGATGCAAAACTGTCCACATTACTAGCCAATGGGCAATCTCGTATGGCAACCGTCCCTTTGGGATGCGCCGCACTTAGCCTCACAGAGCAATAGCTACAACAAGGCTCGCAGTTGGTTTATAGTGGCGTTGATGCGCCGCTGGATCCCAAAGATTTCTTTGTTGCTGAGCCCAGGCGTCTCAAATTCAGCGCGGTCTCTGTTGTCAGTGACATGGGCCATTTTCTTTTCGCTGTTCTTCTTTGCCGTCGCCTGCAACCTGAGCGGACCAGGAGTGGTTGCGGACTTCGATGGATTCACGGCATCGATTCCAATCGACGACCGACGGATAGAGACCTTTGCAGCGCCGTTGGTTGTCGCCGCGGGGGAGACGGTAACGGCCTCGTGTGTCGTTTGGCGGCGAGACAGACATCTGGACCAGGTGCCGACGACCATAGAAATCGCCCCCAATCCGGGCCCCATCGAGCAGATCGGCAACGGGACCTTCAAGTTTAGACCCTCCCGAGCCGGTGCCTATCGCCTTGAGTGCGCGGACAGTGTGGCACGGACCCAAGACCTCCGCGGTGTGAAGGTGACGGTTGTGCCTGGCACGCCAGAGGCGGTGGAGACCATCGTCGACAACTCAGTTGTTCCTGCGGGTATGCCGCTCACCATCGACTGCGACATCTATGACGGTTTCAACAATCTCGTGGTCGACCTCGAGGCCACCGGGGTTGTTGCCGATCCGTCGATGCTGTGTGCCCCACCCCTTGGTGGACGGTTCGTGGTGCGGGGCACTGTAGTAGGAGATTTCGCTGTTGCGTGTCAGTTTGGGAGCGTAATGGACATAACCCCAGAGTCGGTGAGCGTGATCGTGGGACCACCCGGGGGAAGTGACACCGTGGTTGACGTGAGTACCACTCTCCCCAACGAAGCTGTGACAGTGACATGTGTGGCGACTGATGCTTTTGGCAATCCTCTCGCTGACGTCCCGACCGAATTCATTGTGATGGCCGCTGATGGCAAGGTTGGTGAAGAAGCAGGGGTCATGGTGACTGGCAACACGTTTGCGGCGCAGAACCTTGGCACCTACTACGTGTTTTGCAGGGTGCCGGGTATGCTCGCCGGTGATGAAACGCCCGCCGTGGTCAATGTCCGCCGCGGACGGCCGTGCATCTGGGATACCGGTTTCATCGAGGAACAGTGTTATTGGCGAGGCCGTCGGTTGCCAAACGTGCCATTGCTCCTCGACCGCTGGGGGTACGAGATCGATGGCGTCGCGATCAACATGGAGAGCACACCGGCAACAGGAGTGGTCAACGACGCACCCGGAAGCTGGGTTTTTAACAACGAAGGCGAGTTTTCTTTGAGCTTCAGCGTTGTCGGGGATGTCGACGCCGAGTGCGCTGGCGACCTTGATTATGCTGGATTGCCGGTGGTGGTGGATGTGGTCGTTGATTCGACGGGACCAGTCTTCACTGTGGCCCCAAGGCGCGCCGCAATGGTGGCGGTTGGAACCGCCACCGATAGGAGTGTCACCTTGACGGGGACCCTCACCGATGCGGTGAGCAATGTTGCCAACGCATCAGTCGCGGGTGTCGATCTTGGCGCGGATAGCAGTCAACGCAGCATTTCTATTTCCGTCGCACACAACAGCCGTTGGGGGCTTTCCATCATTGATGGTGTTGCAGTGGATGTTTGTGGCAACCAAGCAGTTTTGGCGCAGTCATATTTGCGCAGCGGCGACACCGGCAGTACCCGCTATTTTACTGCTGCCACCACGCCGAATGTTGCTTCCCGGGCTGACCAGGGGGCGGTGGCTCAGCTCAACCAAGAGCTTCTTGATGATAACGATGTGTTTGTCGATGATCTCGCGAGCATCGGGGAGGCAGTCTTGCAGGCTCAGAACTACGACAACATCATTGCGCCTGGATACGTGTTTGTGTCGAGTGATTATGGTGTGAGCTGCAGCGGCAACGAGACAGGGTATCGATTGCGGCGGCCACCGACGAGTCCGCCGGCGATTGAAATCGAGGGCCCCTACATCACTGAGCTGCGCGCGGTGGACGGAGGTCTCGAGATTGCCGTGCACGTGGGTGACAGCAACACTGGGTATGCTTTGGATTTTCCCCTGGAGGTTTGGGGGCGGCAATGTCTTCTGGGAACGGAGATATTGTTCATCGACAGCACCGCCTGGGTGCACGCCGACGCTATCGATCTGACGGGACCCGTGGGTGTGGGGTTGTCGGGCAATTCACCGTCAATCACCCTGTCATCTCTAGAAATTGCCACCACCGGTCTCAGCGTTGAGGTCGATTGTCCTGACGGTTCACAGGCACTTTGTGATTGGCTCGTTAACACCTTTGTCACCTTGCTCACCACCACCATCGAAGACGCCCTCGAGGATGCCATCGCCGAACAGCTGCCACCGATCATAGACGATTTTCTTTCTGGTTTTGCTTTTGATTCCAGTTTCGCGATTCCGGCACCCTTGAGCATGCAAGTGCAACTGGCAAGCGGCTTCGACCGCATCGCCTTCTGTGGGCCCACCGTGTCAGGCTTGAGCAAACCATCGGAGTGTCCCGCCACGGGCCCCAATCCTGGTTATGGCCAACTGGGTCTATTCGCCCAGGTTTATCCGAGCACCCGCGGCACGAACATCGCAGTCTCCGCCTCTGGTGCAATCAAAAAGAGTGGAGCATTGCCGACCTTTGCCAACAGTGGATATCAGTGTGGTTTGGGTCTCAAGGATGACCTTCTCAATCAAGCTCTGTGGGCGGTTTGGTACGGGGGTGGCCTAGACCTCGATGTCAGTGCCGTCAGTGAGATCATCGGGACAAGCCATGACGGCGTTCTGCTATCGTTGTTTTTCGAAACGCCGCCGGTCATCATGCCTGGGCGTGATGGCTGGGAGCTGCAAGTCGGCGTTGGCGATGTTTACATCGAAGCAACGGTCGACCTCGGCGCGGTGTTGGGTGGTACGAGCAGCGGCTCCCTCAATCTGGCGTTGTATCTTTCCGCGGTTGTGGGCGGCTCCATTGATGTCAACGGCGGTGAGCTGATTCTTACGTTGGAGACGGAGCCCGATGTTCATCTCGAAGTGATCACAATCGATGACCCCGGCTATCAAGCATCCATGAGCGAAGTCTTCTCCGGGCTGGCTCGGTTGGTGTTGCCGCGGATCCTTGGCAGCGTGCTGCAGTCATTCCCGATACCCGAGATCGATCTTGCTGGCGTCCTCGGCATCGTCTGCAACGGTGACGGGGACTGCCCCTTAGGTTGGACCTGCGAGCCTGCCGGCGGCAGCAACGAGTGTTCCAAGGTGTTGTCATTGTCCGAATCCTCGGTCGACCGCACCAGTGACTACACTCGTTTGACCGGTTCGCTTGAGTAGTGGTCGTGAATCACAATGTTGCTCAACGATTACGTTGGAGCTGGTCGAGCATCTCCGTCGCTTCTGCGTGGTAGGGATCGATTTCCAGAATTCTGCCGACGAGCTCAATGGCTCTGACTGGGTCACGTTGATCAAACGCGGCTACGGCCAAAAGGTAGAGGCCGTCGACATTGTGCGGATCATCTTTGACAACCTGGTGAGCGATTTCCCCGGCGAAGCGCGTGTCGCCGTCGAGGTAATAACAGCGGGCCAAGAGAATCCGGGAAATGGCATCATGCATGGGGGCAAGCAGTTCACGAGCCCGCTCGAGTTGGTCCGCAGTGATCAAAAGCGAAGCGAGATTGTGCAACGCCACTGTATATATTTGCGGCGCATTGTCGAAGCGTCGTTGCAGCTCGTCGCGCAGAGAGCTGACGACGGCACGGTCCCCCAGATTCAAGCCTTGGCCAGGACCGTCTTTGTTATGGGCGAAGACGGTCTCGGTACCATCGGTGCCAATCAGATGCCAATCTGGGTGATGGAACAGGTGCTGAACCAGTCGCAAATAGCGATCGGGAAGAGCTGTTGGTAGGACCGCGAAGTCGAATTGGTGTTGTGCCTGAAACGCATCAAAGCGTTCGGGCTCGTCCAATACTCGCAGGTAGGTTGAAAACTGCTCCGCGGTGCGCAGCACCAGTCTGCCATCAATGAATGGCATAAGGTGGGGGAGCTTCCACGACAGATAGCCGCCGTATCGTACCGAGCAGAACAGGCGACTGTTCTTGGGCGATTTGGCCAACAAGTTTACAGCAATGTCTGGCGTCCGAAAAGGTGCCGGTTGGGAGATGCTGGGCTCGACGTACCAGGTGTGGATGACGATGACCGCCAAGAATGCGGTCGCGATCCAGCCAAGGCGGGCGCGCTCGGCGATTCCAATCAAACGGGAGGCTCGGCCGGTGCGAATGTAGGCGGCCAGGTTCATGGCACCCATCGGCGCTCCGATCCAGTAGAACAACAGGACGTTGCGCACCGCCATGGATGCAAGCAGCAGAAACGCCAAGGTGACCAACAGATGACGCAGTTGCAGCCGTGTGCGATTGAGGAGAAATGTGCCGAGCACCAAGATGGCGAAGAGAAAGAACGGCGTCGTTTGCTCAGGCACCAAGCGATGATGCTGCCAAGGTGCCAGGTTCTCAGAAACATGGGAGGCAAAGACGTTGCTGAGCTCGGGGTTAATTCGTCCAAACAGCTTCCAGGGCAGAGTCCACCCGTGCCAACCATAAGGATTGACAAGTGGCGCAACAACGCAGCCGAGCAGGGTTAACGCCAACGCCCGCAAGGAAGTGGCGGGCACTCGACCACTCTCTGGATTCGGCAACCACCTTTGCGTGATGTCGCCTGCCAGATAGCAAGTCAGGACTGCCGGCCCGAGAGGGTGCAATCCCTGGCAGTTGGCCCAAATCACTTGCAGTACGGGCAATGCGAAGAGTATGCGCCCGTCGTGCAGTCGCCGATAGCGTTCAAGCACCCAAAGGAAAATGGCCAAGAATAGGAGGGTGATGATGACGGGGCGAGCGAGGACCAGCCATCGGCCGGCGATCACAGCCGACAACACCCAGAGGGTACTGAGGCCGCGCACGGAGGGTCCCGCGTTCTCTTCGACAGTCTTGACGAGCAGCACGGCACCAATTGCCGACAGTAAGGACTTGCCGATGACGATTCCGGTGATGCCGCAAAGTTGGTGAATGGCAAAGACGCCGAGTTGGAACAGCCAATGGATGTCGATCCATTCGATGCCCTGAGCGCTCAGGGAAAAGGGATCTGTCCTGGGGACAGCTGTATGCTCGACAATCCACCGGCCACTGGCGAGGTGCCACCATATGTCGGTGTCGACCAACGGAAATGTCACGCACAGCCCAACGAGTGTGCCGCAGACTATCAACCACGATGTTTCAGGTGAGAGTCGCATCCAACTGTCGTGCTGCGGGTTTGCACCTGCGCCGCCAAACCATCAAACAGAGGCCAAACAGGATCCAACCCAAGTTGCCGTGACGTGCGTCACACATGCAACCCCCGCGGTCGTCGAGCAAGGCCGGCGGGATGGCCTCGAGATCTGTGACTTCGAGAGTCACCTCCACCGTGACAGGGCCCTGATGACCAAGGGCAGTGAGTGTGTAGGTGGTTGACTCGAGTGGGTCGACGCGAAGGCTGCCAATGGGGGCCACACCTACACCGTTGATCTCGAGGGTTGTTGGGTTTGTGACCGACCACGAGAGCTGGGCTGAATCACCAGCGACGATTTCCTCGGGATCGAGTGTCAGCCTATTGATGACTACCGCCTGGGGTGTAGCGTTCACTGTCACTACAACGTGAGCGGCCGCCACCACACTCAGGTTGTGGCAGTTCTCAGCCGTGAGTGTGTAGGTTGTGGTAGCGGTCGGTGAAAAAGCTACCGGACCACCGCTGCCACACAGAAGTGTCGTCTCGTCACAAAGAACAGCACCATATTGACATTGAGCGGCATTATCGAGGGACACATCCGTTGCAAAGCTCGTGTGCCAGGAGAGCAGGGCACCGTCTGGTGGCACGATTGTGTAGGAGTTAGGGACGAAGAGGTCGATGCCCGGAATGGGCGGCGGTGGATCTGATGGCTCACCGACCCACAGATCGGGCCAGCCATTGAACTGGCCGCCCATCAACAATTCCTCATTGCGAACGCTTCTGCCATTGAGCTCGTAGATATAGATGTCGTAGTTGCCGTCATTGTGATTGAGGTCGGTGGAGTGGGCCGCCATCACCCATTGCTCATCATTGGAGATGCCCGGATGGTACACGAGTCCATCGGAGCCGTGGGGAGAAATGAGTTCCTGATCTGTCTTGCGATTGCCGACGAGCGGCGAGTCACCCCAGCGGATGCCATAGCCCGATCCCGCGATGAGCGCCCATTTGCCGCTTGGTGCCACGATGGGCATGCAACCCTTGGCACCAGCGGCGGCGAGGTGAGAGTACTCTGGGGCACTCACAGTGAAGGCACCGACCCCAGGGACCGGAATCTGACGAACGCGCGCCGCAAACCAGGTGGCGTCGGGCGACATGAAACATTCATTGATTTCCGGAATATTGCTGAATGCATCGCGGGTGGACAGGACCTGGTCGCGCCGTACTAGGCGGCCATACTCATCGAGCGTGGCACGCATGATCAACGTGTGATTGTCATCGACCTGCGAGTAGTAGAGCTTGCCATCGTTGCCCCAGCTCGGCCAGTAGCCATTGTCATCAATGAGATTTTCCTCACGGCCGTCGCCAGTGCCGTGAATGGAGACGACATAGAGGCGCCAGAAATTGAAGTCGTGGTAATCGGAGCCACCGGGGAGCTTAGCCTTGGCATAGGCAACCCATTTGCCATTGGGACTGATCCGCGGCTCGACCGATTCGGTTTCGGTGAGCTGCATCTCGTCTGTCTTGCCCGGAAGAGTCACGCGAAAGATGGCGCGACTTGCTGCCACGCCAGCGGTACCTTTCACCCAAACGAAGTAACCCGTGGGCAAGGCGGCGGCACGGTTCGGGGCCACGGCAACCAGCATCAAGGAACAAACAACGAACAGGCGCACAACGTTTCTCCTTGGTCGCGGTGTTTTGAAGAAGGTGACATGCTATCACAGGTGGCCGCTGTGGCGACACGTTGTTGCTGAAACCTTGCCGGCAAAATGATCAACCGGCGGCGCCCGTAGCCAACGCGAAGATGTTGTCGAGCTTGCTGGCGCCGATTTCGGAGGGTCCCCATCTTTGACGTAGGCACGGGCCGCCGAAACGAAACCCGAGGGAGCGGTGAAGCTCGAGACCGGCCGTATTGGTGCCTGGAATGGAGGCTACCACCGGTTTGTCATCGACTTTCTGCAGCGCACGCCGTATGAGGTCGGATGCCGTCTCGGGATCCTCTGCTACGCATGGTCCGATCATGAGACAGTTCATCATCGGGAGCCGCATGATGAACCCACAGACATCGCCGGTGGGCCGGTGGGCTTTCCACGCACCATCAGACATCTTCAGCATGAGCTCGAGAAATCGCATCCGATCGTCGCCGAAAACCTCAGCATCCAGGGCGGCGATCTCACCAAAGTTGTCGGTGGTGAGCTCTGCCACTTCTTTGCCAGGGGCGGGGGGGCCGCCCTGGTAGAGCATGCGCGGCGATCTCAATTCGTCTTCAAACTCCAGTTGATGGCACTGGCGAATGCTCGTCTCTTCAGACTCTACGCGAATGGTCTTGATGCCAAGACCGCGCAAATAGTCGAAACCATGGCGGAGCAGTTGGGTTCCGACTCCCTTGCCGCGCCAAGCCGAGTCGATGATGCGGTTTCCCATCCACCCAGTTTGCCGGTAGCAGGTAGTGGTCATCATGCCGATCGAATGCCCATCAACTTCGACCAAGAAGCACCCGTCGGGGTCGTGAGCAAGGTGTGTCTCGAGCCAGGATGGCGCAACTGCCCAGCATTCGCGTAGGCACTGGGACACGAAGAAGTCCATGTCGTCGAGTGTCATTGTTCGTATGAGCATGGAGAGCCTAGGCACCTTTGTTCGAAGAAGGTTCTTGCGACTTGGGAGTCACGCGGCCGAGTAGTGCGGTGACAAACTTGCTCTTGAGTTGCTTGTTGGCCAAAGCCTGCTTGGCTGGTGGTAAACGCACCACGGTGTCGAGGAGAGAGCCGAGGACCCGATGGCTCAGCTTGCCGGGATCATTGAAGAGCAGGTGTTGCAGTTTGCCGCGCTCAATCGCCTGCAAAGCCATGCGCTCCATCATGTTCTCTGGAGTGTAAACCCGTTGCTTGGCTGGAAGCATGCGAATGCCATCGAATTTGCACTCTCGATAACAGACGCTGCAACCGAGGCAACGCTCGATGTCGAGACTCGCCCGCTTCGTGCGTTTTGGTGCTGCCTCCGTCGGTGCGGCTGGGACCATTTCCACGGCGTCGATGGGACACGCCTTGGCACATTTGCCGCAGCCATTGCATAACTCTGGATTCATTGCCGCGACATAATTGGAGCTCACAACCTTTGCGGCTTCGGGAATGAGGCGCATGCCGCCCATCATCTCGCAACAGCATTTGCAACAGTTGCAGATAAATCCAGGTTGGTCCTTGATGTTGTCGGTCATCAACACCAGTCCATTTTCATAGGAGTAGTTGATGATCTCGAGGGCACGTTCTTTTGGGATCGACTTTGCCATACCACGTCGAATCAGCCAGTCGCCAGCGCGGCCAACAGTCAGGCAATGGCCCATGGGATGTTTGCACGGCTTTCCCTGGTGATGCTTGACGTGGCGGCAATGGCAGATGCTTTCGCCCCACGCCGTGCCGCTGTCAATGATGGCACTTGCCTTCTCGTAGTCGAGGACCTCAGAGTAGACCTGGGGATCCAATGCGGTCTCGTGCACCAAGGGGCGAGCGATGAAGGTGTCGCTTCCCGTCATCATGCCCAAGAACGCCTGTTGGGGATCCTCGAACATGTAGCTCCAGATGAGCTTGGCCGCCTGTTTTTGATCCACGTCGTCGCGCACGCGCATCATGGTGAACTCGAAAAACCCGATCACCGTTGGGTTCAGGTAGTAGTAAGCCGCCCCGTTTGGCCGCGGGAAGTCGACGACGAGTCCCTTGTTGGCTAGGCTATCGAGGATCTCTGCGGTGCGCTTTTCCGGAAGACCCGCGTTGTTGGCAATCTGTTTCAACTTTGCAAGCCGCAAAGGAATTGCCGCGGCAACTCGGCATTCCTCGGGAGTAAAGAGCAGCTCGAGCAGCTCGATGAGGGCTCGGTGCAACGGTGCACCGATGGGCATCATGTCCAGCCGCTTCTGCAGACTGTGGTAGGCAGCCTTGGCCGCGATGTGACCCATGTGGATCCGATCAGGACTTACGACGTCGTCGCAGCATTGCCGCGAGGGCCAGCACCATCGCGGGCATCAAGCCTTGTCCGGCAAGTGGGGCACCGGTCGCAGAGCAACCTTCCTCCTTCTGTTGGGTGTACGGCACGGCACCACCGCTCGAACAACCGTCGTTGACAACGCCGTTGCAATTGTTATCGAATCGGTCGCCGCAATTCTCCGGCGCATCTGGGTGTATGCCACCGTTGTTGTCGTCGCAATCGACGGTGTCGCAATAGGAGTCCATGTCACGGTCGATGCAACCGGGGCAGGCATCGGCGGTTGCGGAATCGCAATCGTTGTCCAAGCCATCGTTGCATTTCTCCGCCTTGATCGGGTTCACTTGAGCGTTGGTGTCATTGCAATCGACATTGGAGCAGTAGCCGTCGTGGTCGTTGTCGATGCACGCATCACAACCTTCGTTCGCGACGTTGTTGCAGTTGTTGTCGAGAGGATCGAGGCAATTCTCGGGGGCACCTGGGTAGACGGCGGAATTGTGGTCGTTGCAATCGACGTCGGCACAGTAGCCGTCGTGGTCCTCGTCAGTACAGCCGCAACCCTCGTCGTTTTGGTTGTTGCAGTTGTCATCGATGAGGTTGCCACAGACCTCAGTGGCACCGGGGTGAATGGCTGCAACGCCGTCATTGCAATCATCGGCAACGCAGTAGCCATCGTCATCGTTGTCGACGCAAGTGGTGCAGCCTTCGTTGACTTCATCGTCGCAGTTGTTGTCGATGGTGTCGTTGCAGGCCTCTGGAGCGCCCGGATAAACGAGCGGGTTGTTGTCGTTGCAGTCGTCCTCTGCGCAGGAGCCGTCGTTGTCGGCGTCGGTGCAGGCGGGCGGCAGGCAGATGCCAAGATCGGCAATGCCCGTGAAGACGGGTCCGGCGCATTCCTCACCCATGAGGCAATCGTCCACGCTGTAGCAGAATGCAACGCAGGTGTCGTTGCTGCCGTCGCCATAGCAGAGCATGCCGTCGGCACATGCAAGGGAGTCAGTTGGATCCGCGCATGAGGTGCCGAGGCCGATGCCTTGGGTGGCGAAACAACTGCCAACGCCACTCGCTGTCGGATAGCATGCGGTGCCCGGGCTGCAATCACCACCGGTGAAGTCGCAGTTGTCAGGGGGGAAGCAGGCGGAGATCTGGGTGCCGCATTCTGCAGCTACGCAGCTCTGCCAGGCGTCGCCGGTTTGTGTGCTACAGTTCGTATTGAAGCAGTCGTACATGTCGAGGAACTCATCTTGCGCCTGTGCGGTACCCGACTCGAAGCAGCCGGTGGAACATGCATCATCGTCCTGTGGGCAGTTGACGAAGCAGTCATAGAGTTGCTCGCAGGTGGAATCGCCCGTGACCACGGGGAAACAAGCATCGAGCTCTGATGAACAATACTGATCGATGCATGCCTGGAACTGACTTTCGGCGACCGAGCCACAGGAATCGCTGAAGCACCCCAGCATGGCGTCGACCTTTGCCTTCTCGACGGCGGAGCCACTGTTGTAGCAGCCCTGGGAGCACATGTCGTCGCCGTCGGCGCACTCATTAAAGCAGGAATAGATTTCGGAACAGGTCATGTCCAAACAGGCGCTGTTGTCACACCATCCGGCGGGCCGACAGGCGTCGGTGCAGTTGCAGAGCGAGGGTTGGGAGTTGCAGTTGGGAGGGTCGGACAAAATCTCATTTTGGATCCATGAGACGTAGGCATCGACCCGGGTGTATTGGGTGGAGCCATGGCAGGGGTCGGAGGAAGTGCTGCCACCGGCACTCACCACGCCGATGATGTCCCAACCACCCGCCCATTGGTAGAGGCCTGGACCACCGGAGTCGCCATAGCAGGTGCCGGTATAGAGTGGAGAGGTGTACAAGGTGGTAAAGCTCAACGCGCTGGTGCTGCCAATGGGAATGTTGGCGGAGCGTTTGGTGCCGCCGCCGGTATTGTTGATACCCTCGACGACGCCGAAACCAACGGCGAACAGATTTTGACCGACAAGATTGCTGATGTTGTCGGATGTCGTGCTCGAGGAATCCACATGGTATGGGATGGGGGTTACACTCGGTTGTTCTGTTAGCCAAACCAGGGCGATGTCGTTGACAAGGGAGTACGAATCGTATTCGTCGTGGGGGAAGACCGCGCCCACTTGGAAGAGTTGATTGTCGTTGGGGTTGTCGGAGTCCCACCCGACATAGAACTTGGTGTTGGCCGGTGAGATTTCGTTACCCTCTTCGTCGAGGACGCAGTGGGCAGCGGTCAGCACCCAGTTCGGAGCGATGAGCGTACCCGTACAGAATGAGCCGACGTATGCATAATACGGAGCGAGCACCAAAGCGCCGACGGCTGACCAACCGGTCTCGGGATTTGTTTGGGCGTTGACGATTGCCTCTCGATCAATCGGGTCGTTGTCAATATTGATGGGGACCCCATCGCCACATGCCATCGCGCCTAGAACGAGAACGCATGAAACTGCGGTGCGGCTGCGCCGGAACATCTGCTGCCTCCTACTTGGGTGAGTCATCTT
>MGST01000026.1:0-3900 GCA_001798605.1 Deltaproteobacteria bacterium RIFOXYA12_FULL_58_15 | reverse complement strand
GTAGGTAGGAAAATGTGGGACAAATGGCAGAAATCATGTGGCGCACGTTGGCCTTTCAATGTGCCCAAAAATTCGCCAATGTCCGACCAAGATCCGTGATTGTTAGACAAACACGTGATGGAGGGATTCTGATGTCCAGATTGAGCAGCCTCGGATTCGTCATCGTTGCCTGGAGCGTTGCCTGCGCCGCTCCCCAAAAGAGCTCTGAGTCTGTCGATACGGCTGGTTCTGCCAACGAGACCGCCGTTGTCACCGCGGCGCGAGCTGAGCCGTCGCAGTCAGCGGAACCTGCGGAGCTGACGACAGCGCCCACCGAGTCCGTCGATGCGGCAGAGTCTGACCGGACGGCCGACGAGCAGCACGTCGAAATGGCAGTCAAGTCTCCAGCTCCCGCTGGTGCGGCAAAGATGGGCGGAAAGCAAAAGATGCGCACCTTGGCAATGTCCCGAGTTGGTTTGCCCGGACCGCGGCCGTCATCGCCGCCGTCACCTGGCGATGCTGGTCCTCCCGGTGTCGACTTCAACACCGAAGCCTATGATCGCGTTCGCGAAAATCCATTCATGCTGGCTACCCAAAACCCATTGTCGACCTTCTCCATCGATGTCGACACCGCTTCCTATGCAAACAGTCGGCGCTTCATCAATCAGGGACAACTTCCCCCGAAGGATGCTGTGCGCATCGAGGAGTTCATCAACTACTTCACCTACGACTATCCCAAGCCGCAAACCAAGGTGCCGTTCTCGGTGAACGTCGAAATCGCTGGCTGCCCGTGGAATGATGACCATCGCTTGGCGCGCATTGGCCTCAAGGGCCGTGAGATCGCGAGCACCCAACGCAGCGCGACCAACCTCGTGTTCCTCCTCGACGTGTCGGGATCGATGAATCACCCCAACAAGCTGCCGCTGTTGCGCTCGGGTTTGAAGATGTTGGTCAAGAACCTCAACGAACAGGATCGGGTCGCCATCGCCGTCTATGCCGGTGCCTCAGGGTTGGCGTTACCGTCGACCACCGCCGACAAGGGCAACACCATCCTCGAAGCTCTCGACCGGCTGCAGGCGGGCGGCGCCACCAACGCTGGTCAAGGCATCGAGCTCGCCTACAAAGTTGCACAGGAGAATTACATTGAAGGCGGTATCAACAGGGTGATCCTCGCCACCGATGGCGACTTCAACGTTGGCGTAACCAATCAGGGCGATCTCACCCGCTTGATCGAGGAGAAGGCCAAGGCTGGCGTATTTCTCACGGTCCTCGGTTTTGGTATGGGCAACTACAAAGACTCTACCCTCGAGAAGCTCGCCGACCAGGGCAACGGAAACTACGGTTACATCGACTCCCTCAAGGAGGCGCGCAAGGTTTTGGTGGAGCAGATGGGCGGTACCCTGGTGACCATCGCCAAGGACGTGAAGATTCAAGTCGAGTTCAACCCGGCCAAGGTCGGCGCCTACCGCCTCATGGGTTACGAGAATCGCATGCTCAAGGCCGAGGACTTCAAAGATGACACCAAGGATGCCGGTGAGATTGGTGCCGGGCACACCGTTACCGCCCTGTATGAGTTGGTGCCTCCCGACAAAGTCGACAAGATTCGCAAGACCGATGATCTCAAGTACCAGAAGCCAGCAAAAGCGGCCGGGGACAGCAAGGAGTTGATGACCGTCAAGTTGCGTTACAAAAAGCCTGACGCCGACAAGAGCCAACCTCTCGAGGTTCCGGTTCTCGACGGTGGTCTGGATTTTGCCAAGGCATCAGGTGACTTCAAGTTTGCCGCCGCCGTGGCAGGCTTCGGAATGCTCCTCGGTGGCTCTGAGCACAAGGGCAATGTCACCTACGCGAAGATCCTCGAGCTCGCCGAGGCGGGAAAGAGTTACGATCCCGGTGGCTACCGCGCCGAAATGGTCGAGCTCGTCAAGCTCGCACGGGAGCTAGCCAAGTAGTCTTCAAATAGACATCGAGTGGTCGTCGAGTGATCGTCGAGTTGTTGTCGTCGAGTCGTCGTTGCTTGAGGATTTCTGCTGGGTGCCGTATGTACAGGGTGCACCATGTTGCCAATCCTCTCCACTGTGTCCGTAGCACTTCTGGTGGCCGGTGCCGCTGGCCTGAGGGAATCCAAGCCCATCGCGTGCGCGGGCAATCAAGCGATTACCCTGTCCAAGCGTTTGATCAAAAGCGACGATGCCGGGGTGGTGGCGAGTGGCAACTGCAGGGTGAAGATCACGAACAGCCAAATTGTCGCAAAGCACTACGCGGTTCAGTTGAGCGGCGACGCCCGGGTCACCATTAAAGACAGCATACTCACCGGGGGCAGGAGCGCAGTTTACGCCGACGGGGCCGCACAGGTCCAGGTTGCCGGCACCACGATAGAAGGTGGTGTCTTCATCATGGGCGAAGCCAACTTTGTCGACGGCGGCGGCAACAAGAAGGTGTCGACGACGCCGGCGGCCCCGTCGATTTTTGCCGATGACGGCGAAGAAACCGGCGAAGCTGTGGACATCGCCCAGGACCCAGACATTGTGGAAGCCGCAGAGATCCCCCAGGACCCGGACATTGCGGAAACTGCGGACAACCAGGCACCCGAGTTATCTGCAGAGCCCGAGTTGCCTGCGGAGCCCGAGTTAACTGCAGATCCCGAGTTACCTGCGGAGCCCGAGTTACCCGCGGAGCCCGAGTTACCCGCGGAGTCTGGGGTATCTGCGGAGCCCGAGTTACCTGCGGAGCCCGAGTTACCTGCGGAGCCCGAGTTACCCGCGGAGCCCGGGGTATCTGCGGAGCCCGAGTTACATGCGGAGCCCGAGTTACCTGCGGAGCCCGGCAACCCCGGGACTGAATTGCCCAAGCGGCTCAAGAAGTCTCGACATTTTGTCTGCAAGAACAACGAGGTGATCAAGCTGAGCGGGCGGGTACTCGAAACGAGTGGGGACGCCATCACGGTTTTGGGATCCTGCAATGTGTATCTCGACTCGTGTCTCGTTAAAGGGGGGCGCTACGCGGTTGTTGTTGCGGGCACGGGACTGGTTCACGTGACCAACAGCATCATCAACGGCGGCATGGGGGCAGTACAGGTCACAGGCTCTGGAAAAGTCGCCGCTACACGCACCACGTTCAGGGGGAAGGTCACTGGCGAGGTCGTCGACAATGGTGGCAACGCCTTCAAGTGATGGAGTGATGGAGTGATTGAGTGATCGAGTGATCGAGTGCGCCAGTTTCGCGCAACGGTTTATTTTGCTACCTTTTGCTTCTCTTGCGGCTCATAACATGTGGACGCAAACACACAGACGCTGCGCGGCGAGCTTGGGTGACTGGGCACCTAGCACCCAACGTCGGGCACACACAGCAATAGGGAGGCGATCATGTTGAGCTCTAATTACGGTTTCAATCGGTCCTTCTCAGGCCTTTCCCTCGAACAGGCCAAGGAGCGTATTGTCGAATCGCTCAAGAAAGAAGGCTTCGGTATTCTCACGGAGATCGACGTCAAGGCGACGATGAAAAAGAAGCTTGACGTCGACGTCAGGCCCTACGTCATTCTCGGTGCCTGCAATCCCGCACTGGCGCACAAAGCGCTCAAGGCTGAGCCGGCCATTGGTCTGTTATTGCCATGCAACGTTGTTGTTGCCGAAACAGATGACGGTGCAGAGGTTGCCATCGCCAAGCCCGAACAGATGTTCAAGATCGTCGACAATCCAGGTGTTAGGCCATTGGCCAAGGAGGTCACCGAGAAGCTGGTCCGAGCTCTTGAAAATGCATGACCTGCGCCCTCGGGCGTGGGGAGAGACTCCATCCTTGCGAGGGATGTTGGTGGATTTCATTTTTCTGAAGGCCATGAGCACACCATGAGGATCACAATCTCTACACGGAAGCGCCATTGCCTTCTTCTTCACCAAACTCGCCGTTGGGCACGACGTCTGC
>MGST01000025.1 GCA_001798605.1 Deltaproteobacteria bacterium RIFOXYA12_FULL_58_15 | reverse complement strand
TGAGGCACAACATGCACTCTGACACCCGCAAAGTACCTTGGGGATCTGCCGCACCCTGGCAGTCGGCACCGCAGACGTTGCAGTCCTTGCACACGTCCGGACTCTTCTGCAGCCTAAACAGCGAAAATTTGGCGAGAAAGCCGAGCAAGGCACCGAGCGGGCAGAGAAGTCGGCAAAAGAGGCGAGAGATGACCATGTTAAGGGAAAGGGCCGTCACGAATAGGGCGGTAATCAGGGTGTTTGAGTGAAAGTGTCGCTCTCCCTGATAGAGTCCCAAGGAAATGTTGTCGACGGCGGGAACCAAGACTGTGGCGAATGCACGCCAAGTGAAGGCGATTGGATCAAGAAGGCCAACCTGGTTGCTGCCGAAGAGCGCAGCGAGCAGAAGGGCAATGAGAAGGTAGTATTTGAAACGGTAGACCCCACGTGGGGCATTCGACTCCATGCGGGCGCGGACCCGTCGCCTTCGGCCGAGCCAACCCAGCACATGGTGCATGGCGCCCATCGGGCAAATCCATCCGCAGAAGAAACGCCCGAAGACCAAGGTGAGAACGATAAGTGGTATCGCCCAAGTGAGAGAACTGCTGATTGTGTGTGCCGACAGCGCGGTGCTCACTGCGACCAGTGGGTCAAAACCCAAAAACCAATCGATGGGATGGCCACCAATGAGCGCCGCAGTCGTGACAATCACGAGGTACAGAAACAACAGAAAAAAGACAGTCTGATAGACCCGTCGCAGCCAGATGAACATGGTTAGCTGGAGACCTCCTCGAGCTTGAGGCTGCGATAATTTGTTGTTCCCAATCCCGCCCTTTCGCCGAGGGTCAGATAACCAAGATCGGATGCAGACAAGCCGAGGAAGGAGCAGCCGAAGGCATCGAGGGCGACTTCGTCAATACCGGCGGCTATGGTGTTGAATGCCTTCACGTCATCGAGGCTACCGCCCGACGGACCATTGGCCATCAAGACGCGAGTTGCGTCCATAATGGTCAAAGTTGGCTTCATCATGGTGGTGAGCTCGAAGATTGAACGGTGGATGTCCTGATGCATTCGAGCGCGATGGCCGCCGACGACCCCATACCAGTTCTTCATCGCCATGGTTGCGCCGGACAGACCGTGCTGTTTGACGATCGGAATGTTGATGATCTTGTCGGCTTCGACAAAAGGCCACAACACCTCCGCAACCCTGAGCAACTGACCGCCGACGCCGACGGTACGGAAACGCGAATCGGTGGGCAACACCAGCTCGGCACCAGCGTTCCGCACGGCATCCCCAATGCCCGAGCGAGCAAAGCATCGCTCGGCCTTGTTTACCGAAACGTCTGTGACCCATACGGTCACAGCGCCAGCGGCTTTGACGTGGCGGATCACTTCTGCGACGACGTCGGGGTTGCTGTTCGCGGCCTGGTTGGGCAAACGGTTCCAGCCAACGTTGGGTTTGATGAGCACTCGCTCACCCCTTTTGACAAAGACCCCCATTCCGCCCAAAGCCTCGATGGCCTTGCGAGTGTTTTGTGTTGCGTCGGGTCCACGGGCGATCACCATTTGCGTGGCACCGCTTGGCAATTGTACTCGATGGTCACGAATGGTCTCGAGTTCTGTTTCGCCAACGGCCTTGCGACCTGTCAGCCAGACGCCGAGGCCGATTGCGGCACCGGCTGCAACGGAGGTGGTCGCAACTTTCGTGATGGCCTCTCTGCGTGTGTATTCCAACGCAGGTGCGTGATCGTGTTTGCTCATGGGTGCACCTTCCCATGTCTTGAGGGCGTTTGCCGTTTCATTCCATTCTCGTGAGAAGAACTCGTGCCAGATTGGGAAGTGTGGCCTCGGCTTTGGTGTCATAGGCTGTCAACTTGACGTAATACTGCCCCTTTCGAAACACCAATGACAAGCTTCCGGTGCGAGCGGCATCACCGAAATTGGCGGTGGTAACGTTGGTCGAATTCTCGGCATCGAAAATTGATTTTGCGTCGCTTGGTGTGCGCATGTCGTAGATGTCGCAGGTGAGATCACCGCCGCCGTTGCTCTTCATCTCCGCGGCGACGAGTTTGCGGAAGTTTCTATCAATGTACAATGGGGCACCGCCGTTGATGTACTCAAAGAGACCACTTCTACCGTAGAGGACTACTTCGTCAGTGATGGTGAACCCCTCGAGTGGTTTCTCTACAAAGTCGCTGAGCCTTTCGTCGGGATCGGACTCGACCTCGGGTTCGGCCTTAGCCGTGACCTCGTTTGTCGGGGCAACATTCGTGGTCTTGGCGGCGGCTTGGCATTCCCCCAACGGCCTTTCATAGGCACCGCGGGCTACGATCCAGGTTATCAGTGCGGTCGGAATTGCGACCAAGAGAGCAAATAGAGCATTCTTCACAACATACCTTTCACAAGAGCCATCCGTCGGCTGTGGGTATCAATTGCGGTCGAGGATCAATATGGCCGTTGTTGATCGCGGCGAGTAGATCGCGTGGATCAGTGAACGCGCTGAGCACCACACTGCGGGCGCGTGGTTGGATGGACCGTGCCCTTGCTAGCAACTCCACTTTGGTTATTTTGGGCATCCGTTGGTCGGTTGTTCGCGAACAATAGGGCGCACGCTGTCAAGCGGCCCTCAGGGTTTGGGAGCTGCAGTCTCATCTGGCTTGGCATCATGGTTTGGCTCGGGTGCATCAGCTGCTATTGTGGGAGATACTTCTGCTCCCGGTTCACCGTCAGGATTGGGCTTCGGTTCCGCGTGATTCTCAGGGATCGCGGTTTCACTTGCAGTGCCGACAAGGGCGGCGTTGGTGAACACCGCTATCGGCCGGCCGCCGAGGGCCAGGGTGAATTGCTTTTTGTTAGCGGTGAATTGGAGCTTGTAGGCGACGTCCCCGGGGTTGCCAGTCCAACGGGGGCAACGCAACCAGATATCCATGACGTTCTCTTTTTCGTAGTACGACGGAACTCGATAGGAGCAAGAGTATTTCTGCTCGTCATTGCCGTAACCGAAAACCATCGCATTAGCATCAATCTTGATTCGCTCCACTTCACCCAACACATTTCGTGTCTCCCAGACTCCTTCTAGTGTGCTGGGGAAGTTCGCAGTTTCGTTGTTGCAACCGCAAAAGAGTGCGACGGCCATGGCACTCCCTGTTAGCGTGATTCGTTGTGTTGCTGCTCGCATTGCTCGCATACCCGACTCCTGTTCCGGACAACCTTAGCAAACCCTAGCAAACCCTAGACGATGCGGCCCTTCCTTACTTGGCGCAAGTCATTACTCGAAATTCCCACCAGGGCGCAGCGACTGTTGTGCTTCATGTTGGCCAGTCGATGCACCGTTGGCTACTCGACGTATCCGAGCGTCCGCAAGGACTCGCGGTCCTGCTCAGCCGGAGCGCGGGCAGCCAAGTGCAGGCCCGCCTCGAGATAACCGTCGAGCGCCGTGCCGAGTATCGCCCCTAGGGGTGAGCCGCCACCCAGATCGTGTTCTTCCCCTGCATCGACATGAACATCGTAGACCTCTTTCATGCCAGCGACGAACGGATAGGTGGGGAATTGCCGCGACGGTTTTCGGTGCAGAATCAACGTGCCATCCAAACTACGGACCGACACCTGTTGTGCCAGCATGTGTTCGCTAAATACCAAATCCCGCGCCGGTTCGTGACCGAGCACCACCGGTGTCAGGCTTCTGCCGCGCATTGGCTCCCAGCGTGGGGCGCCAACCAGATCGAGGATTGTTGCGGCGATATCGACGCTGGCAACCTGTCCGGGGATTCGCACGGGGGCGGCACCTGGAACGTGGACAATGAGGGGTACATGAACCGTCGAGCGGTAGAGGCCGCCATGATGAAAATACAGGCCATGCTCGCCCATGTTTTCGCCATGGTCCGAGGTGAGCACAATGGCCGGTCGGAGCCCACGGGATTTGAGGCCGTTAATGAGGATGCCCATACCGCGGTCAGCGGCTTCAATTTCCGCAACGTACTTCTGTAGCATCGCCTCGACCGTCGGAACCCTATCGAACGCTTTGGCGAACCAGGGGTTCTTGCGCAGAAAACCAGGAGCCGCTTTCTTGGCGGCAGCCATGGGGGTCTTCTTGCCGACCCATGGCCGCGCGGAGAACTCTGACGAGGGCTCATAGGGCGAATGGGGATCGGTGTAGTGCAACCACATGAAGTACCGTTCGTTGACACCGAGGTTGTCGAGCATGCTGAGAGCTTGATTCGACATTTGCACGGCACTTCGCTCATCACGGGTTGCACGGACAATTTGGCCAAAACCCTGTCCCAGGTTTGAAACCTCGGGGTTGAGATGGGGGAAATTGATCAGCGCCGCCGTTGTGAAGCCTTGGCGCTGCATGGCCATGGCCAAGGTGCGCACGCCGTCGGCGATGCCGCTCGAATTGTCCTGCACCCCGTGATCCTTGGGATAGAGCGACGTCATGATTGAGGCGTGGGAAGGATTGGTAAGCATCGACGCCGAGATGCAGTTGTCAAAGTTCCAGCTTCGGCTGGCTAACTTGTCCATCACCGGTGTGCGAGCCGGGCCTCCGTGAATCCCGAGATAGTCAGCCCTTAGTGTGTCGACCGTGATCAGGATGACGCTGTCCACGTCGGGCACCGTGAGCTCAGCCGCAACGGGTTGTGTTGGCTCCTCTGGAGCATCTTGGGCACAACTCGCGAGCAACAACAGTAGTGCGAAAGTTCTCATGACCGTGAGAGGTTAACACGGTCGCAAAACCACTGAAAAAAACCGGCGTGGGTGGATGCCGCTCTACCCCGACGTCATTGGAAAGGCGGTTTCTTGACCCCAAAAACTCTCGGTGTAGATTCGCTCCATGTTCAAATTTCTAGCTGTCGTGATTCCGTTCGTCACATTGGCAATGCCTGCAGGTGCAGGTGGGAGCCAGCGTGAGCTGATGTTCTTGATTCTCATTGATGCGGTGCGCGCTGATCACGTTGGCGTCTATGGCTACGATAAGGGAACAACGCCGGTGCTCGATGAGCTTGCCAAGGAAGGAGTACGCTATGCGCGCGTCTATGCCAACGCCCCATGGACGGCACCGTCAACGGCTAGTTTCCTCACGGGGCTCAATGCCTCACGGCACAAGACCGAGACCGACAAGAGCAAGCTCGTCGGCAACGTTGTCACCCTCACCCATCGTTTGAAGAAGGCTGGGTGGAAGACCGCCGGCTTCTCCGCAAATGGCAACGGTGGATCCTTGCGTGGATTGCAGTCAGGCTTCGACGTTTTTCGTGACACCACCAACACCTATACGAAGAAGGAGCGCGGCAAGACCTACAATGGTTTGCCCACCGCCGAATTTCTCACCAGGGATGTGCTCGACTATCTGGCCAAATCGACAGCACCCAAAGAGTTTGTCTTCATCTTTTACGTCGATCCCCACGACCCCTACAACGCTCCCCCCGAGCTTGAGAAGAAATTTCTGGGCGACTACAACGGCACGATCAGGCGCCTTCCGTCATGGGAGAAAGACAACGACTACCCCAAGGCGGAACGGGATGCGATTGTTGCGATCTACGACGCTGGGATCTACTACGCCGACCAACAGATAGGCGTGCTCTTAGATGGCCTGAAGAAGATGGGGTTGCGCGACAAGGCCACGGTGATGATAAGTGCTGATCATGGCGAGGGTTTTGGTGAACACAATTTTTACCTCCATGCCCATCATTTATGGGATGAGGTCATTCATGTGCCGTTGATCGTTGTTGGGCCCGACTTCAAAGTTGGAGTTGATGAGCGATTAACCCAGTCCATTGATGTGACGGCGACCCTTCTCGAGCTCGGTGGTGCGAGCTCAGAGGGATTGTGGGGGCATTCTTTGCTGCAGCCGGCCATTGGCGATAGGCGCGCAATCAGTGAGTACAACGAGTACGGCATTCATCGTCAGGCGATTATCGGCGAGCGGTACAAAGTCATCTGGCAGCGACCGGCAGATCGAGAGTGGTACATGCGAAGCTTCTCGGACAAGTTCACCCCGGCGCAAAAGATGGCTTTCTTTCCTTCTGTCTCCTTCGACAAAGAGGTGGTTTGGGTATTCGATCTGGTTGCGGATCCCGCCGAAAAGAAGGACCTCAGTGCCACCATACCCGACGAGGCGAAGAAGATGCTGCAAGAGCTACGCCTGTTTGTCGGCAACAACCCATGAGCCGGATACCATGTGGGTCATTAAGGGTCGAACCGCCGCAAGAATCGAAGCCGATAGTTCGGAATCAACGACCCACCGTGGCCACAATTTAGTGATACGTTGCGCTGTGTGCTCCGTTGTGCTGTTTGCTCCGTTGTGCTGTTTGATCCTATGAAGGTATCGGCGTTCAATGTGCACGTCGCAGATCCAAGAACCTGGAACGCAAACGACCTCGACGTCTACAGGAGTAGTTCACCATGTCATATGACGAAGAAGCGCGGGATTATCACCGGTTGCCGCATCCCGGAAAGATCGCAGTCGTACCTACCAAGCCTTGCATCACACAAAGAGACCTCGCCTTGGCATACACTCCGGGCGTTGCGGTGCCCTGTTTAGATATCGAGAAGGTCCCAGACGATGCGTATCAGTACACCAACAAAGGCAATCTGGTTGCCGTTGTCTCCAATGGCACTGCGGTGCTCGGGCTGGGAAACATCGGCGCCCTTGCGGGCAAGCCGGTCATGGAAGGCAAGGGTGTCCTTTTCAAGAGGTTTGCGGGGGTGGATGTCTTTGACATCGAGCTCGACACCAAAGACCCCGATGAAATCGTGCGAATCTGTGAGGTCATGGCACCCACGTTTGGCGGAATCAATTTGGAGGACATTCGTGCACCGGAGTGCTTTCATATCGAAGAGGAGCTGAAAAAGAGGCTGGACATTCCGGTGTTCCACGATGACCAACACGGCACTGCCATTATTTCCGGTGCCGCGTTGTTGAACGCCATGGAAGTGACCGGCAAGGACATCTCAAAGATCAGGGTGGTATTCAGTGGCGCAGGCGCTGCGGGGATCGCTTGCGCGAAATTCTATGAACAACTCGGAGTAAGTCACGAAAACGTTGTGCTGGTTGACAGCAAGGGTGTCATTTACAAAGGGCGCGAGGATGTCAGCCCGGGCCATCCGAAATACAATCCCTACAAAGCCTACTTTGCGCAAGCGACCGGGGCGCGAAGCCTAGCTGACGCACTCAAAGACGCGGACGTTTTTGCTGGGGTCAGTATGGCCAACCTGATGACGAAGGCGATGGTGAGGTCCATGGCAGAAAAGCCGGTTGTCTTCGCCATGGCCAACCCGGACCCTGAAATCACCTACGAGGATGCAAAGGCCGCTCGAAGTGACGTCATCATCGCCACGGGGAGAAGCGACTATCCGAACCAAGTAAACAATGTCCTGGGCTTCCCGTTCATTTTCCGCGGTGCGTTGGATGTCCGCGCCAAAGCCATCAATGAAGAGATGAAAATTGCAGCGGCGAAATCGCTTGCCGGCTTGGCGAAAGAGGATGTCCCGGATGTCGTTCTCGAGGCCTATGGGGCCGACAAGATGCGCTTTGGCCCAGAATATTTGATTCCAAAGCCGTTCGACCCGCGGGTGCTGACATGGGAAGCTCTCGCCGTCGCCAAAGCCGCCGTCGACAGCGGCGTGGCTCGGCTCCCGATCAAGGATTGGGATGCCTACAGAGACCGGCTCGAAAATTTCCTCGGTGCCGAACGAGAAACGATGCGCCGGTTGATCCACCAAGCGCAGCAGCATCCCAAGAGGATTGTGTTTGCGGAAGGAGAAGATCACAAAGTTCTCAGGGCTGCACAGATCATCATCGACGAGAAAATAGGTGTCCCCGTCCTGTTGGGCAGACAAACGGTGATTGACAAGGCGAAGGCCGAGATGGGTCTGGCCTTGAAGGGCATCGAGGTTGTTGATATCGGAGCGTCCCCGTTTTTCGAGGAATACGTGCAGGAATATTTTCGCTTGCGCGCTCGAAAGGGTACACGTGAAGACGAGGCGAGACGCGACATCGGAACTCGCAGTCATTTTGGGCCGATGATGGTGCGGATGGGGCATGCGGATGTATTCGTGTCCGGAAGTACCCGCTACTACCCGACGGCAATTGGCCCCATGTTGCGTGTCATGTCTGACAAGATCAAAAACCGCACGATCTCAGCGGCACACCTGGTCATCAAGGATGGGAACAACTTTCTGATCGCTGACACGTCAGTCAACATCGATCCAAGTGCTGAGCAGTTGGTCGCCGTTGCCGAAGGTGTGCATAAACTGGCGCTCAGGCTCAACATGAAACCCAGGATCGGCCTGTTGTCGTTCAGCGCGTTTGGAAGTGTGCGGAGTCCGTCGAGCGACAAGATGCGTCGCGCGGTAGGGCTGCTTTGGGAGAAACATCCAGATTGGTGTGTTGACGGCGAGGTTCAGGCCGACATTGCTGTTCTTCCCGACTTGATGAAGGACTATCCGTTCTCCAAGCTGGAGAAGGGGGCCAACTGTCTCGTCTTTCCAAATTTGGATGCGGCAAATATTGCGTTTCGGCTCCTGCGCAGCTTGGGCGGGTTGACCTTGGTGGGACCTATCCTCATTGGCCTCGATGCACCGATGCACATTCTTCAGCGCGGCGCGTCGGTCGAGGAAATGGTGAACATCGCCGCGATCGGCGCAGTGCAAGCCCAGCAGCTGGCATCGACAGCCTTAAAGTAAAGAGCCGGGTGCGTGACACCCCACCCGGTAAGATCTTTCGAATGGGCTCGAGTCCGGTGACAAGAGCTATTCGCCATCGCATGGGTTTGCGTCGAGTAGTTTTGCGACGGCCTCTAACGCCGATTGCAGTCGGCTGGAACCCGTGCCACGAACAACGGATGGAACGACTCCCGCTTCCTGCAGGCAGCGGTGGTAGGTGGCAAAGAGGTCCCTCCTTGCGGCATCGTCCGGAAGCTCTCGCAATGGGTCGGGCACCCATGGCAAGTCTGCGGCGGTCAAAAGCGTGAGATCATAGCGGTGGGCGTGCAGCTGCTCTTCAATGAACGGATCGCATCTTCCGTACTTGACCTCACTCCAAATCTTGATGACCCAAAGGTTTGTGTCGGCAAACAGGATTCGGTCCGCTGTTTTGGTCGTCTCCTTCTCGGCCGCGATTTGGCCACGGGCAATCTCTGCGAGATCGCGCTCCTCGTACGGGCGGCCGAGACCCTCAAGGTATTCTCGGGAATACTCATGGACCCAGGTGGTGCCGTAGGCGTTTGCCAGATCTCGGGCGAGAGTCGTTTTCCCCGTCGACTCTGGGCCAATGATCGCGACGCGAAGGAGCCTCATGTGGGAATTCCCTGAGCTTCGTGCGTCAACTTTTCTCGCCACTGTATGTGTCCATAGACTGCGAGTCCCACGTACAACAGTGAGACCACAGAGAAGGCAGATAGACCTTTGTACCAGTACAGGCCTATGTAGACGGAGTTCACAACGATCCACAGCATCCAGTTCTCGAACAGCTTGTGCGCCTGCATGAAGGTGCCGATGACTGAATAGCAGGAGGTCCACGCATCCCAGTAAGGAACGTCGGCGTCGGTATAGGAGGATGTGACCCATCCCAAACCGAAGGTGGAGGCAGCGCCCAGCGCCAACAGGCCAAGGGCAGATCGCCGAGAGATGTGGCGAACCCTGCTGTGATCAGCTGCGCGCCTTCCGACGGCGTCATCCGTTGGTCCCGGAGCTTTTGGACAAACCCAGTGAAACCATCCGTATGCAGTGAGCACAGCGTAAAAAGCATAGAGCGCCGCATCGAGGTAGAGGCGGGCGGTGAATAGAACGACGATGCTGCACAACGCACCAATCAGCCCGGCGGGCCAACCCAGTAGGTTCTCTCTGGCGATCAACGCGACATAGAGAACGCCGAAGAGGACCGCGGCGTACTCGAGAGCTTCACTCCACAACATTGGAATGAACGATGGGCAAAACTCGCTCCTCTGTCAAACAATCCCTACGTCGACCCAGACGCGCGGATTTTTTGGTGAAGTTGTCCATCTCGGGTAGGAGTATGGCATACACGGAGGTTTCATGCGGCTCTTGCACATCTCCCATTTGCATCTCGGCGCGGGCGACGAGCAAGAATATGGACTCGAGGTTCTCCGAGAGATCGTCGACCACACCATTGCGCTTGAGGTTGATGGGTTGTTGGTGAGTGGTCACCTGACAACGCCAGGTGCAGTGTTGCCCCCGGCGGCTCGCAGTCTGCTTGGCAAATTGCAGTGTGATTTGTATGTGTTACCCGGAGTGGGCGAGTCCCGTGAAAACCTCGACATCAAACGGTGCAAGCTGCTCGATGGCTCTCGTTTCGATTTGCGCGTGGCGACGAGTCGAGATGGTGAGCGCTTTGAGATTCTCTCCATGCCCAATGAGCTGAGTTTCTGGCAGTGGAACGTTCTGCCGAAAAACCACCGTTGGCGTGTTGTTGTGACCAACGCGGGGGTTTTGGATTTGCCGGAGACGTTGGATGAAAACGCTCCTGGAATCGACGCCGATTTTTTGCGACGCCTCGGCGTTGACTACGCAGCCATTGGCTGTGTCCACGAAACCATCGAGCCGCGCCGATGCGGGGAGACTGGCGCGCTCGTGGGGTGTGCTGGCTCTGCGCGAATTACGGAGGCAGGCGAGGTCGGGCCGCGAGTTGCGATTCTGGTCGAATTTGACGAGGGAGTGCGAACCCAGTTGATTCCACTTGTCGCTGCTGGGCAATCCCGCGCTTACGTGTTGCGGATCGAGCCCAATGGTGAGGTTCCAAACATCGACGAGCCTTGGCACCCAAACGATACCGTCACGTTGCGATTGCATGGGATCGTCGAGGATGAAGATGCCAAGCGACGGGCGTTGAACACGTCACGGGAGCGTTGGGGCTCAGTCGTACGGCATTTGGGCGTCGACGTCACAGGTTTGGTGGCGAGCCAGAGCTTCATTCATGCGGCGTTGGCACGACGATTGGTCACGCGGTGGCAAGCGCGGGACCTCTCCGATCCTTCGATGCGTGTATTCGATATTGGTGTCAAAGCCATTACCGAGGAGTCATGACCCGAATTCTACGAATGCAGAAGTTCGGTTGTTTTGCCGACACAGAGATCCCGCTCGGTGACACCACCGTGATTGTTGGTGGCAACGAAAGTGAAAAGACTACGGTCTATCGTGCTCTGCGTGCGGCGGCTATCGGTGCCTGTGATGAAGGTGAGGTGGAGCTCATTGGGCAAACAGAATGTGTGTCGCCTAACGAGTTTGAGGTACATCACGGCGCGGCAGAAGGTTGTATTCATTTCGGCAGAGATGCGAGCGGAGTTGATCTCGATGCGGCTCTCTCAAAGGAACTCGATGCGTGCATCGATCTCTCGCATGTCGTGCAAGACTTGAGTGAGCGTGCCAGCGACGATCCACGTTCACCCTATCAACAAGAGCTCGCCGAGCTTCGCGCGCGCTATCAGGAGCTGGAATCACAGCGGCAACAGGCTTGGTCAACGCGACAGGTTGTTCTCACGGCGGGCGACGAGATGGCTGACCTTGCCCAACAGATTGAGAGTCGGGAGCGTGAGTTGGCCCGCCTCGATGAAGAGATCCCATCAGCGGCGGCGGAGTTCGAGACCAAACGCGGACTTCTTCTACGGGCACGCCTCCATGATGAGAAGAGCAGGGAACTACACCGAGTACGTGAGCAGCTCCGCGACACCACAGCGCAGAGTGAGCTGGGTGAGCTAAGAGCCAGCGAGCTAGAAGAGTTCGATCGCATCGACGAGGACTTGCGTCATCATCTGCAACAAATGGAGGACCTCGAGGAACGCCGACGGGGAGGACAGGACCGACTCGGGCGTGTTGCCGCAGAAATCGAACACGCGCGGGCCGAAGAGCCATTGCGACGCCGTGCCTCACATCGGGCCACCGCCATAAAGCTGCAATTGGTGCGGTTTTTGGATGAACCCAAGACCGTGGAGCGGCGCGTTTGGTCCCGGGCTCGCGTTTTGGGTTTCTTGATTCTCGTCGCCTTGGTTCTGGTGGCTGCGGCCTTGGGAAGCTTCACCCCCCATGTCGGCTTGGGCCTGAGCATGACGGTGGTCAGCCTTACATTGTTTCTCGGTCGTTCCACTGTTCGCCGTAATGACGACGAGGCGCTGCCCGCGTTCTTGCAGCAGTTGGCCCAGCAGTGGGACGGCGAGGGCCTGGCACCCATGCCGTCATCGAGCTCTGAAGCCGTTTTGTCTTTCTTGGACGCACAGATCCGCGCCTACGAGCAGTTGTGTGCCGCCTTGGCTGAGGCGGTTGACTACGAATGTCGAGTCGAGCGGGAGCTCGCCGGAATCGTGGACTGCAGCTACGACATGTTGCAGCACACGTTGATCTCGCGGCAGAAGGCACTTGACGAGTGGCTCGAAGAGCATGGCATCGAGAATCGCGACGACTTAATAGCGCGCCGGAGGGAACAGCAGAGGTTGCGTGAGTGCATTGCATCCCGTGCAGACCTGCCGGTGGACGACAAACTGTGCGCCAAGCTCGAGTCGGAGCTCGAGAAAGAGCTAGGTGAGCTCGTGGAACGCGGCATCGTGCCGCACAGCGAAGAGGACATTCCCGCACTTGAGTTGCGCCTAGAGCAGATGCGGCGAGACAAGAAACGAGCTGAGACGGAGTTGGCTGAGCTGAAGATGCGGCGAGTGGAGATCACCACGGGAGTTGGTACACGAGTTCGCTATGCACAAACGGTCAGCGAAGCAGTGGCACAACAACGGCAGATCGCCAAAGCCATTGCAGGGCTTGAGGAAGAATTGCGCGCATTCGCAGAGGCGACGCAATTGGTGTCCGAAATGGCGGGTGACGAGACGTTGGGATTGTCAATTCTCAATGAAGTGCTCGCGGAATTCATGGGTCTTTCGGGTTTTGGGCGGTCTGTGGAGCTTCGAGGGTTCTCCGAGGCAGACCTGGTTGTTGGCGAGAAACTCCATGGCATAGGTGAGCTCTCCAGTGGTGGTCGTGATCTCGTGGTATTGGCTGCCAGGCTAACGGTGACCTGCCTGTTGCATGGGAGCTCGTTGCCGTTGTTGGTTCTGGAGGAGCCGTTTTTGCGAATGGACCGCGCGCTCACTCTCGGTGCGCTGCGGATGCTCGAATTGTTCCAACGTCACACCGGTTGGCGTCTGGTTCTGATCAGTAGGGATTTGGATCTCCCCGATCAAGTCAGTGGTGTGTTTGCCAGCATTGAGAAGGTCGAGCTTGAGGTGCCTAGGCGAGGAGTCCAAGATGGCCATTTCGAAGAAGAGAAGGCGAAGAGCGTCAATAGTCATACCGCAACGAGAGCACTCTGCGCCACCAGGGTCTATTGAGCCACCGCCAAACTCGTCAACCCCGAGACTACACGTTATCGCCTACGGCACAGATCGAGTCGAAGAGCGAGACTTGGATGACGTGGCTGCGTTGAGGGAGCTTCGAAACCAAGCGCCAGGCGTTCTCTGGGTCAACATTGAGGGTATCGGCGATGCCTCCACATTCAAAGAGTTGGGGGATCTGTTCGGCCTGCATTCATTGGCATTAGAAGATGTCGTGCATCTGCATCAACGGCCAAAGGCCGAGGAGTATGACGATCATGCATATGTCGTGCTACAGATGCCAACGAGCGATGACACAGCCTCTCTCGAGCAAGTGAGCATATTCTTCGGCGCGGACTACGTGATCACGGTTCAGGATGGACAGCCCGGAGATTGCCTGGAGCCACTGCGCCAGCGGATCCGCGGCGCAAGAGGCAGGATACGGCAGCATGGTGCCGACTACCTCGCCTACGCAGTGATGGATACCATCGTCGACAGCTTCTTTCCGGTTGTAGAGCAGCTCAACGGCAGACTCGAGCAATTTGAGGATCAAGTGATCGACCGCGACGGCGATGAGCTGGTTGCCGAGATCCACGCAGCACGCCACGAGCTCCACATGCTAAGACGGGTCCTGGCCTCCTCTCGGGAAGCCATCGGTCTCTTGGTGCGGGGCGAGGCGGGACCGATTTCGGAGCTGACGCTCCCGTTCTTGAGGGACTGTCACGACCACACCGCGCAGCTTCTCGATGCGGTTGAGGCGCTGCGGGAGCTGGTCGCAGGGCTGATGGATCTGCACCTGGCCGGGACGAGTAACCGCATGAACGAGGCGATGAAGGTCCTGACGATCATCGCAACGATCTTCATCCCACTGAGCTTCATTGCTAGCCTCTACGGCATGAACTTCGATCGGTTATCGTCACCTTGGAACATGCCAGAGCTCGGTTGGCGATTCGGGTACCCCTTTGCTCTGTCTCTCATGTTGGGAACCAGCGTGGGATTCCTCCTCTACTTCCGGCATCGAGGTTGGCTGGGGAAGACGCGCAAGAAAACAGCACACGTGCGAGGAGAATTGTCATGATTCTCGATTGGCTCCTCATAATCGCCGGCCTAGCGCTCCTCGTCGGAGGTGGTGAAGCGCTCGTTCGCGGCGCGAGCGGCATCGCCTTGCTGGCGAAAGTCGCCCCTGCTGTGGTGGGTCTCACCATCGTTGCCGCGGGGACTTCGATGCCCGAGTTCGTGGTGTCGCTTCAGTCAGCACTCAAGGGAAATTCAGGAATCGCCGTCGGCAACGTAGTCGGTTCCAACATCTTCAACATTGCTGCCATCCTTGGTCTGACCGCATTGATCAAACCGCTCTGTATTCAGGGCAACACGGTGCGCCTTGAGTGGCCGGTGATGATGCTCGCCGCGTTCCAGTTTCACCTCCTGGCGCGGGATGGCAACGTGGACCGGCTCGAGGGCGGGTTCCTGTTCGCCGCGCTCGTGGCATTCACGGCCTACGCCGTCTGGATCGGCCGCAAGAGCGTGACGCCAGCGGAGAAGGAGGGTTTCGGAGAGCTCGCGACGGCATCCTTTGGCAGAACCGGGAATGCGGCTGTCACCTTCAACATCGTCGCTGTCTTGCTCGGGATTGGTCTGCTTGCCGGTGGATCCACAGCCCTGGTACGTGGCGCAGTCGGGGTCGCGAGCGCCCTCGGGGTGTCGGACACAGTTATCGGTTTGACGATTGTCGCCGCCGGCACAAGCGCACCGGAGTTGGTCACCTCCATCGTCGCCGCTTGGCGAGGACGGGACGACATCGCTGTAGCGAACGTGGTGGGCTCAAACATCTTCAACGTGCTCGGTATCGTCGGCATTACCGCGATGGTTCGTCCGCTGCCCGTCCCTGCCGAAATACTGACCCGCGACAACTGGTGGATGCTGGGAGCCTCCCTGCTGCTCTTTCCGCTGATGAAGACAGACATGCGGCTGAACCGCGTTGAGGGTGGCGTGCTCTTGGCTGGGTTCGTGACCTATGTGGTCATGCTGGTCCGAGGAATCTGAGTCAAACCGACATCGGTCGAGCGGAAGGTACGGATGCTCCGAACTTTTCAGGCTTCCGGTTTCTGCAGTACGACGTCCGACGTCGCAATTGTGGTCCCCCTCGGCACCGTCAGTGGTCCTTCTCTGACCCGTGCCGATGCGTCTGCGATTCGCGCTGGTGCACGGCCACGTGCAGGAGGGCTCCGGCCACGAATGCCTGGAAAAGCGCGAGTTTGGCGCTCTCCATGCTCGCGGCCACGGCGGTGCCGGCCACCCAACCTACCACTGTAGCCGCGCCCATGGCGACCAGGACGAGCACTGCCGCGCGAACGCCAAAGCGCGGCCGCACCAACCACCAGAGGATGAGCCCGACCGGGATGCGGTGCAGGGCGATGGCCCACGGCATGCCGTGCGCCACGGTCTGGCCCGCAGACGACACCGCGAGCGCCACACCGTCCATGAGCTCGTGCGCGGCGATACCCAATACCACCACCACGCCAACCATGGCGTGCGCCGGCCGCGCGAGGCGGCGAAGCCACCTCTCAACCAGGGTGGGTCCGAGCACCCCCGCAACCAGCGCTATCACGGCAGGCCAGCCTGCGATCTCCACACAGTCAGGAAGGATGTGAACAAGGACGATCCCAGCGACCGCCAGGATGATCAGTCCGTCCAAAAGAGCGCGGGCGCGCGGGCGCATTCCCACCAGCCGGTAAGCCACCGGTCCCACTGCCAAAGCGACAATGCTGCCGACCAGCGCGCACATGCGTGGCAGAATTTAGCACTTTCGCGCCGGCCACGCTATATGTCGGTTTCTCGGGTTCTCGGGTTCTTGGGTTTCGAGGGTTTCTCGGGTTTCGAGGGTCGAAACGACGCAAGAACCGGCATACGCCACGAACTCGCAAACCGTTGTGCGAAGCGTACGATCTCGCGGTCGACTCAGCCCGCCGCACGTGCCTAGTTGACCGCCACGTCAATGCGCGGACCGCGGACACGACCCTGCCCGTCATTGGGCGGGTTGTTCATGAGCTTCAGGCGCTGCTCGCCTTTGTACCAACCGTTCCACAGGTAGAGGTGCTCGAACGGGTAGTCGCTCGGAATATTGATGGTGAAGCTGTCGCGGATGATCTCACCTTCCTGCCACTCGGTGGTCGGATACAGGCCCTCGAGTGGGAAGTGGTCGACGTGGATGCGGTTGGCACCGCCGCGCGGGCCGTCGCCATGAATGAAGATCTGCCAGTCTTCGCGCATGGTCTGCTCGGCGCGATAGTACATCTCGACCGCAACCGAGGAGCCGGGCGCGACCCGCGCTGGCGTGGTCTTCCATCCGAGCAGGCGGATCTTGCCTTCGAAGTCGGCGTCGATGCGCTGCGCGTCGGGCGGCAGTTCGCTCAGGATGTGCTCGGCCACCTTGCGCGTGTCGGTCGCGTTCGGTTGGTCGGAGAGCAAGCGCGCGTAGGGATGACCGTCGAACACTACGTGCAACGGCACGCCCGCTTCCTTGGCCACGCGCCGCAGGTCGGCGAGGCGGTTGCTGTCGACGATCACGAACTTGCGGCCCGGCCGCTTGATGAAGGCGGCGGCCTGGCTGTCATTGCGCAGGTGCATGCAGCGATTCTGGAACAGGAAAATCACCGAGCGCTCGGGCTGCTGCCAGTCGTTGTACTGGCCGATCGGCTCGCCCGGCTTTGCGATCGAATGATAGGCGGCGTGGAACGGCTTGTACGAGAACGTCCACTTCATCGCCGGCATGGTCACCCAACCGAGGTAGCAGGCGAACATGACGGCGAGGGTCGCAAACGCGGCCAGGTGCGCGCGGCCGATCCAGCGCCGGACGAGGAGCAGGCCGATGAGGATGCCCATCGGGAAGAAGAACACTTGCAGGATGACAAAGGGCTGGTAGTCGAACGGCGTCTCACGGTTATAGTAGTAGAGCATCAGCCGCAGGAGGTGCCGATAGTCGAGCACCAGATCGTGCGCCAGGATGCCGAAGGTGGCGAGCGCGACCGCGACGAAGACGAAGAAATCGCCGCGCGCGCCCGGGCGCTCGTGCCACCGGGCCATCTCCTCGGCGTACGCGGGGACCGGCGGTCCAAGCGTCGGGCCGTCTTCGCCGAGCGGCACCGGCTCAGCGCCGTCGCGGCTGAGCCAGACCAGCGCCGCCGCGAGCATGACGGCGAGTAGCGGCAGCACCGGCATGACGTAGTGTGCGAACTTGGTGCCGGAGAGGCTGAAGAACAGATAGGGTAGCAGGGCGGCGAGGAGCACGAACAGGTTGCGCCGGTCCGCGACGCTGCGGCCGGCACTCGAGCGCCCGAGGAACATCCAAACGGCACCGAAGGTGAACCCGGTCCAGGGGAAGCTGCCGAAGGCCACCTGCCTGACCACGTAGTCGAAGCTCCCACCCGGCTTGTCGATGGTGCCGGCGGCGCGGCCGAGGTGGTGGTAGAAGATCCACTCGCTCCAGTATGGCCAGCCGTGCTCGACGGACATGTAGACGAACCACGGCGCAGCGATGGCGAAGAAGACGACCAGGCCCCAACCGGCGTGCACGCGGCCGATCAGGTGCCAGGCATGGCGAATGGGCGGCAAGTCGTGCAGAACCGCGAGACCGATGACGAGCCCAGCCGCAGCTCCGATCAGCGCCTGGTAGAGCTCGCGCTGCTCGCGCAAGCTGACCGGCAGGAACCAGGCGAGCGTGAAGGCGACGGCGGCGACAGCGAGGCCGACGCCACCGCGGACCAGCGCGTAGCGCAGCCAGCGGCGCTCACGGGTCAGCTCCGGGTAGTCGCGCCAGCGGAAGGTCGCGAGCCAGTAGCCGGCCAGGATCAAGACGACGAGCGTCGGGGTGACGAATCCCTTGGACAGGACCGCTAGGGCGGCGGCCGACCAGAAGGCAAGGAAGGGCCAGCGCCGGTGGAGCCAGCCCAGAAAGCGCGCGCGCCCCTCGACGTCGAAGGCGAGGGGCACAAAGGGCAGCGCCAGCCAGATTATACGGTTGAACACGAGAGCAACGAGCGTGCCACCGCCCAGGCTCTCCGTCAGGGCGAGTGCGGGGGTCCAAGCGCCGTTGACCGCGGTAGCAATGCCGCTCGCAGCGAGCACAAGCCCGAGCGCGAGTGGCACACCGAGATGGGCGCGGCTGTGGAACAAGACGCGCCAGGCATGGCGGCTGAGTGGGAAGTCGAAGAAGACGCCTCCGAGGACGCCTAACACGGCGAGGACGAGGACGAGGGCACGCGCGGTCGAGGCTCCGGGCGCCGGGCTGGTGAACAGCCAGCCCGCGGCCACGGCCGCGGCAATCACGCCAAGGGCGATGCCGCCCCGCATGATGGCATAGCGCCGCCACACCGGCCGGAAGGAGGTGGAGTAATCCCTCCACCTGCAGGTCGCGGCCCAGACGACGAGGAGCACGAGACCCGCGGTCACGGGAGCGGCCCAGCCGCAGGCGATCAGCGAAATGGCGAGCCCAGCCCAGACAGCGAGAAGGAGAAGGGTGCGGCGCCGCGAGCTCGTGGCAGCGAGCGGCGCTGCGGCCGACAAGCCGAAGTGGTTCGGCTCGGCCGGGAATCCGACCGGGCTGGGGACGAACAACCCGACGGCGAGGTAGCCGATGGCGGCCGTATGCGCGACAATGAACGGTACGTCGGCCATGACCTGCCTGCCGAGGAGCAGATACTGCGGCGCGGTTATCAAGATGATTCCAGCCAGGATCCCGGTCTTGCGGCCGAACAGACGTCGCACCCAGTCGTAATGCAGCACGCCCCCCGCGATGGCGACGACCGCGAACGGGATGCGCGCGGCGAGCTCGTTGTTGGCGAAGTCGGCGATCGGGTCCCAGAACAGGCCGAGGCTGGCGCGCAGCATCCAGAGCATCAGGATCGGCTTCGACCACCAGTTGTCGATGCCGCGGTACCACGGATTGAACCAGGTGAGCCGCTCTTGCATCTCCCAGGCGACCTGGGAATAGTGCGGCTCCCACGGATCCCACAGCGGGTACGAGCCGAGCCAGGGCAGGTAGATCAGACAGCCGATCGCCGCCACGGCAGCGGCCCAGGCACCGTCAGGATGAGCTGCGAGCCAAGTGCGCAGGCGCGTACCGTGATCCGATTGCATAATCATGGCTGCGCCTCATACACGATCGTGGCCCGCGGAAAAAGCTTCGACGGTTGCACCGCTCTCCGGCTTGGCAAGCTAGACACGGCTGACTGGGATATTCAATCCTTGATCTTTCCACGGGAGAATTGTGAAATGATGCAAATGAAAAGAACAGGCATCGACCATGCCTATACTTCCTTGGTGGGATTGTCCGTCGGTGATGCATTCGGAGAAGCGTGTTCCTACGACTTTCATCATGCACGTGACCGATTGGCCCAAGAAGGATTGGCAACCCATTCTTGGTGCTATACTGACGATACTGAACTCGCCATGGCGATATACGAAATGCTCGCACAAGCAGGTGAGATACGACAGGACACATTGGCTCGATTCATGGCAGAGCGTTATTGTCGAGACCCGGATCGAGGATATGGCAAAATGGCGCGCATGATTCTTAAAGGCATTGCGAACGGAGACGATTGGAGAACTCTGTCAAGCGGCGCCTTTTCTGGCGGTTCCATGGGAAATGGTGCTGCAATGCGAATAGCACCCTTGGGTGCCTATTTTTCAGATGATTTT
>MGST01000024.1 GCA_001798605.1 Deltaproteobacteria bacterium RIFOXYA12_FULL_58_15 | reverse complement strand
CGCATTCTTCCAGGCGCTGGCTGCTGCATCATTGGCGATGGGCGTCCAACCCACGTGTCTGACCCCGAGACCCTCTTCGAGCTCACCGATGAGAGCGCGAGTGGCAGGCCCCGTGACGGGACCGGTGAGCAGCGCGACGCCTCCCTTCTTCAATCTTCCCACCACTTCGGTGCCAATTGTTTGCCAATCTGCTGCAACAGGCTGGCCTTTGCCACGACGCACCGAATAGGGTCCGGGTGCCCTATCGGGGTCGTAGAGGTCCAATAGCGCCGCATGACTGCGCAAGCTCAGACCACGGTGACTCGCGTCATCGGGGTTGTTCGTCACCAAGATAGGCCGGCCCTCACGGGTTCGCACCAAAACCGGTGAACCGTCGACGACCGTCGCGTAATGCTTCGGCTTGCCATGGGTCCGTAATCCCTCTGGCCGCTCGTTGAACGGCACCGAGGTCTCTGTTGGTGGCTGACAGGCCGCAGTCGAAATCGCCGCGGCCGCCGCCAGCGTTCCGCCCACACGCAGGAAGTCCCGCCGGTCCATCTCGGCGACGACACGCTCTTCGGTCGTCACAAGATCCGCAGGGACGTCCCCATCGTTCTGGATGGCCAGAGCGCCGATCGATGCCTGTGGTTCTGGGCTCAGATGTTTTCTCGACATAGAAGTTATCCTCAACGGTGACAGACGACACAATCCGTAGGAGCGGCCATCTCAGGCTTGCGGTGACATTCAAGGCACCACCCCATGTTGAACGGATTTTCAATGGTGACCACCTCGGAGTTCTCGACATCTCCGTGACAATCGACACAATCGACCTTGTTCCTTCCTTCGTCGGACATCGAATTCATGTGAACCGAGTGATCAAAGTAGACGAAGTCAGGAAGGTCGTGAACCTTGATCCAAGCAATCGGCTCACCTCGCTCCCAATAACCATTGAGCACCAACACCCATTCTTTGTCCTGTCCGACGGTTCTGTGGCAATTCATACAGATGTCAGTGGACGGCAAAGTGGCGTGTCGCCCCTTGTAGACCATGGTGTGGCAATACATGCATGGAATATCGTAGCCCCCGAGGTTCACCTCTTTGCCATTCGCGTCGGTCACCCAATTGGGCATGGCTGCCATCTTCTTGTGCTGAAACAAGATCGGCTGCTCCGGCGCATAGCCCTGCCTTGGGTCCATCATGGTCGCACCGACCAGCCCCCCAACGACAAGGACGCCCAAGGGAATCGCTACTCGCACGAGCTTGCTTGGAGGACTCATCTGATTTCAATCCTTCACATTCGAAGCCGCATCGGCCAGAGGTGATGCCTCGTTCTGCGACCGGTTTGATCCACGGGTCTTGTGCACATCGTCAAAGAGAATACGAAACGGAGGCGTTTCCAGATCATCGAACTGCCCTGACCGCACCGCCCAAATGAACAAGGCGAGCATGATGCCGGCGACAGCGAGGGCGAGGGGCAATAAGACGAACACAACTTCCATGTCACGCTCCCCCTAATCGGGCGGCGATCTTTTTGGGACGAACGAACGTGTGGCCAACCACAGACGACAAGATCACCGTGAGCGAGCTCACCGGCATCAACACCGCGGCCAACAAAGGGCCCACCAAACCAGCGATGGCCAAGGACGCCCCAATGATGTTGTACAGCAATGAAAAGCCGAGATTGCGATGGATCACACCGAGGACTCGGCGACCGCCAATGAGCAAGTCCAGAAGAGAAGAGAGACCCGGGCGGGTGAGCACCACGTCCGCGGCAACAATGGAAGCGCCCGCGCCTCCGTGCACTGCGACACCGATGTCGGCGAGGGCAAGCGCCGCGGCGTCGTTGACACCGTCTCCCACCATCATCACGCGACCCTTACCGTCCTTGCAAGCCGCCGCCACGATTTCATGCTTGGCTTCCGGCGTCATGCCACCATGGGCACGCTCATGCGGTATCCCAAGCTCCGTGGCGACGCGAAGGACGACATCGACATGGTCTCCGGAAAGAATGTGAACAGCAATGCCGGCACGGGCAAAAGCCTCGAGGGTTGCACCTGCCTCTGGGCGCAATCGGTCGCCTATCCCCGCAACCGCCACAACTTCATCCCCGTTGGCTACCAACAACGGACTCAAGCCCAACGCCGTGAGCTCAACGATGTCCGTATGGCGTTCTGTGGGGACATGCACGCCGAGGAGATCCATGAGCTCTGCATTGCCAACCGCGATGCGATGGCCGTCAACAACCCCAGAGATACCACGACCGGCGACCTCGACGACGTCTACGACACTGAATGTCGGCCGAACCGGCTGAACAAGAGAGCGGCGGAATGCTTGGGCAACGGGATGCGCCGAGTGTGACTCCAACGCAAAGGCGAACTGACGCACCGACTCATCCCCACGCCACTTTGTCACCGTGGCGGCCCCCTCGGTGAGCGTCCCGGTCTTGTCGAGGTACACGGTGTCAATCGTGCGGCACAGCTCAAAGGCCTCGGGATTCTTCACAAAGATGCCAGCGCTTGCCGCTTTGGAAAGGGCTACGGTCAAGGCCACAGGTGTCGCCAACCCGAGTGCACAGGGGCATGTGACCACCAAGAGCGCCACCACCTGTTGCAGGGTGCCCGAAACGTCGCCATCCGTTCGCACGAAAGCAATGACACCCGCGACGACCGCGAGACCAAGGACACTGACGACGAAGATTCGGCTGATACGGTCCGCCAGCTGGACAATGGGCGCACGACGCGACATGGCCTCGTCCACCAATGCCAATAGGCCACCGACTCGAGTGTTTTCACCTGCGGCTTCGACCTCGACGACGATCTTGGCACCGAGGTTGGTAGCCCCGGCGTGCACACGGTCTCCCTCGGCAACGGCAACGGCATTAGGTTCACCGGTTAGCACCGCGTTGTCCACCGACGAGTGTCCGTCGACGACCAGTCCGTCAACTGGGATGAGCTCTCCGGATCTCACCTCGACCCGATTGCCGATCGCGAGAGTCCGCACAGGCACCTCGAAAGAAATCCCCAGAGAATCGAGACGCCGAGCGTACTCAACAAATGCGACCGACTTGATATGGTTCGCGCGCTCAAGCGCAGCCCGTTGGGCCCGCGCTTGGACATAGCGGGCACCGAGGAGCAACGCGACCAAAGCGGACAGAGAATCGAAATAGACGGGACCGTCGCCAGTGAAGGTGGCGTACGCCGAGTACCCAAACGCTCCACCGAGTGCGATGGCTATGGGCAAATCCATGTGCGGTATTCGCCGCACCAGGCCCGACCAGGCGGCACGAAAGAATGGCCGCGCAGAATAAAGAACCACGGGAATCGCCAACGCCAGACTCAACCAGCGGAAGAATTGTTCAAAGCGCGACTCCATGCCCTGGTGTTCGCCTGCGTACAGCGCGCCTTGGATGAACATGATATTCATCGCGCATACCGTGGCAACGCCAATCTTGATAAGCAGAGATTTATCCTCACTTCGGCGCACCCGTTCTACCGCCCCCTGACGCCGAACGTGTGGCGTGTAGCCGATGCTGTCGAGAGCATGGGCGATGCTCGAAAGCGCAACCTTGGTCGGGTCCCATTCGACCTGAGCGACACCGCTCGCGAGGTTGAGGCGAACGGAGGCGACCCCTTCAAGGACGCTGGGGAGTTCCTCCACCAGCCACACACAAGCGGCACAGTGCACCCCTTCGAGATAGAGCGCGGTGGTGTGCATACCCCGGGCTGTCGATTCGACTTGTCCATCTTGAAAGACGGGATCGTCAAATTCGTGAAACTTGCGACCACTCACCGCCGCAGGGTTGCCGAGACCGCCGTGACGGTTGACAACGTCGTAGTAGCCGTCGAGCCCCCAGTCATGCAGGATGCCGTAGACTTGCTCGCACCCAGAGCAACAAAATTGTTGTTCCGCTCCTCCACGCAGCAAACTCTGCGGCACCTCGAGGCCGCAATGCGCACAGGCGGGACCCGCGACTCGCAGCTGGCTCTTGTTCTGCACCTCAGTCATTTGCCCCCCTGCCAGAGTCAGGAACAACCACTCGAGATGAATCGACAAAACGCGTCTTGCCCACACGCGTGTCCAGGTTGAAGGTCCAAAGACCAGGTGCGGCGAGACGCGCCAAGGTTCTATAGGTTCCAGGCGCGTGTGGAAGCTCAATGAGATAGCTGTGACTGTTCTTGCGGGTATCGGCGGGGCGCTCGGCGTGCAGTTGACCGATGAGGCCGGTGACAGGCTGACCGCTGCGATCGACAATGGTCACGTCCACGGGCCGCTGTGCGGTCACCGCGTACTGCTTTCCTTGGGGGATGTCGATCTTGACCCGCCAACCGAGATCACGACTGGCAGCGATCACCGCCGCCTCAGCATCCCAAGCTAACGAGCGATCATAGTAGTCCTCTATCGGTTGCGGAGAATTGGGACGCGTGGCGATGAAAACCATGATGCCTTGCGCAGTAATCGACATCATCAAGATGCCAATGACAAACATCGGCCAACGTCGGGCGGACACAAATTGGCGCAAAGCCCTTGCATCAAATTTCATGTGCCACTCCCATCAGCGATAAGGCCCCAGCAGGATGAACGCTTCCTCGATACGAACCCCGGCATCAGATTCAATGACGAAGACACCGTCCGCTCGACCACGTTTGAACATCGTTTCCGACAACTTGACGACCACGTTCACAGTGGCAACTGCATCGGCGTCCACAACAAACGGCGACTGACTGACCACCAGCTCTGCCCCTTTGGGCTCTGCCAGCACAACCGTGAACGATTGTCGAAGTGGCAAGTTGTTGGTGAACCGGACCCGCAGCATGTTGGCGATCTCACCGGTGGGCAACTCACGAAATGGCTCTCGACCGCTCCGAAGTAGCTCGGCACTGGCATGGGTGCGAGCGGCCGTCATCCCAACCAGCGCCGCGCCCACAAGCACGAGCAGCACCCCATAGACAAACACCCGCGGCCTAAGAAATTTCTTCTTGCCGGTGTCGAGCTCACGCAGGGATGTATAGCGAATGAGTCCCGTCGGTTTGTCAGTCTTGAGCATCACTTCATCGCAGGCTTCAACGCACTGCGCGCAGCCAATACACTCCATCTGCAGACCCCGACGGATGTCCATCCCCGTCGGGCATGTGGCAATGCACCGGCCGCAATCGACGCAATCCCCTGAGGAATCATCCCGGTCGCGCTTGCGAGCCCGGGGCTCACCGCGTTTCTTGTCATAGCCGACAATGACCGTATCGCAGTCGTAGAGGACTGTCTGCAAGCGACCGTACGGGCAGGCGACCGTGCACATCTGGTCGCGGAAATGAGCAAAATCGATGAAGACCAATATAGCCGTGAGACCAACGGCCGCGAGCATGTGGGTGTGCGTCGTTGGCGCAGAGATCAAAGTGGAGCAAAGGGTCGGCCAGCCGACAAAATAGGCAACGAACGTGCAAGCCAAAATTGTGGAGATCGCCGCATAGAAGAGCCACTTGATGCTCTTGCGTCCCAACCTGCCGAGTGTCCACGGGCCACCGTCACGTCGGCGACGTTGACTGGGACTCCCCTCTAGCCAGCGCTCTATGGGCCGAAACACAAACTCAAGATAAACGGGGTGCGGGCAGGCGTAACCACACCACAGGCGACCCCATACCGAGGTCACAGCAAAGACGGTGAGAATCACGAGGACACCGAAAGCAAGGAGTAGCAAGCTGTCCGTAGGATGAAAGGTAGCGCCAAAGAAGGTGAACTGGCGGTTGCCGAGGTCGAGAAAGATTCCTGGCTTTCCCCCTATGTTGAGGTGGGGCGCCAACACGAACGTAGCAATGAGAACCCAACCCAAAGCCAGGCGGATGCGCCAAAAAGGACCCCGGCTCAGGACCGGATCAATCCATTTGCGACTGCCGTCAACCTCGAGGCTGTAGAGGAGCTCTTCTTTTGGGGCGACCGAGAAGGGCCCCGATGAGCGCTTTTTGTGCTCCGCGTCCTCGCACGATGTTGTTGGCTCAACCAAGAGAATCGTCGACCTCTATCGCCCTTGGGGCATAGGCTCTGGCTCGACTACCTCACCTTCACCTGGTTTGGGGTTGTCGGGATGGGAGCCCTGCAAACTACGAATGTACGAAACCACTGCCGCGATCTCCTCCGGGGGAATCGCTCGTCCCCAAGGTGGCATGCCCTTGGCCGGAACACCCTTGACCACGGTGTTGAAGATCTGTGTCACCTTGCCACCATGGAGCCACTGATTGTCGACGAGGTTGGGGCCGATCAGTCCCTGCGCTGCTTCGCCGTGACACGAGGCGCAGGTCTTGGCGAATCGTCCGGCGCCCTTGCTCAGGACATCGACATCGACAGCCTCGGCCAAGAGATTCTCGGTACTCGGCGGCACCAACGGATTGGCGTTGAAGTATGCCTGCAAAACTGCGCGATCGGCGATCTCCTCTTGCCTTAGCTCGGCATCGTAGGAGTCGGGGGCGAAGGCAAGAGCATAGAAACCCACATAGACCACCGAGAAGACTATGCTGGCGTATAGAATGGCCAACAACCAACCAGGCAAGGGATTGTCATACTCTTGAATGCCATCGGCCGCGTGCTCGAGGAGCTTGTTCTCATTCTCATCCATCGGTGACCTCGCTTCCTTGGACAACAGGAGGGAGGTCGTCGAGCGGAAGTCGAGCACAGGTGTCGTAATGTGAGGCCTTGCGCGTTAACACTCGCGCAAGGACAACCGCGAACACCGAGAAGAAGAATAGAAGTGATAGGATCGCCCACATCTGCGCGTTGGTAGCCACTGTCAGCTCCCGCAACATCACTCACCTCCCGCAGGATTGGCTGCCCCAGTTGGCGCATCCTCTTTCTTCGATGCCTCATCACCGGCTTGAGCCGCTTCCTTTGCTGGGGCCACCGTCGCCAGGGAGGCTGGACGCTCAACCGGACGCCATTGAATGTCGGTGCCTAGGCGTTGCAAGTAGGCGATGAGGGCAGCGACCTCTTTGCTGGCTAAGTCCTTGGGACCGCGTTGCAGAGCAATCTCGACGGCAATCTGCTCGGCCTGCGTCTTCATCGAGGCCTCGGCCCCCGCAACGTCATTGTCGCCATATGGCACACCAAGGGTGCGAAACGCCTCAAGCTTGGCGGTGATATCGTCGACGGAGTAGTCGTCGGTGAGCAGATGCGGGAACGCCGGCATGATCGATCCAGGGGTCGTCGATGGCGGATCATCCATATGGCGCACGTGCCACAGATGCGGATACTTGCCGCCCACCCGGTGCAAATCGGGGCCTGTCCGTTTTGAGCCCCACTGGAATGGGTGATCGTAGACAAACTCCCCTGCCTTGGAGTATTCGCCATACCGCTCGGTCTCATGGCGGAAGGGGCGCACCATCTGCGAGTGACAGTTGTAGCACCCCTCGCGCAAATAGATGTCGCGACCGACGACCTCGAGCGGCGTGTAGGGTTTGACGCTGGCGATGGTCTTGACGTTGGAATCATCGACGAACATAGGCACCGCCTCGACCAGCGAGCCAACCGCCACGGCCAGGGCCACAAGTACAGTGAAGACAACGATGTGACGTTCGAGAACACGGTGGATACCGTGGGAGATCGCTTGTTGCACCCGGTAGAGAGCATGATCATAGGTGTTTGGGGCAGTGGTAGCTCCAGGGACTGTCGCGGACTTGCTCTCGAGAGCTGGCGCCTGCACTTCTTCATCCGCCTCGTAGCCCTTGGGCGCAGCACCGATGGTGCGGTGCAAGTTGTACAAGGCGAGGCACATACCCGTCAGAAACAGACTCCCACCGAGGAGGCGGACCCAATACATCGGCACCAAGGTGACGACAGTCTCGATGAAGTCGGGGTAGGTCAGACGACCATCGGGCTCAAAGGCACGCCACATCATCGCTTGGGTGATACCAGCGACCCACATCGATACTTGATAGAGAATCAAACCGACGGTGGCGATCCAGAAATGCACCGTGGCGAGTGACTTGCTGAACAACGGCGTGTGCCAAAGCCTCGGCACCACCCAATAGAGGATAGCGAAGGCCATAAAGGAGTTCCACCCAAGGGTGCCGGCGTGAACGTGACCGATGGTCCAGTCGGTGTAGTGGGACACGGCGTTGACCGATTTGATGGCCAACATCGGTCCCTCAAAAGTAGACATGCCGTAATAGGTCACGCCGACCACAAAGAATTTCAGCACCGGCTCTTCGCGGACCTTCTCCCAAGCGCCGCGCAGGGTAAACAGGCCGTTGACCATGCCGCCCCAGCTTGGCATCCAAAGGATCAATGAGAACAACATGCCGAGGGTTGATGCCCACTCGGGGAGCGCGGTGTAATGCAAATGGTGCGGCCCGGCCCAGATGTAGACAAACACCAACGACCAGAAGTGCAAGATCGATAGCTTGTAACTGAACACCGGGCGGTCAGCAGCCTTGGGCAGATAGTAGTACATCAGGCCCAAAAACGGAGTGGTGAGGAAAAACGCCACCGCGTTGTGCCCATACCACCACTGCATGAGCGCATCCTTGACGCCGGAGTAGGCCGGATAACTATCGAGCCAGGAATAGGGAACGACGATGCTGTTGCCGATATGGAGAATTGCCACAGCAACAATGGTGGCAATGTAGAACCAGATGGCCACATAAAGGTGACGCTCGCGGCGGATGGCGATGGTGCCAAACACATTGACGGCAAAAAGCACCCACAAAAAAGCGATGACGATGTCGAGAATCCAAGGAAGCTCGGCGTATTCCTTACCTTGGGTGTGCCCAAAAACGAGCGCGAACGCCCCAGCCACGATCAGCAGCTGCCATCCCCAGAAATGCACCCGGGAGATGACATCGCTGTACAACCGAGTCTTCAACAGCCGTTGGATCGAGTGGTAGGTGCCAGCGAAGATGAGATTCCCACAAAAAGCGAAAATCGCAGCGTTGGTATGCAACGGTCGCAGACGTCCAAAGGTGAGGTAAGGTGCAAGATTGAGGTTCGGCAGAAACAACAATGCGGCGATGGTGACGCCCACGATCATCGCAACAGCTGCCCATGCAATGGTTGCACCGAAAAACATGCGGGCGATCTTGTCGTCGTAGCGAACCGTTTCAAGCTCAGTCGTCATCGTGTCGCCGTTTCTCCATAGTGTCGACGAGGGGCAAAATCCCGGCGAATATAGTAATTCTCTATGGCCAATGTGCCAGGCGCTGCGATCGCAACGCACCCGTTTTATATACAAAGGCATGATTCGGGGAAAGGTCGGGCATTTGTTCTGGCGACGCTAACCCTTTTGGGGCAATGATCCCGTCGCCTGTCCATGCGACCTTTAACAACATCGCAAGCAGCACCGGAGCAGAGAATGCGCCTGAACGTTGAACGAGAGGAGTTGGTCAGTCGTTTACGGCAATTGCAGGAGGCGGCGGGGGCGAGAGGGCTCGACGGCGTTCTGCTCATGCAGCGTGCCGACCTCATCTACTACACCGGTGCCGTGGTGCAGGGTGCCCTTGCAGTCCCCACGCAAGGGATGAGTTGCCTTTACGTTTGGCGGGGTCACCAACGCATCGGCGACGATGCCCCTGTTGAACCGACGCCAATCCGCGGTGCGAGCAAACTTCCGGAGGCTCTGAGATCGCGGTTTTGCGACTGGCAATGCGTTGGCCTGGAGGAAGACGTCCTTCCAGTCGCCCTGTACAAGAGCGTCTGTTTGGAGACCTGGCCACATGCCTCATTCGTCGACATTTCCCCTGCGGTTCGGCAGCAACGTGCCGTCAAGAGCGAAACAGAGCTCGGGTGGACCCGCGAGGCGAGCCGAATTTTGGTTGCAGGTTTCGAGTTCATTGGCGCGCACATTCGAGAAGGCCTGTCAGAGACTGAGCTGCGCACACAGATGGATGTCGCCATGCGCCGGGAGGGAGACCAGGTCGGTGTTCGCGTTCGATCGTTCAACGGCGAAGCACCTGGACTCGTCGCCTACGGCTCCTCGGCGGGCATCGACATCGTCTTTGATGGTCCACTCGGACACTCGAGTCGTCAGCCCTACGGCCCGATGGGCTCGTCTGACCATTTGATCGGTAGACATCTTCCGACCATCGTCGACGTCGTGGCAGGTTACAATGGCTACATCAGTGACATGACGCGGTGCTTCGCTCTCGGACAGTTGGAGGCTCGTTTCGTTGATGCTCACCGATTTTGTGTCGACATCCTCCAAGAAGCTACCCGGCGTCTGGTCCCTGGTGTCATACCGGAAGAGATCTACCTCTGGGCAATGCAACGCGCCGAACGAGCGGGGTTTGCAGAGAACTTCATGAATCGCGGCAATAACAAGGTACGATTCTTGGGCCACGGGGTCGGCCTCGAGCTCGACGAGCTTCCTCTCATCGCCAAACGGCAAACCGACCCGTTGCAGGAAAACATGGTCATCGCACTTGAGCCCAAGATCGTTTTCGACGACGGCGCCGTTGGCGTCGAGGACACTATCATCGTCAAGGTCGGGGGCGGTGAAGTGACCACCCACATGGAGCACGGCATCCAATTCCGGTGACTCCTGCATCATCCCCATCGCCTCACAGCGGGGCATCAGGGTTCTCAGGCAGCAACAAGCCCTCGAGTCCGCGCTCGATGGACCGAGGCTTGAAACCAAGGTCGCGCTTGGCTGCGCTGTCGTCGTATTTGGCACCCACGGGTAAAAACAGAGGTAAGAGCAATGTGCGACTGGAGCGCAATTGCTTCCACTTACGCAACACCCGCCAGGGTGACACCGGCTCGCCAGTGACGTTGTAAGCGCGACCTACGCTTTCATCATTGGCGAGCGCACCAGCCACAGCAGCTGCCACATCGGCACCATGCACGTGCGGTACCTTGATGGTGGGAACCAGTTGGACACTGCGAGTCATCGCCCTTTGGTATCGGGCAGTAAGGGCCTGGTCACGTTCGCCATAGATTGGACCGGGACGCAGGACCGTCAAATCGATGTTGTGCTCCTCAGCCATCCTCCATGCGACTTGTTCTCCCCGCGCCTTCGTTACCGCGTATCGCCAATTGGTGATCAAGCCGCTCAGATCCAAGGGCCGCCGCAGCTCTCGATGTTGTGGCGTCTCCTCATCCATGTCGGCAAACAGGCTGGTCTTGTAGACCGCAACACTGGAGATGTAGACCACTCGGCGTACCCCTGCTCGCAGAGCAGCAATCATCAAATTCTCCGTCCCCCCCACGTTGCCGGCGACAAATTCGTCAAGGTTGCCACCGTTGCGCGCGAGAAAAGCCGCATTGGCAACCACCGCCTCACAGCCAGCAAATCCACGACAAAGACTGTCGACGTCATGCAAGTCGGCACAAGCGACCTCCACGCCCCGTTCTATGAGCCATTGAGCCTTCTTCACCGACCGCACGACCGCTCGTGCCCGCATATTGCGAGACAGAAGAGTGAGGGCAATATGCGACCCAAGGAATCCCGTCGCCCCGGTGACCGCAACCAGCTTTCCATTGAGATCCATGTCTCACTCCCTCCCAAAGAGTTCACCTGCGCAATGTGGGCACAGCAATGCTCAAGGTAAAGAGGCTCCCACCGCAATTGCGAAGACAGTCGGCGCTATTGCGAACCCTTGGATGGGCTGTCGAATTCAATGCCCTTGGACCTGCGCTGTCACGGCCGCGTGACGGGTGGCCCAGTAGGTCTTCAGTGACTCAATCTCGTCCGCGGGGGAGGCGGAGAGGAACGGATCGGCGCTGATTGCGGCTCCCGTGACAGCGAGGACGCGGTCGAGCTCCTGATGAATGGCAGCCAGCGTCAATGGTTCGGAGAGGAGCGCGGTGAGGATCTGGTCGTAGTCGTCTTCCCAGGTCGGGAAGAGCACGGAGACAAACTTGCTGCTGCCCGCGTCAAAGACGGAGGTGTTGAGATCCTTCATACAGGTGTCCAGGTCCCAGGGCAGGTAGGCCCGCGTCCCGGGCCAATCGTAATAGTAGTAGTTGTTGTCCTTGAAGATCGGAGAGTCGCTGTTGGCGACCATGGCGTTGACGGCACCGAACCGCAACATCTGGTCGAGCATGAGGTGCTCGGACAAGGTGGCCGCAACGTCCGCCGGTGTGGCGCAGGTGTCAGGGCCGCCACCAGAGGAAGACCAGAAACAGAAGTAATCGTCGTACGGGTCGGCGCCGGCCAGGCCGTCGCTCTCGTGAGTTTTGAGCCCGTCCCCGGGCCCGCCGCTCTTCTTGTAGAGCCATCCCGAATCGTCGGCGAAGCGGTCGTCCAAGAACACCTTGTCCACGGCCTCCACGTTGCCTATGACGCCGAGGAGCTCACCGTTGACATACAGGTTCACGAAGACGAAGCGACTCGACACGGTACCGGACAGCCGCATCATCTGCCAAGCCAAATACTCGCGGAGCATGTCACCGGCGTCGCCGTCCGAGGCCTCGCAGCAGCCCACGCTGTTGTCGAGCACCAGGTTCTTCAAGCCGTAGTAGGTCTGATTGGCGACGACGGCGTTGATGTCGATTTTGAGGCCGACCTTGGTAGTGCCGCCTCCTCGCTTGCGATGAATGGACACGAGGATCGGCGGCTCGTCGTTACAGTGAAACTGCGCCTGCCGCGCGACCTCGGGATCGGTGGCTGGGTCATCTGCCAGGACAGCGCTCCAATCGCCGGCGGGCAGGGTCAGGTGATAGTCGAGGATCTGACTCGGGTTGAAGACGCCCTCACAACCGACGACGCCGCTCAGGTCGAAGGGGCCCGTACCCGGCACACCGCAGACATTGACCACGCCGCCGCCGCCGCAGGACTCCGGTGCCGGGCACGGATCCCCACAGTCCAGTGCGTTTCCGCAGTTGTCAGTCGTTGGTCCACACTCCACGCTCAGCTGCTCACAGGACTCGGGGAGGCAACCACACACGTTGGCCACGCCGGCCCCACCGCAGACCGCGGTGCCGTTGCAAAACCCGCAGTCGACCACGTCGCCGCAGCCATCGGAAATGATACCGCAGTAACGTTCGCGAAATGCGGGTCGAGGTCTGTCCACTCGGATACGGGAAAGGTGCAAATCCACGCATTGCTGCTGGAGCCTCAAAAACAAGGTGGCAAATATCACAAATAATGTGATGATGTGATGTCATGTTGAGTGGATTTCAACTCAGGCAGGCGCGACGAGCGCGTGGGTGGTCACAGGCATACTGCGCCAAGAAGCTCGGGGTGTCGCAATCGTATGGCGCGTTTGCGTTTCTTGGCCTTCGGTTCTTTGGCTTTCTGAGCGCTCATAGGGCCCATTTAAGCACATAGTTATAGAAAAGACCCATTTTCATAAACTATATGTCGGACGATCTGATTGCTCTTTCTGGCTATCAGCGTCGATGTAGCTCAGCCAATTTCACGCGCATCGAAGGTCGGCATTCCTACCGGGATTTGCTCAGCGGCGATGACCCCTTTGTAGTAAGCACCCCGGGGCAGGTCTTCTCATAGGATTACAAACAACAAACGCCACTATTTCAGCTGTGGATCGGGCAACGCTTGTTGAGCTTTGTGAAAACTGAAGATATCGCCTTGAGGGCAGCAGATGGGCCACATAAGAGTAAAACTATGTGGCCCATAAGGAGCCATGGTGTTCATGCCACCTATGGTCCCTCGACCAGACTGCAGCGGGGGGAATGACTATGACCAACATCACGGCGCGACGGATGACGCTCTTCATGGTACTCATTGTCACCGGCTGCCGTGACGGCGAGGATGCCGGGGACGCGGGGGGCACGTGTACGCCGGAGGACGATGTAACCTTCTGCGCGCGGTTGGGCAGGAACTGCGGAGTCGTGACCGAACTGGACACCTGCGGGGAGAGCCGGTCCGCCAATTGTGGTGGTTGCACCAATCCCGAGACCTGCGGCGGGGTCGGGATCGCGGGTGTGTGTGGCTCCGCCGTCTGCAGCGACGACGGCTGGTGCTGGGAGAACCCGCTGCCGCAGGGCGACACGATCTTCGGGCTGTCAGCTACCGCGGCGGATGATATCTGGGCGGTCGGCAACGCCGGCCTCATCCTCCATTACGACGGCGGTCGGTGGCTACAAGTGCCGAGCGGCGTGCGCGCCCGCCTGACCTCGGTGTGGGCCCACTCGGCGGACTCGGCGTGGGCGGTCGGCTGGGACAGCACGGCGCTGCGCTGGAACGGAGACGAATGGACCGCTGTGGACATCGGGGTCGCCGGGTTGATGCTCCTCTCCGTGTCCGGAACCGGCCCCGGTGACGTGTGGGCGGTCGGTGTCGGCGAGACGGGCACCACCATGCTCCATTGGAACGGGAGCAACTGGGGGACGACCACGCTGTCCCAGTCGCTGTCCGATGTCTTCGCCGTTGCTGCGGATGATGTGTGGGCGGTCGGCTACGGCGATATCCTCCATTTCGACGGCTCCTGGGCGGCTGTGCCCGTCGCCGAGACGTCGCTCAACCTGGCCGCGGTGTGGGCCTCCCCGAGCGGGGATGTCTACGCGGTCGGGGACTACACCAGCGAGCGTGGTGCCGCCATGGTGCTTCACTCGAGCGGCGGAGCCTTCTCCTGGGTGGATACCGGCTGCCCCGCTGGCCTCAACGACATCTGGGGCAGCTCGGCGAGTGACCTCTGGGCGGTGGGCAACGGCCGCGCCGTCACCCATTGGGATGGCGTCGCGTGGACCACCTTTGACTTAATCCCGGGCGATCATCTCTACTCGGCCAGCGGGGTGGCGAACAACCTCTGGATGTCGGGCGCGGGCGGTCGCATGTACCACTGGGATGGCGCCGATCTCTCTCGCGACCTCGGCGGCCTCCCCGGTGCGGCGTCCGTCAACGACATGTGGGGCCAGAGCGCTGACGATGTCTGGATGGCCACCGACCTGGGGCTCTACCGGCGCCAATCAGGACAGTATCAGGCAGTGGGAGAGGCGGCGTGGTTGAGAAGCGTGTGGGGCCTCGGCCCAGATCCGATCTGGGCGGGCGGGCGCGCCGTGATCTACCAACTGGAGGGGCAAACCTGGACCGAGCACAGTTTCGACGAGGACATCTTCGTCCTCGACATTGCGGGTACCGGGCCGGACGATATCTGGGCGGTCGGCGAGGGAGAGACCGAAGCAGCGATCCTCCACTGGAACGGCGTCGAATGGTCCCTGGACCCGTATCGTCCCAGGGGCGGCCTCAGTGCCTTGTGGATCGGCGACGCGACCGACATCTGGGCGGTCGGCCGCTTCAGCGGCATTCACCACTGGAACGGCGCCGAGTGGAGTGCGGTCGAAGTGCCCGTCTCCGGACGCTTCATCGGAGTCTGGGGCAGCGCCGCCGACGATATCTGGGCGTCGGGAGAAAATGGGCGCCTGTTGCACTTCGCGGCGGGGTCGTGGACCGAAGTCGACGCCGGCACCGGGGAGGCCCTGTGGGGGGTCTGCGGCACGGGATCGGATGATGTCTGGGCGGTCGGCCAATTCGGCGGCATTCACCACTGGAACGGTGCCACCATGACCACGACGCTGCCCCCCGGAGACCCCCAGCTGACTGGTATCGACTGCATCGAGGACGACGTTTTCATTACCGGCGGCAATGGCGCGCTGCTGCACTTGCGCCGCTGAACGCCGAGGGACCCGTGGGAGTAATTTGCACCCGACACTTAGTGTCAGCCGCAAAATACAGGAGCTGACTTTGTGGAAACTAACCGGCCAATCCTTCATCTCCGCAAGCTACGACGCACGATTGGACCCGTTAGTAGGCTGTTAACCGGTGGTGTTCATGTCACCTACGAGCCCCAAGCTGGTCGTGACGCTGCTTGCCAAGCTCGGTACCGAGGCTTGAGCGCGGGGATGGAGGGTGAAATAGTCTTGATGAGCTACACGGAGAACGGTGAATCAAACCTTCAAAGAGAATCTCGCGAGTTCCTCCAAGGTGGCTTGGGTGGCTTGGCTCGCTGTCGCGGGTTGTTCGCGAGGTGGCTTCGAGTGGTACCCTGACGGCGAGGAGCAACAAAGTCGATGCACGCCATTTTGGAGCAATCCCACCCTTTCGGCACCCGAGCCATTGACAGCGGTGAACACCCCGTCGAGAGAATGGAAAACGTTCGTGTTGTCCGATGGTTTGACCCTCTGGTTTGCGTCAAACCGTGCCGGTGGACCGGGGGCCAATGACGTCTACGTGGCCACGCGATCTGACCTAAATGAACCGTTTGGCAACGTGACTTTGGCTCCAGGTATCAACACGCAGTACGATGAATGGGGCGTCGTTTTCAGCTCAGATGGTATGACCGCGTATACGAGCTCGAATCGACCTGGTGGGCCGGGGGATGCGGATTTGTGGGTTGCCCACCTCGAGCGATCCTATGACTTGGAGTCCTCCGTATTTCAACCGGTGGAGAATGTGAACACGACGGAACCGGAGTATGATCCGTTCATCGCTTCCGACAACTTGACGCTTTACTTCAATCGTAGCAACCAACTCTACTGGGCAGTGCGGGAAACACCCCACGGGCCTTTTACATCGGTCGAGCCGATCCCCGGCATTGATTTTGAATCAGCCGGGAACGTTTCGACTACGAATGATGAAAGGGTCATGGTGTTTAACGGCGCCGAACAGCGTCCTGGATCCCAGGTTTGGTACGCCACAAGGGGAAGTACGGAGGATCTTTTTGGAAAACCGGAGGTCGTGACCATTCGAGAAATGGAATCTGTGACTCAACAGGACCCGTTTATCGCCCCGGATGGGTGCACCTTGTATTTGTCTATTGTCATCGAAGATGCACTCACTGATGTCTACGTGGTGAGGTTGGAAGCCGTAGTAGATTTCAACGAAGGGCTGAAGGTCTCGAACAAGCTCGAGTGAGACCAATTGCTGATACGGGGCTGGTTCGAGCGTCGTCATGAGCGTTGTCAGTATCATATCATGCGACGACTGAGGCCAGCAGCACGGCAGCACGGACATTTCTCGTAGACGGGCTCCTGACCGGATAGATGCAAAAAGTAGCGCTTGTTGGATCGGTGTCACAGTACGTTCATGGATCGTAAACGGGAAATTTGGTCAAGATGACTCATCTCGAGAAAGATGAGCTCAATGCCAACCGACCGACGACGTCCAGAGTCGGTGTATGCGGCGGACCTCGATGGGGACGGCGACATGGATGTGCTTTCTGCGTCATGGCAAGATGACAAGGTCGCCTGGTATGAGAATTTATCCGTTGACGGGAGTCCGGGGGAATTCGCGGCGCAACAGACCATCGCCACAAATGCTGACGGTGCAACCTCGGTGTATGCAGCCGACCTCGATGGTGACAATGACTTGGATGTGATTTCGACGTTGGGGTTTGAGGGCAAAGTCGTCTGGTATGAGAATCTGACCGTTGACGGCAGCCCCGGTCTCTTCGCTGCGCAACAGACCATCGGCACAAATGCTGACGGTGCGCACTCAGTGTATGCGGCCGATCTCGACGGCGATGGAGATATGGATGTGCTCTCCGCATCGGTCTATGACGACAAGATAGCCTGGTATGAGAATCTAGGAGGCCCTTGCTCGCCCAGCCCCTGCAACAATGGCGGAGTGTGCACGGATCTTGATCCTGGATTTGCATGCGATTGCACCGATACCGGGTATGGTGGATCAAACTGCGACGTTGATGTCGATGAGTGCGCCGAGGGAATAGACACCTGCGATGCATTAGTAGCCTGCACCAACACTCCGGGTTCATTCACCTGTGGAAGCTGCCCCAGCGGTTACTCAGACACCAATGGCGACGGCACCCAGTGTGCAGACATCAACGAATGTAGAACAAACAACGGTGATTGTGGTGATGCGACGTCTTGGTTTTGCACGAACAACGTAGCCGCGGCACCAACCTGCACTGACATCGACGAGTGTGCCGAAGAAACTGACAACTGCCACGCCGATGCCGCCTGCACCAATACAAGTGGCAGTTTCACCTGTGTGTGTAACGTCGGTTACTCGGGCGTTGGATTCACATGCACTGACGACAACGAGTGCATCGGAGAAGGCAGCGGCAACAACTGCGACACGAATGCAACCTGCACCAACACGGCGGGCAGCTTCACCTGCGATTGCAACGCAGGCTACTCCGGTGATCGTCTGAGCTGTACCGACGATGATGAGTGCATCGGAGAAGGCAGCGCCAACAACTGCGAAGCCCATGCGACCTGCACCAACACTGCTGGCAGCTTCACTTGCGATTGCAACGCAGGTTACTCCGGTGACGGGGTGACCTGCACCGATGAATCAAGCAGTGGCGGCGATTCCTCCGGTGGAGGTTGTAGTTGCGGCAACCGGAGCAGCGGGGACGCGGGGACGACTACCACAGGTCGTCTCGAATCACCCGTCGGCTATCTCGACGAACCAAGTTGGGATTTCCTCATCGTCACCCGATGGTCCTTGCCGTAAACAGGCTCACGTCACAAAACAAGTGAACATAACACAGCATCGGAGCGAACATGAGACTACCCATTTTGACCGGACTCACCTTGGTCTCTCTCGTTGGGCTCATTGCTTGCGAACCCCCCGCCAACCTCGTCTTGTCCGAATACTCGGCTGACGTGATCCTCGGTCTGGCTTGACGAACCGAGTGTTGCTGAGTTTGAGCGCACATGCTCCGACCCCTCAAAGCCTCTTCTTCCCACGCGAGCTCCAGGAGGACCATCTTCAGAGCACTCCTTCTTCTCGCGCTGAGCACCGTGGCCCATTGGCTGGGCTATGTCCTCATCGTCAACGCCTATCTGAACATAGGCAACGGGCCGCTGGTCTCGATCGATGTGGCCGAAATCCGAGTCGGCTCGGCCTGCACCTGGTGGCCGGGAAGGGTGAGAGGTCGCGATCTCCAGATCCTGGTGCACGACTCCAAGGTTGAGATGGATCTGAGATTGGACGAGTTCGACGCGAGCGTGTCCATGATCAGCCTGTTGAGCAAGGTTCTCCACACGACCAAGACCGATGTACACGGGGTGTCGCTGCGCATTCGCGAAACGCGGTTGCTACCCGAGCTCTGCAAGCAGTCTCCCGGTCTTCCTCCGATCACCCGACAGGCCGATCCTCCGGGCATTGGAGAAGGAGAGTGTTCCGCACAATCGGAGACGGCCATGGCCCCCGGAAAACCGCCTCTGCCGAAAGACCTGTTGCGCGTCAGCTTGGAGAACATGAGCCTGGCCGACATTCGGGAAGTGTGGATAGAGGACTACCGCCTGGAGGGGAAAGGCTCGCTCCAAGGCCGATGGTGGTTTTGGCCGACCCAGAACATGGGCATGGCGCTGCAGGATTTTCAGATGCACGAGGCAAGCATTGTTCGAAATGAAGCCAAGCTCGTCCAGAATCTCGACCTCATGCTGGCCGGAGCGCTGAAGCAGGTGCAGTTCGCGGACCTCGACGCGAAAACTTTGTGGTCAGCCATCACGGCAAACGCGTCGATCCGCCTCGAAGCCCTCGAACTGGAAGCCATACGGGCGTTGGTATTGAATACGGATCCCATCGCGCCCCCCAAATTCCCATATATCGACGGTCTCGCCAACGTTTTCAGCGAAATCCACCTCGACGCGGGACATGTGAAGACTCTTTCGCTGGACGCCCAGGCGGGCGAGGCCGTGATTGAGCTTCTGAAGCAACGCGTGTTGGGTAGCATGCGCCTCAAACTGAGCCTCGAGGGCGACCGTAACAATTCGGGGCGTCTTCTCTTCTCAGAAGGCAGCCTGACAATCAACAACGTCCAACTCCGAGACGAAAGACACGAGACAAGAGAATTCGGAGATACGAAAATCACAGTGGCCGCACAGGGCACGAGCCACCTCGATCCGCGTGCCCAGACGGCCGAGCTCGAATTCTTTGCGAACGTATCGAGGAGCAAGTTCATCATCGCCCTCATCCCCGGAGGTCTTCCGCACACGATCACAGACCTTCTCGTGAGCGACAGTGCGCCGGCGAGCGCAAAAGGAAAACTGTACGCGACGTCCGATCAGGCACGAGTCCAGGATCTCCAGGCTGAAGCGGACGGATTGAAATTGACCGGTTCATTCGTCTTTTCCCCCGAGCTGAAGGGAACCTTGACCGCCAGCTATGCGACAGTTTCAGTGGATATTCCGCTGTGAGTCAAAATCGAGAGCCAAAGCGCGGGTAGATTCA
>MGST01000023.1:3738-6607 GCA_001798605.1 Deltaproteobacteria bacterium RIFOXYA12_FULL_58_15 | reverse complement strand
CGTCTCGCCATCGACACCAGCGGCGCCGCCGTTTGCTCGGCAGCGTCGGTAGGCTTCGGCAACGATATCGTCGCGGTGCATCTTGTCCCAGAGGCTATAGAAGCGATAGCCCGGTTCGGACTTAGCTTTCGCGTGCAAGGACCTTTGCAGCTTCTCAACCGTCATTTCGGAGTTCCTAGGCTCATCACCAATCTCCTGGCTGTTGCCACTTCAGTCCCATGCCTCAAAGACTGCAGGAACCATGAACGCCATGGGGTCACTGGCCCCGGAGTTTACTCTTATGTGGCCCATCTGGGTGACCAAGTAGAATTGTAGGAACCGCGTGGTTGAGTCTTTTAGTTAAACCTTGGTTGCGTTACCGTTGGTTTGGATCGCCTGAATCTCCCCTCGCTGCATTCGAGCCACCGAGGGACAGCAAAGAAGGAGGAGAGCTGCAGGACGAGGAACATCAAGTAACGACGACAAAAACGGGGGTATGATCGCGACCCCCAGCTAGGCCGCCGCGGCGTACTTTTTTGACGCCCGCCGTGTCTTCTCCCAGCTCCAGAACTCCTGCCACCAGTCGTTCTGACGCACGCACGCAAGGCCGACGGTGCCGTTGAGGTTGTCGACGAGCCATCCGCTGCCCCGTTTCGAGAGTGGGTGGATGATACTGGCGTGGCCGCCCTCAACTGTGCCGCTCGCGATTGGCCATCCCCGCTTGATGAACGCGTCGTAGTGTGTGGCATCAGCGCGCTTGGAGAAGTATGTGGCGGCATTCTCAACCTTCGTCCGTTCCTTTGACCCCTCGGGCATTCGGGCCGCGATGTCCTTGACCATGGCGACCAGGTCATAGACGCGCCCGGTATGGAGCAGGTTCTTCGCCCCTTCGGCCCAGACGGCCACGGGCGCGTCCAAGTACGCGGCGGCGTTTTCGGTGACGTGGCCGATGTGCTCGATTGCGTGCGGGCGATCGAGAACCATGTGGAGCTTTGGGCGGAACGCTCGCTGAGCGACCTCGCGGATACTGTCGTCGCCGTCTGCCGTCATGACCGCCGGAATGCCCGCTCGCCATCCGCGAGTTGCAGCCAGTCCCTGCAGGGGACAGATGGCATCCTCGAACTCGCCCACGTATGCATAGTACGACCACGCCGCCTCTCCGCGGCCCTGGGCACAAAGCAGCTTCACCTGGCGCCCTTCAATCGGCCGGGTCGTCTTGACCAGCCCGCGAACAGGCGTGCGCTCGATGGGCTCATCGAGGTCATCCTCGCGCGGACGCTGCAGCGGCTGGACCGCCTTGCCCGACGAACTGTCCATCTGTGTGAACACTTCCTCGATCCGTGCCGGCTGCGTTTGACGCTGCTGTTCTACCTCGATGGCGTTCAAACATTTCTCATCGAGAAACTTGCGTGCTTCGGCGGCCTGCGCCTCGGCATGCTTGAGCACGGTTGTGCGGCCAACTTCGAGTCCATGGTGCTCGTGGAGTCGCCGTGCGGCCTGCGGGGAGCCTTTGTCGAGGAAGAAGTCGGCGGACAGGCGCTCGAACAGCAGCGTCGTATGATGGACACCGGCGACGTGGAGCTTCTCGTGCAGAGGCCGCGCTGCGCGGTGGCAACGGTCACACCGCAAAGCGAACCCCTCGACCTCCGCGTGCCCTTGCATGCTGTGTACCTCGATGTCGGGGCGTCCCTTGATGGTCAGATGGCCGCCGCATTCACAGACGCGAGATATTGCACTCGCCAGCTCCTTCGCCTGTGTCAGAGTCACGTGCAACGCAGCCCTGCCCAAGTGTGCTCGCGCTTCGTGTATCGCCTCGTCGAGGTCGTCGAGCCCGAGGACATCCTCGGGCCGTTCGCGCAAGGTGTTGGCGTACATCTCCTGGAACGCGGCGCAGGCCTGTAGCAGACTGGGAGTCATCGCAGCATCCTCGTGGGCCCCATGGGCCCGAATGGTTTAAACGCGGCGGGGATGCTGCGATCTCTTCACTCGCTGTTCAATCGCTAAAGGGGATACCGATGAGGGCCCTGATGCGCGCGCTTCGCGTGCTCGCAGGGCCCAGGGGCAAGCACGATGCCTCAACCCCCGACCGCCCCCAGCGAGCGGAGCGAGCGAGGACGGTCGGGGGCTAACCCCGCGAAACTCCGAGAACGGATCGTACCCCAAAAACGGACGACAGTTGACTCGGGATTTCCGGAATCGTTGTCAGTTGTCTGATAGGGCGCTGTGTGCGTAGGATTAATGGGCCACATAATTTGCATAATATCCAATCTCGGACATTTCGTTCAGCATCGGCCCTGCACTCTATTCCACACCGATAAAGCGGCAATTCATCAACACCACTCAGCCCCAAAAATCAAGGCAAGCATACACCACTACGCGTCGGTCGAGGAGGTTGCGACCAAAAAAAGAGCAGCATCGAAAATTGTCAGGCTGCCCACCGAACAAACGAAAACTGCATCTGACCCATCGGCGGAGCCCGCGACCTCCGCGGCCATCTCACCGGCGATTGCTGCGACGATGCTGCACAGACGGCTGCCAGTTGGTCGAGACTGGGGGCCTTGATCACACTCACGACTTGAATCGGGCGATGACCGCAACGAACACACTCGAGAACATCAATCTCGAATGTTCGCGCTGCGAGGTCGGCCCAAAGCATCCGATCGGGACGAGCACGCCCACTGCTGTTCGTGCCATTCGTTTTCGACCCAGACGAAACGGCAAGCTCCAGCTGTCCTCGCTTGGCTTTTGATTCAACAGGCGCAGGTGCAATTTGAGATCGCAACTTTGAATGAGCACCAAAAACTCCGTGATACCTAATCTGATTTACCCGTGGCGGCGGCACGAGCGGCAATAGCTTCGCGACAAAATCCAACGGCTCGAATTTGAACGA
>MGST01000023.1:0-3703 GCA_001798605.1 Deltaproteobacteria bacterium RIFOXYA12_FULL_58_15 | reverse complement strand
GAGCTGGTACCATTCGCCCACGGCTTTCTCAGCCAGTAGATGACTCGCCCGTCTGGACTGCGCGATAGCCTATCGGTGGCAATTGGAGGACGCAAAAGATAGTGCAGAATCCGCTCTCGGCCCTTCCGGTCCTTGCCAGAAACCCGATAACCAGCATGGAGATTGTACCCGTGCCCCAATGTTTGCTCTGTCTCAGCGCTCTCTCGATCTGTATTCTCAACATACGCACCCATACGCAGCACGCCCTGGCCGGCACGCGGGCCCACGGCAACAGTTTGTTGCATGGACGCCGCGTAGCACGCTGCGAGCAATGGGGAGTCTTGCGCTAACTCGTCGGCATCAGGATCGCCATCAAAGTACTTGCCGACCTTCTGCAGGTGCTGCTTGGTCTGAAGGCAGATGTCCCAAGCCAAGCCGAGGATGTCACCCTTCTCGGGGCCCCGAAGAGCCCGAAAGACTGGCTGCTCGGCCGGGTCGCTCTGCACAAACACGCCATCCAGCATCGCACTGTGCAGGTGCAGATTCAGATTCAATGCGGAGCCTACTCGATGAATCGCTGTAATGGCTCCCGGGTGCGCATGGCGAACACTCGCAAGACCAAGCTCCCTCTTTGCCAACCGTCGTTGCCAGGCGAACACGGTGCGTACGAAGATATTGAGAATCTCCGTGCAAAGGTCTGAATCGTACGCCAAGAGATAGCGAAGCGGCGGAGGAAACGTCAGAGCCCAATGACGAAGGGGCACCTCGGGGATTACTTGATCCACGAGATGCGCCACCGTCTCATTCATCCGACAACCGGAACATAAGCTGCACACATTTCTCGCCTTGCAGCTAAACGGCAAGAAGCGATCATGTCCGCATCGCGAGCACTTGAGGTGAGTAAAGCCATGCGCCGGATCGCCACACCTCAACATCGCCTGCAGCTCGCCCTCCACGAATTCGGGCAAACTGTACGAGCCTTGCTCCGCCTGCTCGATCAGCTCAGGTAGGTACTCCTTGACCACCTGATACACAATCGTCTGTTGGGCTTGACGGGGACGGTAAACTCGCGCCGCCTGCGTACTCGCCATGTGCATGAAGCACTGCAAATTTGCGGCCATCTTACCCGATCTGCACGATATCGACCCATGGGCCGTCAATCACAGCGCCTTTTCGAGGGGCTTGCGGACCTTCACCTCACCAAAAGTGTCGCCGTGTCGCAAATAGAGACACACTTGGGGCCCTAGCCCTCACCATCCCAAATCAGGCCCTCGCTGCTTCTGCTGCCGGAGCTCCCTCTGCTGCTCCTGCTTCCGGGCCTGCGCAAGCTCCTGCATGCGCACAAGCCTGTGAGGTGCGTAAGCCTCCTTGGCTTTGACCAGTTCCGGCCTAGCCTCACCAATCTTGCCCTAATCAATTAACAGACAGAGTGACGCTTGACACTGGCCCTTGTCTCTAGCAAACACCGCGAATGCCTAGACGTTCCAACGATGCCTTGCGGCCCTTGTCCATCACCCCCCACTACCTATCTCATCCTGAGGGCTCGGCGCTGATTACCTGTGGCGACACTAAAGTTATTTGCACGGCCTCCGTCGACAATCGCGTGCCCCCATGGATGGTGGGCAAGGGTCGGGGCTGGGTGACCGCCGAGTACGATATGTTGCCTCGGGCAACAAGCACCCGCAGCCAAAGAGATTCGCATCGTGGCAAGATCAATGGCCGCACCCAGGAGATCTCTCGACTCATTGGTCGAGCATTGCGTGGTGTCGTCGACCTCACAGGATTCGGTGAGCGCACCATCGCCCTCGATTGTGATGTGATTCAAGCCGATGGCGGCACTCGCACCGCCTCGATCACCGGCGCCTATGTCGCCTTGGCCATTGCCCTCAACAACCTCATTGAACGAGAACAAGCACGCAAGAACGTCCTCTCTGATCACGTGGCCGCCATCTCGGTGGGGATCGTTTCAGGCAAGCCATACCTAGACCTCGACTACGGTCTCGATTCGAACGCCGACGTCGATATGAATGTGGTCATGACGGGCGCGGGAAAGCTCATCGAGGTCCAGGGCACCGCCGAGCATGCCGCGTTTGATCGCAAAGAGCTCGACACCCTTCTCGACATGGCCTTCGCCGCCCTGCCGTTGCTCGTCGATATTCAGAAGCGCGCCATCGCCATTCCCTTGGGCTCTGAACCCGTGACGGTGCAGTTGTGAAAGAAATTCGCGTCGCCACCGCCAACAAGAACAAGATGCGCGAGCTCAAACAAATGCTCGAACCCCTCGGTTACTCGGTGCGCGGCACCGAAGACCTCGCCGACTTCGATGTCGTCGAGGACGGTGACACCTTTGAAGCCAACGCCATCAAAAAGGCCCGGGCTCTTTGCGAGATAACCGGCACCGCCACTGTGGCGGACGACTCTGGTTTAGAGGTTGATGCCTTGGGCAAGAAACCAGGCGTTCACTCGGCCCGCTACGCTGGCGTCGTAGGGTCGGATCGCGATCGCGCAAACCGGGTCAAGCTCATCGAGGCCATGCGTGATGTCCCCGACGGGGAGCGCGCCGGACGTTTTCGCTGTGCTCTCGTGTATCTCGAGCCCGGTTGCGACCCCATCGTCTTTCACGGCACCCTCGAGGGTGAGATCGGCCGAGAAGAGCGTGGCGACAACGGTTTCGGCTACGACCCGATATTTATCATTCCCGGGGATGGTCGCACCGCCGCCGAGCTCCCCTCGGATGAAAAAAATCTCATCAGTCATCGTGGCCAAGCGGTCAAACAGCTCCTCGCATTCCTAGAGAGCCACACAACGGAGTGAGCTGGTGCGTGTCTTTGTAACCGGTGCCTCAGGCCTCATCGGCAACAGGATTTGCCGCGCCCTTTTGGAACGCGGTGATGAAATAGTTGCCCTGAGCAGAGAGGAACGGACATCTGAGATTGACAACTTGACCTGGGTGCGAGGTGACGTCACCACCTTAGAACAATGGGAGTCTGCGGTCAGTGGCTGCGACGGTGTCATCAACCTCGCAGGCGCATCCGTTGCAAAGCGTTGGACTCAAAGGCAGAAGGCACACATCATAGCCTCACGTGTTGGCATCACCACCGCCCTGTACCACGCGATTGCCCACGCGTCGCAGCCACCGGCGGTTTTGCTTAACGCCTCGGCCATTGGCTTCTATGGCACCCATGCCAACACTTTGCACGACGAGACCTCACCTGCGGGTAGCGGTTTCCTCGCCACCGTATGCGTTGAATGGGAGATAACCGCACGACGAGTCGAGACACTGGGTGCCCGTGTGCTCTTGTTGCGGCTCGGCGTGGTCCTCGCCAACGATGGTGGTGCGCTGCCGGCCATGCTGCGTCCTCTCAGGGCTTTCACTGGCGGTAATCTCGGTGATGGCAAACAATGGGTTTCCTGGATTCATATCGACGACGCGGTCGGCGAATTCCTTAACGCCCTCGACAACCATTCTTTGCGAGGTGCCATCAACTTGGTCGCGAAAGAACCGGTGCGCCAACGAGATCTCATCAATAAAGCCGCGCGTATCCTCGGCAAACCAGCGTGGCTCGATGCCCCGGCATGGGCGCTCAAGATCTTGATGGGGCAAATGGCAAAGGAGATGCTGCTCTCTGGCCAACACGTGGTGCAGGCAATACCGACAGGATATGAACTCGTCTACCCTGACCTTGATTCAGCCCTCAATGCGTTGCTGACCTGACACGACGTC
>MGST01000022.1:2906-20125 GCA_001798605.1 Deltaproteobacteria bacterium RIFOXYA12_FULL_58_15 | reverse complement strand
GCGCTGCCAAACGGGGCGACAACGAGTCTGGATCCCGGACAACCAGTGCTGCGTTCTCGCCCATCTTTGCCCAAGAACGATGACGCGAAGGAAGTTGCCTTCACGGTGCCAGGTGTGCGGGTCGGCGGACTCATCGATTATCGTTACGAGCGGGTCTATGAGGACGTCGATATGATACCCGCTTGGGTGTTTGGCGACCGTCCGCCGGTGGTGCGCGCAGAGCTCGGGATCATTGTCCCTGAGCAACTCAAGATCGACTACCGGTACGGCCAGGGCGATGACGTCGTCACCAAGCACCCTCTGCATCGGTCGGCAGGCGGCGGCAAGGTGAGGTTGGTGTTTGTCGAAAACGATCTGCCAGCCTATTACGATGAGCCCGGCATGCCCGATCTTGGCCGCGTTGCACCATGGGTGGCTGTGGTTGTGACTAAGGCAACGGTGGGCACAAAGCAAACACGGTTGGAGACCTGGGAGCAGGTGGCCGACAGGGTTATGGCGATGATTGACCGGGTTGGCGGTGAGAGGGGGACGGGCGGAGCCGAGGAGCGATTTCGTGCGGCGCAGGCGTCCTTGCGTTCGCTCGAGGTTCCTGGTCTCGGCGTGCGGCGGCCCGTACCCGCACGGGAGCTCGAAAAGGGCGAGCCAGCCTGTTTTCGTGATGCAGCCGCGTACTTGTTGCGCGCCCTCGAGGGCAGTGGCGCTCGTGCCTTCCCGGCGTTGCTTGCAAGCCCCAAAGGTCCGAAGGAGATCGAGGGTTTTGCCTCCCTGCATGCCTTCGTCGCCGTCGTTGTTGCAGTAGACGTGACCCGAGAAAAGGAAAAGGACCCCTCGTGCAAGGGCGATCCCATGGGACACAGTCCCATCTGCTCCGTGCCTGCGGGCGATTTTGCTTTTCTCGATCCACTTTGTAAGCAGTGTCGATACGGTGAGTTACCAATCGAGCTCACAGGCGGACGCGCTTTGGTGTTGCACGATGACGGGCCACTTTGGGTGGACGTTCCGCCCGATCCCCCCGAGCGCAATGTCCTGGCCACGAATTTCAACTTGAGTCTCGACGTTGATGGCACCGTATCGGGGCGGGTGACCGGAGAGACCCAGGGTACGACGCGACGCCGTCTGCACCAAGACCTCGAGCGCGTCGAGCGTGGAACAGCGCGTGACGCCGTGTTGACGCGTCAACTGTTTGGCGAAGGTGGACCTGTCGTGGTCAGCGGGGCCCGGTTTGCCAACCCGACGAGTGTGGATGATCCTTTGTCTGTGCGAGGCAAAGTGGAGGTGGCCCTGCAGAAGCTTGAATATGAACGGTATAGCCTGCGCCCTGTGGATATTGCTGGACGCACCTTTGTTGGGCACCAGCGTGCGAGTCGGCGTTGGCCTGCAATCCTCGATGCGCCAGCCACGTCTGTGGCGGTGGCGACGTTGTTGTTGCCTGTCGGCTACGAGATTGCATTGCCAGAGGCGGCGAAGCTCGTCGAATCTTTTGCTGAGTATTCCGCGAGCTTCGAGCGACGCGACCGCGAGCTTCTGTTCACGCGGCGGTTGATACTCAAAAAGCACGTCATCCCTGCGAACCAGTGGCCAGACTTCCGCAGCTTCATCGAACAGGTCGAGACCTACGAGGCCCAAAATCTTGAGGTGCGGGCCGCCGCAGACGACGGCCATTGATCAAATCTAGCAGTTGTTGGCTTTCACGGTTTTCCGCAGCAGTCCTTTGAGCTCGCGAATGCCTGTGGGGGTGCCGCTCTCTCCCCAGGTCACAGCTCGGGCGCGGTGTGAACGGGCGTGGGGGACATTGTGGCACGGGTGCATGGCGTCGATGACGACAGCGGCGGCCCTTGCGTCGAGGTGCTCGGTGATGGCGTTCGCGATTGTGTCACAGGCATCCTCTTGCAGAACCAGACGGGCAGTGCATGCATGAATGAGTTGTGCGAGGGCACCGAAACCAGCGGCTCGGCCATTGGGGAGGTAGCCGATGTGGGCGAGGCCAAAGGCGACGGTGAGGTGGTGCGGGCACACCAGGTGGACACCCACATTGAAAAGCGTCACCGGGGCGCGGGATTTGGTGGGGCTGCCATGGCCAAGAATGGCACCCAGGTCTTGGTGTTCGCCGTCAAGGAGGTGATGGGCCCATAAGGCTGCCGCCCGTTTTGGGGTGTCGCGCAGTTCCCCCTCGAGCTTGCATCCGAGGCTGATAAGCAGGTCGTAGAGTGCCACCTCTGCGGCTTGCTGGCCTTTGTCTGGCTTTGGGGCGCGTTTCGTCATATTTTGTTTTCCTTCCAAAGCGGAAGAGGTGGTCATCTTGCCACGGAAACGGCGATGGTCCACTATGTGGCGGTTGCGATCAACTGCTCATTCTGGTGGCCGAGTATGCGTTTAGACAGCCCCGCCCGTGGTGTTTTTGACATCGTCCAACGAACCCTGGAGTCCTCCAGGCGAAAGCATATGCCCAGTTCTTTGCGCATCGGGGGTTTGCAGAAACGGGTCGAGATCATCACCGATAACCGCGGCGTCGCGCATATTTATGCCGAGACGCGTGACGATCTCTTCTTTGCCCAAGGGTTTGTAACCGCTCGCGACCGGTTGTTTCAGATTGATTACAACCGTCACGGTGCGGGCGGGCGTCTCGCGGAAATGCTTGGCATGCGCAAGATCCCTTGGCGAGACAACACGATTCACGTCAAAGAGCGTACCACCTTTGACGTCGACGTTATGCTCCGCGCCTTCGGTTTGGCGCGTGCGGCCAAAGAGTCTCTGCCCCTTCACTCGCCTGCGGCGCAACAGATCCTTGAGGCCTACGCCGCCGGCGTCAACGCATTCTTGGCCACGGGCAAACGCTCCATCGAGCACCAACTCATGGGCCTGCCTGTGGCCCCCTGGTCACCCACCGATTCGCTCTTGATGCTGCGTGCGGTGGCCTTCGAGCTCAATTTTGCCTGGAGGGCGATTCTGTATGGGGCGTTGTTGCAGGCTGCGGGGCTGCCGGGTGACGTCGCCAGTCGGTTGTGTCCCCACGTGACACCCGGCAGATCGAGCATCATCGATGAGGTGAGCTGGGCCAGGATAGCGAGGGACCTTGTTTTCACGCGCAGCGCCGCAGACACCGCGCTGGGATTTGGCAACGCGCCGGGTGTGGGGAGCAACTGCGTTGCTGTCGCGGCGTCACACAGCGCGAGTGGCGACGCATTGCTCGCAAACGACACCCACCTGACCTTGACCGCACCCTTGCCATGGCATGAGATCCACATGGTCGGTGGTGGCTTCGATTTGCAGGGGTTTGCAGTGGCGGGAGTGCCGGGCATCGGCATTGGCCGGACGCCAGCGCATACATGGGGGATCACTGCGGGGTTGGTGCAAGACCTCGATGTGTTCGCAGAGAAGCTGCACCCCCGAGATGCCAATCGCTACTTGACGCCGGATGGCTGGCAAACTTTGCATCGGCGTCGGGAGGTGTTCTCGGTGCGGGGTGAGGGTCGCCGAGAGCACATCATCCGCGAGACACGACATGGGCCACTTTTGCAGACGATCGCCACGCGGCCTGCGCGGGGCATGGAGTTTGCGGTCGCGTGGAGTGGACACCGACCGTCGTGTGATCTCGACGGTTTGTTGGGAATGTGGACCGCGACCAGTCGCGAGGAGTTCTTCGACGCAACCAGGCATCTGGTTTGCCCTCCCTACGCCATCAGTTACGCTGGTGCCTGTGGGGATATTGGTTTTGTGCTGGCAGGTGCCATTCCCCGGCGACGTCATGGCACCCCGGTGCGACCGCTGCCTGGGTGGACCGGTGAGTGGGATTGGCAAGGCTTCGTACCGCGAGAGCACCTACCTCGGGAGCTAGACCCCGAACGGGGATACATCGTCACTGCGAACAATCGGCCGGCTCCCGGCAGCTATCCCTACGAGCTCGGAGGCTTGTTCGAGGCACCGCACCGGTTTAACCGTCTGCGTGCGCGACTCGAAGAGCTCGGCGACCACGTCACTCGCGAAGATCTTGCGGCATTGCAGCTGGACACCTTCTCCGCGTGGGGACGTGACATGCGAGACTCATTGCTCGGAGTTGTCGGTGGCACCGATGGGTTGTTCGATGCTCCCCGACCCTTCGAGCGCGAGGCCGCAGAGATCTGGCGACAGTGGGATGGAGACACCAACGCCGATTCTTCTGGTGCCGCCATTGGTATTACCATGGCGCTCAAGACAGGTCGCGAGGTTGTGCGTCGGCTCGCCGGTGATGATGCGGCCTTCGCATTTGCTGAGCTTGGCGCTTTTGTCGGAGAGCCGGCCCTGTGTCTTGAGCGCCTTGCCCCGCGCCTCGCAGCGCTGGGTGTCGACGTTGTGGAGGTTGTGCGCTTTTCTTTCCGACAGACTCTGTCTACCTGCCGCGAGGCGATGGGTGATGAGCCGAGTACCTGGAAATGGGGCGTCCTGCATCCGATGGTTTTGCGGCATCGGCTTTCTTCCACCTTCCTTGGCAATCTTTTCGACATTGGTCCCCAACCCGTCGGTGGAGCGCCAGACACGGTGAACAGGGGAGACGTGTGGCCGCACCACCTTGGTGTGCGAGTGGGACCGGCTATGCGGTTTGTCGCGAGCGCCAGAAACAGAGATGCGGCCGGGACGATTCTCCCAGCTGGGCAAAGTGGGGACCGATTGTCACAACATTACGATGACCAGTTGAGAGATTTTCTCGCAGGTCGTCTCAAACCAGCACCGGTCAACCGTGAGTTGATTGATGCCCAGCGCACCGAGAAACTGGTGCCTTTGAGCTGAGTGCAGCACCGGAAAGTCGGCATTTTGACCACCGCCGACGAAGCGCGGCCATTACGGCTACTCCCAACCCTAGCCAGGCAGTGGGAGTCGAGCCTGAGCCCCTGGAGTCGCAGCCGCTGGTGGTGGCGGGTGCGTCGTCGGGAACTGCTGGTCTCGTTGTCGAGAAATCTCCCAATGCGATGGATGCAATCTCCGAAGTATTGCCTGCGGCGTCGCGCGCCATCACTTCCAAGGTGCCGCGCATCAGGGTGATGTCGATTTGGGTATCGCTTCGTTGCCATTCGACCGAATCGGTTTCTGTTTCGGTTGCATGGGGGTGAGACCAACGGCTCCAAATCTCGACGTCATCCGGGGAGCCGTGCTCGAGAACATCGACTGCCACCTCGTTGTTGCTGCGGTGAAGGGTGACCGTGGGACGCTCGGGATCCACCAAGGCGTAAACGCTCTGGGGCGCGCTCAACTGCGTGTAGTCGCGCACGTGGCGGGCACGGACTTCGATGTGGTGCTGACCGAGCATTCGTAATCTAGGACTGGATACTTCGAGGCGGCCGTTCGGTGCGCCGCGGAAACGGCTCCAAGCGCTGCCGTCGATGCGGTATTGATAGAGATATGCATTTGGTGCCTGGGGACCGGACTCGACCGCCAATAGGGTGCGGCCACTTGGTGCTGCCAACCAACGCTCTGGTGGGAACTGAGCTGGGTCTGGCACATCCTGGTACATCGAGCTCGAATCGGCAAGACGCACTGAAGTAGAGATGAGGCTTCGACCGTCGACACCGCCGGGGAGGTAACACGAGAGGTTGTCTGCGTTCGCCACCTGATCTTCGTCACAGAGAGTCGCAAACACCGACAGGTAGGCGGCGTCTGTGGGACCGAGGTCGCGGCGCAGGGCGTTGAGGCGCATGTAGAGTGGCGTTCCCAGAGCGTCACTGAGGACGTTGGTGAGGTTGATCTCGAAGCGCAGGCTGTCAGCCAGAAATTGGTTGGTGACGATGTCGATGATGAGCTCAAGCAGCCCAGATAGATCGGCCGCAGGGGCGAGCTCGTTGTAGAGTTGCCGTGTGTCAACCAGCGAGACCTCGTCGAGGACGACCTGCAGCGCGTGCTCGGGAGTACGCTCCACACCCATGCGAATGACCAAGTCAGTCATGATACCAGTGATTCGCATGAACTGGTCGTCAATGAACATGTAGATATTGAGCGCGACGTCATCCAGGATGATCTCCACCAGAGGGTCTTGGATCTCGGTGCCCACCATCCGTCCGGCACCGAGACGGATGGATGGCCCGGTGGTGGCTTGCAAACCGAAGATCAGGGGCGTGGCGGGCTCGGTGAGGCCCACCAAACGGGCGTCGAAGTCCATCAGTGTGGCACCGGCCAGCGCGAACTCACCATTTGTGAGGGCCAGGATGTCAAAGGAGTCGACGGTGACACAGAGAATACCGCTCTGAAATGCGCTCCAGAACACTTGTGCCACCATGGCCTCAGATACCGCAGCGGCGAGGTGGTAGGCCTCGAAGTGTGATGTCCCCTCAGTGTCGTCGTAGACTTCGACGAAACCCGAATAGTCGGGTGGATCGCCGCCGAGATCCTCGAGCGGTGGAGGCGCGGCATCCAGTGCGCAGGCAGCAACATTGGGAACTGTGGCACCGCCGTCGAGACCGAGGTCGAGACCGAATCCGGGACCGGTGCCCCGAATGTCGAGGTCTTTGGACGCGCCGATCTTGAGGTGAATCGGTTGCACTTCAGAGAGGATTTCGCCGCCCAGGTCGGCGACATTGAAACTCGTTTCGATTTCGAGCGGCACTTGCTCGAGGGCTCCCGTCAGAGCCTGGGACACGGCGTCGGCAAGAGACGGCCCGAGCGTATCGAGCATAGGTCGCAGCACCTGGGTGAGGAAACCGCCGAGCTGCGAGAACAGGTCGAGTAGGCCGCATACGCCTATGCAGTCAGGTGCTTCGAAGGGACCCCAGGCACCGTAACAACGCGGATCGTCGCAGACGGGATCTGAGCCGGACATGCACGGCGAAACCTGCAGGTGCAGAATCGAGTCGTCCGCTGCGTCGCCAATATAGACGACAGATTCCTCGACACTGCTCTGGATGGTGGGCCGCGCTCCGCTCTCATCAATGCCGAGCCGCAGGTCAAAGGACAGCTCTTGAACTTCGACCGCTGCCATGCCGCTCTCACTCTGAACGTGGCAAGCAGCTACACCGGTGAAGTCGGGGATGTTGATGACCAGGGCGAGGTCTACAAACAGCTCGAAGTTCTTGATCGATAGTCTAATGCCGGGATCACCGTCGCTATTGGGCTCGAGCCAGTCGAGCTCGATGGCACGGGCGAGGTCATCGAGGTCGAGGGAGATCTTCGACGGATAGGTCGCACCGATTTCGGCTGCTGGATTGTCGCGGTTTGCACAAGGCTCGACGGGTGGGCCGATGCAGGCGTCTCGCAAGAAGAAGGGGTCGCTCGAGGGATTGAACAGGGTCTCATCGAGATAATAGATGGCTTGACCGTTCTCTACGGTGAAGAACGAACCAACCAAGCTCGGGAGGTGGGTGCGCAAGAACTCGAGGAGGTTCTGTGTCAAACGAGCCCGCACTGCATGACTTTGCAGCTCCCCCCCCGCAGGTGGTGGGTCGGGGTATGGGGTGACCGGTGTTCCAGTGCAGTCTGTGCAACCCGCTCCGCCACTGTCGCAGGCAAGAAACCACACCAGAAGGAGAGTAGGTGCGACTCGTCTCATCCAAGGAGTATAACCAGAGGTGCACCACATTGCATGGGCTGTCGCATTTTCTCGACTCGACCCATTTTCGGAAAATGCTACAGATGTTTGTTTCTGTTCCAAAAGCTCTGGAGTGTTGCCCGGCGTTGGCCTATTGTCGGCACGGTGTGTGATCTTGCAGCACCGCGGTACATCGATACTGAGACGGAGCTGGCGGCGTGGGTAAAGCACTGCAGTCGCTCTCGCTTCATTGCTGTCGATACAGAAAGTGATTCCTTCCATCACTATCCGGAGAAGGTGTGCCTCTTGCAGATGAGTGTTGGGGGGGAAGACGCCATTATTGATGTCCTCGCCCTGCCGAGCTTGGAGCTCCTCGGCCCTCTTTTTGCCGATCCCAAGCACATCAAGATTTTTCATGACGCCTGCTACGATCTGATCTGCTTGGGCCGGGATTTTGGCTTCAAGCTGCAGGGGCTGTGGGACACGATGGTGGCGAGTCGTTTGCTCGGTAACACGAACTTTGGTCTGGCAACGATTCTGCGTGAGCGATTCGGTCATGAGGCCAACAAACGATTGCAGCGTTCAGATTGGACGCGGCGGCCTCTTAGCCCTGAGCAGATTTCCTACGCGCGGTGTGACACGCACTACTTGGAGCGTTTGGTCGAGATGATGAGCGACGAATTGCGTGCGGCCAAGCGGTTGGCGTGGGCGGAGGAGGATTTCGAACGCTTGCCGGCCATAGCCCAGCGCATCTCAGAGCGTTCGAATGGTGCGAGTGCGGATGGTTTCTGGCGCATTCGCGGTATTCGGAATCTGTCGCCGGTGGTCTTGGGACGAATCCGTGCCTTGCATGCCGCTCGCCACAAGATCGCCGCCCGTTTGGATCGCCCTCCTTTCAAGGTCTTTGGCGACAGCCTGCTGGTTGAGATCGCCATGGATCCGCCAAAGTCGCTGCAGACATTTGCGTCACGGCCCGGATTGCGCCGCGGGGGTATCGATCTTTTTGGCCAAGAGATCGTCAATGCTGTACGCAAGGCCACTCCGGTCAAGGAGTGCCCACCGGCGAGCTCACACCGTCGTCGCAGCGGTCGATTTCTCGATCCGGCAGCGCGAGATCGTTATGAAGCGCTGCGGAACGTGCGCAAGGTCGAAGCAGCGAAGATTGGTCTCGAACCGGAGGTCATGCTTGGCAATGCCGTGCTCGAAGACCTCGCCCGTCTAGGACCCGCTGAGGCGGAGCAGGTGCGCGAGGTCCCCGAGCTCCAGGGATGGCGGGGGCCGATCATCACCGAGCCCCTGATTGCCCTCATTCGCGGGTAGTTGTTAGCCCCGGGTTAGAAACCGCCGCTGCAGTCGCTACGCAAGAACGGCGTGACCGTTCCGATCTGCCCTGCAGCGTCGCTGGGGTAGGGGGTGACAAAGCCGGTGTTACCTGGCAGCCAGGTGATGTCTCCCACCAACCATTCCGTTTCCTCGGCGTGGGTACGACGATATTCGCCGACCTGCAATCCATTGAGGTACACCCGCACTGTGTTGCGGGTCGGGGAGTGGTCATCGTAGTCGGCCCAGTAATGAATGGCGATGCGGTAGGTGCCAGGTTCTGGAGCGTCGATGTTGATGTTCTCGGGTCCCAGGCCATGGGTGTCGTCGATGTCGAGGCGAGGATTGGATCCATCTGCGACTGCCGCGTTGTCGAACCACTGTGGCGTCTTGTTGCTAAAGTAGCAATCCCAGGGTGTGTAGCAGAGATTCTCGGTCTCCGGCAGGTACATGAGATGCAGGTCCTGGTCGTTGGTCGAGTCGTCCCAGCTGAGCTGTATGTGCATGCGGCTACCGGGAATCACGTCGAACTCCACCTTTGATTCCTCGGTGTCGCCGCTTTGCATGCCGTCGCGATTGGTGACCTTGAGCTGCACCGTGTATTCGCCAGCAAACGGCAGCCAAAACGAGAACAGCGGGCCGTTCTGTGATTGCATCTGGAAGTCGTTGACGTCGAGGCCACTCGGATGACGAATCACTTCCCAGCGGTAGGTGGTGATTCGACTTGGGTCAGTCGGATCGATGGAATCATAGGAATCCCGACCGTCGAAATAGACGCGTGCCAGAGGCTGAATGTCATTGGGATTGGTCCACGGAGCGCTGGGGTTTGTGGGATCCCGCTCGCGGAACTTGGCGATGGCAATGGGGGCGTCGCTCGCACGGGCTCTGACGGGGATCTCGATGACCGGCTCGTCGGGATCGTTGCTCTCTATAATGACCACCGTCTTGAACTCAGCAAGCTCATTGGGGGCGTCGAAGTTCATGCGCAGCTTGACTTCACCAGGTTCCGCACACGGAGGGTTCATGTTGCGTTGGGCGATGGGGAAGGGCGTTGCCATCGAGCCGAGGAACGAGAAGCAGGGAATTTTCTCACCGACGGGGGTACCTTCCTCATCATATGCGTCGAAGCAGAGTTGTCGGCCACCGCTGTCCACAGGCACGTCATTTTCAGTTCCCAAGTTAGTACCGGGCATGAAGCCGAAACCTATGTTCTTCAGGTCGGGGTTCTTGTCGACGGTCAACGAGCAGATCGTGCAAGCGTCAACGCCGAGGTAAGGTTCGCACTCCGCAGTGTTGCGTATATAAAGGTGTTGTGTGCCCTTGCGCATCCGCCCGATGTTGCCGAAGTCGAGGGCGTGCTCCTCGGGGATCCGGCAGGTGTCGACGATGAAATCGCCGTTGGTGTCGACGCAGTCCTCGGGGTTCGGCCCCACATAGGCGCCATACTGTACCTGGATATCAGGTACCCCGGTAAAGGTGGCTTGCGCTTCGATAGTGATCTCGATCGTGCTGCCGTTGGTGGCATTGGAATAGATGATGGCTTTCGCCTGGTGGGTGCCCTCCTCCAGGGGGGAGTAGGGGAAGCCAATGAGATAGGTTTCGTACACGGGGATGGCGAACGGAACGCCGGGGCCGTCTTCTTCCAGTGGGCGAGCGCGGTCTTCCTTGGCGATCTTTGCGAGGTCCGCCCACACAGGCTGTCCCCATCTTTGCCCGACGGTTTCTTCCTCGTTGTAGTCAATAGAGGTGATCTCCAAATCGACGCCGGTCGGATTCTCAACTTGGAAGAGTGCCCACTTGGTGGCGAACACCGGAACCTCGCCGAGGTTGATTCGCAAGGCTTCGCTGGAGAAATCGAGGTAGGCCTGACCTTCGGTATACACCTTGATGTCTGCACGCGGGGCATTGCGGTTCAGGCCCTCATCTGACGCGCAGGACGACAGTAGCGTTGCGCCAATAATCAGCCAACATCCCTTTGCCATGAAGACCTCCAGAACGAGGCGGCTTTCATCGCCGCCAGTGGGTCATTAACTGGTGGGTTGCCAATCAGCAACCAAAAAAACACAGACTTTTCGGTTATCGGCATTACCCACGCCGTGGTTGCCCTTCAATCGGGTGCGCACTTAATTTTCGGCACCCAGCGGATCTTGCGCTTTGTGGGTCCCATCCCACCGGTGGTCTGAGATCGATGAACGCACACAGAAAGATGTCAAGTTTTACGCGTAATTACTTATGTGAGTTGATAATTCACATTACATCATGACCATAATAACATGTAACCTATGGCAATATGAGGTGTGGGATAACAGCACCAAAAGTAGGCCCATACCCTACTCATCTTCATGTAATTTTTGAGGAATATCCTAAAAGTACTTGACTGCAACAAGAGAACGACTAAAGTCGCCGGTGGGAATTATCGGATCAATTTGGATCAAAATGGATCGATTGAGATCGATTGGGATCAACAAAGGTGTGACGTCGATGTTTCGCGGCCTTTACGAGCACACGATCGATGCGAAAGGCCGTACGAGCCTTCCTGTCCGCTTTCGCGAGACACTCGAACAGAGCTCCGACGATGGAGACACTCGGCTTATCGTCACAACTGGGATCGACAAATGCCTGGTGGCCTATCCCGTGTCTGAGTGGGATGCCTTTGAGACTCGGCTTGCGGCCCTCTCACAATTTGATCCGGCGGTGGTCACCCTCAAACGTATTTATGTGGCGGGTGCCACAGACTGCACCATAGACAAACACGGACGGTTGTTGATTCCGCCGATGTTGCGTGAGTACGCCGGCCTGAGCCGCGATGTTGTGTGGGCCGGGATGGTGACCTTCATTGAGATTTGGTCGAAGGACTATTGGACTCAACAGGCGATGGTGTCGCGTCAGAGTCGGGACGCTGTCGCGCGGGCACTGACGGAGCTGGGACTGTGAGCTCAGCTCAATGGATAGACATGGGAAACTCTTTCGCCCACGAGTCAGTCATGCTGCATGAGGTGGTCGATTGGATCGCGGCACATCAGCCTGAGCTGATTGTTGACTGCACCGTCGGCGGTGCGGGGCATGCGACGGCGCTGTTGAATGCGCTGCCGGATTCGCAGTTGTTGGCACTGGATCGCGATTCAGAAGCGGTGCGAGTGGCTCGGGAGCGGTTGTCACGATTTGGCGAGCGCGCCCAGGTGTATCACGCACGGTTCTCGCAATTGGAGACGGTCTTGGGCGTGAACGTTGGGCGAGTGGGCGCTCTCGTTGCGGATCTTGGCGTGTCATCTCATCAAATCGATACGGCTTCCCGAGGGTTCTCATTTAGGTTCAGTGGCGACCTCGACATGCGGATGGACCGGACATCTGGGCAATCCGCACGCGAGGTGGTTGCGAGTGTCGATGCTGCGACCTTGGCCACAGCCATCAAGGAGCTTGGTGAAGAGCGGCATGCTCGTCGTGTCGCGCGTGCCATCAAGGCTGAGCGACCGACTACCACCGAGGAGCTCGCCGCGATTGTCCGCCGCAACGTTCCCGCAGCTCGGGACGGGCTCGACCCCGCGACTCGTACCTTTCAGGCGATCCGCATGCTCGTCAACGATGAGGTCGGTGAGCTCGAGCGACTCTTGTTGGCCATCCCCAAAGTTCTTGCCGATGGCGGTATTGCCGTGTTCATCAGCTTTCATTCGCTCGAGGATCGGTCAGTGAAGAGAGCGCTGCGAGATGCCGCACAGGGGTGTATTTGTCCGCCGGTTATCGGTGGCTGCGTGTGTAACAACCGCCCGTCTCTTGAGATTCTGACGCGGCGGGTGGTACGGCCAGGCAGTGATGAGATCGCGCGCAATCCCAGGGCAGCGAGCGCTCGACTCCGCGCGGCGCGACGATTGGAGCGCACAAGATGAGGCGGATCGTGCAGCTTATCCTTGTCATCTTGGTTCTCGGCTCGCCTGTGGCGGCTTCATTGTTCAAAGTGTGGGTACACCACGGCGTCCTCGCCATGGGTTACAAGCTCAGTGAAGAACGGACGCGACTACAGAATCTGCAGGCGACAGAGGAGCAGCTTGAGGTGGAGCTTGCGGCAGAACGCTCGCCGGAGCGGATGATGAGGGTGGCGCGCAAGCTGGGGTTGGTGGCACCTGCGCCGGAACAAGTGGTGGGGAGTCTGCGGTGAGTCAACGCGAGAACAAACCATTCGCACTGCGGGTGCGATTGGTATCGTCACTGTTCTTCATGGGCCTTGTCGGAGTTGGCGTGCGCGTCTGGTTCCTGCAGACGACACGTCATGATGAGTTATCGCGCCTATCTCGTGACGAGTATCTCAAAGATCTGCAAATCCCAGCGGAGCGCGGGAACATATACGACAGAAACGGTGAACAACTGGCGCGCTCGATCAATGTGCCGTCGGTTTATGCGAACCCGCGGAAGTTTAACGACCCGCGAGAGGCTGCGCGGCAGATCGCGAAAGCGCTCGATCTCGATCTTCACACTGTCTACCGCAGGTTGGCGAGCGACCGAGTGTTCGTGTGGCTCAAACGGCAGGTAAATCCGAAGGAGCGCGAGCGAGTGGAAGCTCTGAATCTTCAGGGCGTGTCAGTGACCTACGAGCCGCGCCGTTTTTATCCTAACCGCGAGCTGGCAGCTCACCTACTCGGCTTTTGCGGCATTGACGCCAACGGGTTGGAGGGCGTCGAGCGTGAGCTCGATTCGACTTTGGCCGGTGAGCCGCAAGTTATCGAAGCCATGCGGGACGCTCTGGGGAACGCGATTCTGCCATCTGGCATCGATACCGATGAGGCACGCGGCGGCGACGTCAATTTGACGATCGATCTGCGTTTGCAACATGCGGCGCAAAGGGCTCTGGCGCGGGTCGTTGAGGAAACACGGGCCCGTGCCGCGACGGCAATCATCCTAGATGCGCGCAATCCGGATGTTCTGGCTATGGCCGTGGAACCCGTGTTCAATCCAAATGAGCCAGGGTCTGCATCGGCTGATGTACTGCGTAACCGGACTGTGACTGACATGTTCGAGCCGGGTAGTACGGTCAAGCCTTTGGTCATGGCTGCGGCCCTCGAGGCAGATGCAGTCGAGCCAACTGAGAAGATCTTCTGTGAGAACGGTGCCTACACCATCGGCAATCACATCATCCGCGATTCGAAGGCCCATGGTTGGCTCAGTTTGGGCGACATCATCGCCTTTTCATCCAATCCCGGTGCGGCAAAAATCGGGGAGGCGCTGGGAAGTCAGAAATTGTACGCCGCTCTGAATGCGTATGGGTTCGGACGACGGACGGGTATCGAGTTGCCAGGAGAGACCGCCGGTATGCTGCGGCCTGCGGCCTCATGGTCCCAGGTGGGGATTGCGACAATCTCCTTTGGTCATGGCGTCGCGGTCAACGCCCTGCAGTTGGCGGCTGCATATCGCGTATTAGCGAATGGCGGTGTGTACATCGCACCGTCGTTGCTCAGTGATGGTGCTCGCGCGCGTAGCAACCGCGTGTTGTCCGCATCGACAGTTGCAAAGGTCATACCGATGATGGAGCGCGTTGTGAGCAGTGAGGGAACGGGCTGGCGCGCATCAGTGCCTGGCTACCGAGTCGCCGGCAAGACGGGCACTGCCAATAAAGTCGATGCGGTTACCGGTGGGTATAGCGCCGACCGTTTCGTTGCGGTCTTTGCCGGATTCCTGCCGGCCAACGATCCTGCGGTTGTCATCGTCGTGGCCGTTGATGAACCCCAGGACGTGCACTCCGGCGGTGCCGTCGCGGCACCGGTTTTTGCCGAGATTGGTGAGGCGACCATGCGATATCTCGGCGTGGTACCGACTCAGAGCTTAATGACTGCCACGGCAAAGCCCGTCGCAATGTTGGAGGAGTTGGATACGATTGTTGAGCCTCCCTCGGTGCCAACAAAGAATGGCATTCCGTCTTTTGTCGGATTGACGGCTCGCGCTGCCTTGGCGCGTTTCGTTGAAGCGGGCGTTGGTTTCGATCTCGAGATGCAGGGAAGTGGACGCGTCGTGGCGCAGAAGCCGTTGCCTGGAACGCCGCGCGATGGGGTCCGACGCATCACTTTGGTCATGGGGAACGGTGGATGAGGACAAGGTTGTGAAGGTTAGCGATCTCTTTGCTGGGCAACAGGCCTACATCACTGGCGCCGATGTCGACGTCACCGGCCTTATCTACGATTCGCGGCGCGTACGGCCTGGTGCATTGTTCGCGGCGTTGGTGGGGGCTCGTTTTGACGGTCACGATCATGTGGCGAAGGCGATTGATGGCGGTGCGGTCGCGGTGTTGTGTGAGAAGGACGTCGAAGTGGGTGACGCCACTTTGGTGCTGACACCCAATACCAGGCTGGCTTTGGCACGCGCGGCGCAAGCGTTCTTCGGCGATCCCGCTGCTCGCATGTCGATGGTCGGCATCACCGGCACCAACGGCAAGACCACGATAGTCCATCTACTCGAGGCAATTCTCCGTGCGGCGGGTAAAAAGGTGGGGGTCATCGGCACCCTTGGCACTCGATTCGCGGGCCATGAACAAGTCGTCGGGCTGACGACTCCCGAATCCGTCGATCTGGTGGCGATGCTTGCTGAGATGGTGAACTGCGGTGTGCAGGCGGTGGCGATGGAAGTCAGCTCACACGCGTTGGCACAGGAACGTGCGGCAGGCGTGGATTTCAATGTCGCGGTGTTCACCAATCTGACTCACGACCATTTGGACTATCACGGCGACGCAGACTCCTACTTTGCAGCCAAAGCCAGGCTGTTTCGTGAGCGGCTCACCACGGGTGGGAGCGCGGTCCTGAATCTGGACGATGCCAGGGTGGCATCGCTCGTAGGCACCTTGCCGGCTGCGCGAGTTATCGGTTTCTCATTGGAAGAGCCGGTAATTGAAATTGCCGCGGTTTGGCCGCGAACATTGCACCTAGATCGAAGTGGCTTCCGTGCTCGTTTGCAGACTCCAATAGGGGAACTCGAGATCAGCTCGCCTCTTCTGGGGCGATTCAACGTGCAGAACGTGCTCGCAGCGGTGGCTGTCGCCGTGGCCCTCGAGGTGGAGTCGGCCGCGGTGGCAAAGGGTCTCGCTGAGGTTGGACAGGTTCCCGGGCGGCTCGAACCGGTTCTCGCCGCTGGTGGCCCCCTGGTGCTCGTCGACTACGCTCATACGCCAGACGCGTTGATCAAGGTGCTCGACGCGGTTCGCGAAATAACTGACGGCAGATTGATTTGCGTGTTTGGTTGTGGTGGCGATCGTGATCCGGGCAAACGGCCGAGCATGGGCAGGGTGGTCGCCGAGCGTGCCGATTGGGCGGTTTTGACCACCGATAACCCGCGCAGTGAAGATCCCCGAGCCATCATTGCAGATATTGAACCAGGGCTCGCAGGAAGTCCGCACCACGTCGAAGTGGACCGCGCTGTGGCGATAGCTGTCGCAGTGAGTCAGGCGAGGGCGAACGATGTGGTGGTGATCGCCGGCAAGGGACACGAGACTTATCAGATCGTGGGGAGCCAGAGCCGGCCCTTTGATGATCGTGCGCACGCCCGCACTGCGTTGGCAGCGGCGGGTTTCAACCCGGGGTGAAGGCTCCGGGTCGGAGGGGCAGATGAGAGACAGATGGTATGTGGTGCCAGCGGAGTGTGGTGGCAAAAGCGGTGGCAGCGCCGATGACGGTGAGTTGGCGCTGATGCTGTTTCTACATCCAACCGCTGGATCGATATGGCCCCCAGCGCGTTCGTTACCGCGGCGACTCAAGGGACGAACCAAGCGGTGAGAGCTGGTTGAGGGGTGTGCCATGAGCAATTGGAAACTCGGCGAGCTTGCGCGAGCCGCCGAGGCTGAAGTTCACGGAGGGGTGCTGTTTGAGGTAACGGCGGTGGGGACCGACACTCGGTCTCTGCCGCCCAACAGCCTCTTCGTGGCTTTGCGCGGCGACCGATTTGATGGTCACAACTATGTTGCGACGGCCGTCAAAGCCGGTGCCGTTGCGGCGGTCGTGGATCGCAGCGGTTTTGCGGCACTTGTCGACTCGCCGGTACCGTTGTTGGTTGTGGACGACACTCTCGATGCTCTTGGAGCTATCGCCCAATACGTGCGCCGCCTTCGGGGTCAGGTCGCTGCTGTCACGGGCTCCAACGGTAAGACAACGACCAAGGAGCTATTGGCTGCGGCGCTTGGGGCCCATGGCGAAGTGCACAAGACAGCTGGGAACTTCAACAACCTGATCGGCTTGCCCCTGACCGTATTCTCCTGGCCTCAGAGGGCTTGGGCGGCGGTGCTCGAGATGGGCATGAACGCTCCTGGGGAGATTGCTCGACTGACCGAGATTGCCGAGCCCAATGTGGGTCTCATCACCAATGTGGGACCTGCTCACCTTGAAGGTCTCGGTAGTATCGAAAATGTGGCGCGAGCCAAAGGTGAACTCTATGCCGGTTT
>MGST01000022.1:0-2882 GCA_001798605.1 Deltaproteobacteria bacterium RIFOXYA12_FULL_58_15 | reverse complement strand
CAACGCCGACGACGAGATGGTTCGGAATATCTGCGCTCCCTTGGCAGGTTCGCGCACGCAGCTGTGGTTCGGCCGCGCGCCGCAAGCCGATGTGCGAGTTGTTCGGCAAGAGCCGCAAAGTGGCGGCAGCGTGGTTATCCTGGCTATCGATGGAGGAGAGATCGAGGTCGATCTTCCCCTGTTCGGTGCACACAATGCCCAGAACGCCGCAGGTGCTGCGGCGACCGCATTTGCCATGGGCATCGCGCCCGACGACATTGCCAAGAGCATGGGTGAAGTCTCAATCCCCGGTGGACGCATGCGTGTGCTTGAGAACACCGAGCTTGGTGTGCGAGTCATTGACGACACCTACAACGCCAATCCGGCGTCGATGCGCGCCTCTTTTGCGACACTCGTTGAAGTGAGCGACGGCCGCAAGGTGGCAGTGCTCGGTGACATGTTCGAGCTTGGGGAAACTGCGCCCGAACTGCATGAGCAGGTCGGCAGGGCTGCGGCTGACTGTGGCATCGACTGGGTGCTGGCACTTGGTGAGCATGCGCCACATGTGGTCAAAGGTGCCAGGGCCGGTGGTGCCAAGGCGAAGGCATTTTCTGACATCGAGGAGCTTTTCGTTGAGCTCGACGGCGGGCTGCGCGAGGGGGACCTGGTTTTGGTCAAAGGATCACGCGGCATGCGTACTGAGCGAGTCGTTGCCCATCTGCAAAGGGAACGGGACTGATGTTTTACCACCTGTTCACAGCATTTATTGACTCCGTCGGACCGTTCAACGTGTTCCGCTATCCGTCATTTCGCATGCCGGCGGCGGCTCTCACGGGGTTGGTCCTGACCTTGTGGTTGTTTCCGTGGTTCATCGAGGAGTTGCGACGTCTGCAGCATGGTGTCAGCAACGTGCGCGAGGATACGCCTGAGCAGCATCAAAAGAAACGGGGCACGCCTACCATGGGCGGCGTGTTCATTCTTATAGCGGTCACCGTGGCCACACTCTTGTGGGCTCAGCTCACCAACATTTACGTGTGGATGGTGCTCGCGGTCTTCCTCGGGTTTGGCGCTATCGGCTTCATTGACGACTACCGCAAGGTTGCCAAGCGAGACTCGAAGGGAATGCCCGGTCGTCAGAAACTGTTGTTACAGGTCATCATCCTCGTGCTGCTCAGTTGTCTCTTCTATGCCGGGCACGTGGGTTGGTTCCCCGGCGTGGAGGTTCCATTCAGCTCGCGGTTGTCGATCCCATTCATCGCAGTCAATGTTTTCAATCCCGATATTGGTTGGCTGTATATCCCTTTCGCGTTCATTGTTGTCATGGGGACCTCGCACGCGGCGAATCTTACCGACGGTCTCGATGGTCTTGCCATTGGCCCATCCATTGTCAGCGCCACAACATTCATGATCCTGGCTTACGTCGCGGGCCTCGTGCTCACCTTCAAGTGGCAAGGACAGTGGGTGGACTTCAACGTCGCACAGTATTTGAACATCCCGTACATTGAGGGAACGGGCGAGCTTGCGGTCTTCTGTGCTGCTGTGGTCGGTGCCGGAATTGGTTTTCTCTGGTACAACACATTTCCCGCGTCGGTGTTTATGGGCGATGTCGGCTCCTTAGCGCTCGGTGGGGCTTTGGGCGCCATGGCCGTGTTGACAAAAAACGAGCTCTTGAGCGCCATCATTCATGGCGTGTTTCTAGCAGAGGTGTTGTCCGTGATCGTGCAAGTCGCGAGCTTCAAGCTCACCGGCAAGAGGGTCTTTGCCATGGCACCAGTGCACCATCACTTCGAGCTCAAGGGTTGGGCCGAGCCCAAGATTATTGTGCGGTTCTGGATCGTGTCGGTGATGTTGGCACTGGTGAGTTTGGTGTCATTGAAGTTGCGGTGATCAACTATGAGTAGATTGACGCTGACAAAAGAGGTGCGCCAAGACCTCAACGCCATCATCGCGGAGCCCAAAGGCAGGCGCGTTGGCGTCCTCGGTCTTGGCGTCATTGGTACCGCCATGGCACGCCACCTCGCAGAACGTGGTGCCGAAGTCGTTGCGGCCGATTTGCGAGCAGATCTCGCAGCGGATGAGCTTCGCGACCTCGGTGTCGAGCTCCGCCTCGGGGCGATGCAGGCCGACTGCTTCGATGATGTTGAGGCAGTGGCGATTGGCCCTGGAGCAGATCCTCGGCAAGCCGCAGCAACGCGAGTTCTCAAGAGTGGCCGCCCGCTTTTTGGTGAGCTGGAGCTCGCTGGAAATTTGTCGGTCCCCTTTGTTGGTATTACGGGTACCAACGGCAAGAGTACGACGACAGCGTTGTTGGGAGCACTTCTGCAAGCCGCCGGCCGGGATCCCTTTGTGGGGGGCAATCTCGGAGATTCGCTTCTCGTTTGGCTCGATAGCAAGATTCCCCGAGACACGGCGGTGGTTGAGCTCTCGAGTTTTCAGCTCGAAACGGCCTACAGTCTGCGCGCTGATGTGGGGATCATGCTCAATGTGACCCCGGACCATTTTGAGCGTTATGACGACGTTCTGTCCTACGCGGACGTTAAGCAACGCCTCGTGGAGAACGCCGATGTCGCGGTGCTCAATCACGATGATCCGATCGTTGTGGCGATGGCCAACCACACGTCGGGGAGAGTTGTCTGGTTTTCCACGGTGGAGAATTCCGTGCCGGGCGATGGCCTCGCGCTTGGTGCCGGTGATCGTGTGGTAGGCTGCGGCCAGGTCTCCTACCTCGATGGTTTCGACCTCGCACATCCGCGGCTGTTCGGCCCGCACAATCGAGAGAACGCGTTGGCTGCGCTTTGTGCTGCGCACGCACTTGGAGCGTTGGCAGGCCAAGAACAGAGTGTGCGACGGGGCTATGTGGAATTTTCGGGCTTGGCGAACAGGCTCGAATGGGTGGGCGAATG
>MGST01000021.1:20899-23491 GCA_001798605.1 Deltaproteobacteria bacterium RIFOXYA12_FULL_58_15 | reverse complement strand
ACAAAATCAGCACGTCCCTCGAGGATCGGTGTGACGAGCTTCGGGATGTCATTCGGGTTGAACTGGTTATCGGCGTCGATGTTGCACATCGCGTCGAAGCATTCTCCAATGGCGTAATCGAGGCTCGTCTGAAAAGCGGCGCCGACACCACGATTGCCGTGGTGGGAAATAACCACGGCACCGGCATCCCCCGCGAGTTGGGCCGAAGCATCGGTGGAACCATCGTCAACCACCAGAATTTCAACGTCATTGATGCCGGGGATACTGCGTGGGATCGAGGCCACGAGTCCGGCAATGGTTGCTTCTTCGTTTAGACAGGGAATGGCGATCAGAAGTCTCATCGTTATTGATCCGTAGAGCTTTGATGCTGTTGTTGTTCTAGTGAGGACCCTATCACCACGGACCGATGGTGTCGCAATTGATTCCCTCCACAGACTCCGTGGCCTCTTTGGCGCGGGCCTCGACCTCAGCTTTATAGTTGGTATGATAATCGCCCTCGGCCCGTGGCACCTGCGGTGACACCACCGATACTCAAAACACAGGAGCGGACATGAGCATCAGCCGACGAAGGTTCCTCGAAGGATCGGTGGCGACTGTAGGCCTTGCTGCGGTGCCACTTAGAACGGTGCTGGCAGGTGAATCACCCGATATCGTCGATGTCGAGGGGACGGACCACGCAGCCATGGTGAAGACCGCCATTGATGGACTCGGTGGCATCAACAAGTTCGTGCGCAAGGGCGACTACGTGGTTCTCAAACCCAACGCCGGCTTCGCCAATCCAGAGGCCTGGGGAACCACCACGCATCCGCAGACGGTTCTCGCAGTAGCCAAGATGTGTCTCGAGGCGGGGGCCAAGAAGATCACACTGGTGGAGTTCCCCCTGGGCAAGGGCATGAAATGCCTCGAACGTTGTGGCATTGCCGCAGTGGTCGAGAATATGCCCGAGGTGTCGATCAAGATTCTCGGTGTCGAGAGCGATTTCAAGCAGGTGAAGGTCAAAGGCGGGGTTGCTCTGCAATCCACCGATATAGCCAAGCAGGTGCTCTCTGCCGACGTGTTGATCAACATCCCAGCGGCCAAACACCACTCTGCGACGGGGGTTTCCCTCGGCCTGAAGAACGCAATGGGTCTCATTTACGACCGGCAAACCTTTCACACTCACATCGATTTGCAACAGGGCATTGCGGACCTCGGCCGTGTGATCAAGCCCACTCTGACCATCGTCGATGCCACCCGCGCTCTCTTGACCAATGGGCCGGCCGGACCAGGTGAATCATCGACGCCAAACCGGATGATCGCCGGGTTCAATGTCGTCTCGGTTGATGCCTACACTCTCGGTGTCGCCCGGTTCGGCAATCGTCAACTCCAGGTTTCCGACGTGCCGCACATCAGGCTCGCAGGTGAAGCGGGCCTCGGTGAGACGGACGTCAAGAAGCTCAGGATCAAACAGGTGAAGGTCTGATTACCACACGGGTACCAACACATCGAAGGATCGAGACCTGACCACGCGTTGTTTGTCACTCGTCGCGCTGCTCGCAGCATCGTCTGCCTCGGCGCGCAACCCTGAAATCGCCTACGATCCCAAGGACGGCGTATGGATGGCCGCGGGCAACGCATTCATTCATCAAGCCCGTGATCGATGGAGCGTCTTCCCTGCACCTGAGCATGTCAACGAGCTCGCGGTAGACGACACAACGGTTTGGGTTGCAACCGACGATGGCGTCGTACGCTTCGAGTCGGGCAGCCGGCGTCTGTCTGCCCTGAGCATGGATGACGGCCTGCCGAGTCAATCGATCACCTCGGTGGCATTTGATGACCTCTACGTTTGGTTTGGCACCAACAAGGGACTCGCGCGCTACCGCAAGCACGATCGAACCATTCGAGTCTATGACGACGAGTCAGGCTTACCGCATCGGGCCGTCAACGACATCCTGCGCATGGGTCGCACCGTTTGGGTTGCTACCCGCGCAGGCATTGCAGTCTACGATCCTGAGGTGGATGGGTTGCGTCCCTACACGACAGAAGAGGGTCTCGGTTCCGACTTTGTGGAAGAGCTCTATCAGCTCGGCGATGACCTCTGGTGTCGCACCGACCAGGGGTTGAGCCGCCTGCAGATTGATTCCAAGCGGTTTACCAATTTCAGCTTTGCCGACATTGGCGGCGAAGAGGTTCGACTGTTTATGCCCGATGGCGAGAACGTCTGGGTCGGCACGGAGAAGGGTCTATCGACATTCGAGTCCTCGAGCGATGCCTTCATTCCTTTTCCGCAACAGGGTGCTCTTGAGAGTTTGTCCATCCGTGGAGTCGAGCCATTCAACGATTATGTCTTCATCGTCACGGACATCGAGGTCGTGCAGTTCAACAAACGCAAGAGCTCTTTTCGTCGGTACACGGAAGAGGCCGATGGCATCGTTCGAGAGGCGGGGGCCATTGGTACGACCTTAACGGGCGGACAGCTCACCGTTCTGTTTGAGGGCAGCGTGCAGGTATATGAGATCGCCAGGGATCTCTGGATCGCACGCGGTATAGCCCCTACGCAAAAATCCGACGAAGGGAAGGATGGCACATCCTGGCAGGCGTGGACAAAACTCG
>MGST01000021.1:0-20806 GCA_001798605.1 Deltaproteobacteria bacterium RIFOXYA12_FULL_58_15 | reverse complement strand
ACGATGGCAGCTCCTTCGACCTCTCAGGTGCGCTTGATTACGGCGAGGTCGAGCTCGACGGCCTCCGCGACCTCGGTGTCAAGGCGGAATACCTTGGAACCGTGGGCGACATCGTCCGCGAGGTGAAGGTCGAGGATGCGTTGGCGGTAAAGACCCTGGAAGAGGGCTTGGAGAGCCCGGTCTTGCTCATGGGGGGTCGCGGTCGCTTTGCTTCGCCGGGAGCTGAGCCGACAATGAGCGCGACTGTGGACGTTGGCGTGCGGCGAGGCCTGTCAGACCGGAACTTCTTCACGGGCAGACGCCAGGAAGTCTATCAACTGTCTCATCGGTACGTGCTACCGGGGACTGAACGTGTCTATCTCGATGGTGAGCTCCTGACCACCGGCAGAGAATACACCATCATATATCCTGCTGGGCAGCTTGCCTTTCTCGACCCTGAGAAGGTTGACGACTTGAGTATCATCGAGGTCGAGTACGAGTATGACGTCTTGCCGAAGAAGGGGCTTGGGGTCATCTCCCTGCTTGATCTGTTGCCTGCGGACAATGAAGTGGGGGCGTGGGTCCGCTCCGGAGAGCCTACGGTCATCAGTGAGGAATCGGGCCTCTATGCGCAGATCGATGGCGCCGCTCCCAAGTACATCGACAGAGGATGGCGGCGCAGCGTCTACGTTGAGTACCGCCAGGGAAGTCGCACCATCGCCCTCGCCATTCACGATATGGAGACACCGACGCAAGCCAAGGACATTTATGATTATGACTTGCCGGCGGCGCGCGAGTCTGTGGGTGACCGCGACAACATGGTTCTCGACATTGGTCTGGCAACTTCGTACGCGGCGAAGTCATACGGGGAAGCCTTTTACATCGAGCTCTCCATCGATGAGAAGTCAGATCCTGCTAAACAATCGCTCAAGCTCTTCGCCATTCAAGTCCTCGATCGCGGTGAAACAGCCGGCGAATACACCGTTGATGATTTTCGCGAAATCTACTCCGCCGCCCGTGCTGCCTGGTCCCCCGCGAGGGGCGTCGAGTTCGGTGCTCGGGCCGTGCAAATCGGTGGCATCGACGACGACAGTGTGCCACTTACGCGACGTCGGCGTGAGCAGCTCAACAGTGTCCTCGACGCCCGCTACGAACAAGAGATTGGGCAAGGTGGACGGTTGACAGCTTACGCTGAAGGAGCGGCGAGCCACGGTCAGCGCACTGGCGATCGGGATGGTTTGGCAACGATGGGGCGATTGCGCTTGTCCCATCCACTGCTCGAGGGAACCATCGAAGGGCGCTACCACGACCCACAGTACTCGACCATCGGCGAGAGCAGCGCTCTGGCTGGTGTGGATGGCAGCACCACGACCCCAGGCGCGCTCAAAGACGACACGCGAATTTCTGCGACAGCGTACCCGACAAAGTGGCTGCCCACCTCGGTGTTCTTCTCCCGCCGCGAAGCCCGACTTGACCTTGACGACGGCAGCACCGGTACATCGTTGGTGCAGCATGCCCTCGGCCGTGTGCAACTGGCACACAAGAAGTTGCCGGCGACTTCACTGCAGGTGGGGCATACTCTCGTGGATGATGCTCTCGGTGTTGAGACCAATCGACTCAAATTGGTAGGCGAGGCAGACTACGACTTCGCCGAAGGGATTCTTGCACCTCTAGGAATGCGGCGCTTCATTGTTCGCGGTCTGTATGGTTTCTCCACCGCTGATAGCGAAACTGAGGGGCTGTTCACCTCTGGCAAGCGTGTGGAGGTCTCGCGGCTCGAGGCCAAGCTCGCACCGACAAGCACCGAGACTGGTTATGCATTGTTTCGTTCACGAGTGGTGCGTGACCAGGAGGACCTGGGCGATGAGTTTGATCTCGCCAAACGACATTGGGAGCTGAACCTTGGTGCTCGCAGCTCGGTGATCCCCGGAGTCATTCCGCAGGTGAACTATTCGTTGATTTTCGACCAAGACAAAGATCCCGACGACGCAACACTCGATGCCTTGAAGAGCTCCAACGGCACCATCTCCGGTCAGCTCGGCATCTATCCTGGCGAATGGCACGCGAGGTTGGCACCGGTGGTCATTGATACTCGCTACTCAATGGGCGAGGAGGCACGTTCTGAGCGCAGAGTGGGGCGCGCGTTGACCCGCGAGGGGTTACACCGACTGCATCGCGTTGACAATCGCATGAGCTATGTGGGCACGGGTGCCTGGGAGCTTGAGCTGCGCGAGATCTACGAGGTCTCCCGTGACGGTGAGACCCAAGAGCAGGACTCGCAGCGGATGGAGCTGCGCAATCGGTTGGTCCTTCGCCCAACTCATGCTTCTCCTATCACCCTGCGGTTAGACTACGTCGACGAGATGAGCCTCAATGACCTCCTCGTCGACTCTGGGATACAAAGATGGGGCAAGCAACGGATATATGAAGGTGCTCTGGAGTGGTTGATGCGCTGGGATCGCCGATGGACCACCAAGGTCAAGACCACCTACACCGTCAACGATACGCTGCACCAACTGCAGGTCGACGAGGTTACGGGCACCGGCACCTTACAAGACTACACCCAGCAGCAAGTTAAACCTGAGATCGAGGTTCGCTTCCTCATGCAACGGGACTCTGGCGCTTTCTTTCTGGTGCAGCGTGATCGGGTATTCCGCATGTTCGGCTCTCGGGGGGCTGTCGAGTCTATTGGCTGGGACATCTCCCTTGGTGTCATCTGGTCGGAGGCCGACAACCTCTACCTCGACGCTGAGATCGCCTATCGACAGACCGAGTGTCTCGACCATCCATGCACCCCCATCAAGATGCTGCAGCCCAGGATTCTTCTCACAGCAAAATTGTGACGCCGGCGTTCGTGTCGAATTCCTCCCTTTCTGCCCATTTGCCCAAGGCGGGACATCCATCAGATTACTCTGTTATGCTATTGAGACGTGTGAGGCCATTGATGAAACGAATACTCGGTGTGGTCGCAGGGCTAGGGGGATTGTGGTCTGGCTGTTTGCTGGAAACCGACAATGCTGTCGATGAGCTCCACTCGGGCATGGTTTTCATTGGCGCCGGACAGTTCGGAATGGGCTGCGACGTGACCGCGGACAGCAATTGCGAAGCCGACGAGCAGCCGTTTCGACAAGTTACCCTCGAAGCCTATTGGATTGATGACGTCGAGGTTGATCAGGCTGCGTACCAAGAGTGCATTCTCGCTGGCGGTTGCTCGGCACCGGCAACGGAGTACGATAATTGTGCTTGGAACCCCATCGGTCGATCTGACTTTCCCGTGGTGTGCGTCACCAATACCCAGGCCCGCGACTATTGTGTCTGGCGGTACAAACGACTGCCCACAGAAGCCGAATGGGAGCGTGCTGCCAGGGGTGCGAACGCGGCACTCTATCCATGGGGGAACGAGCCGCCCACGTGTGATCTGGCTAACTCTGGGGAGTGTGGTCAGCACCTAGCGAAGGTGCGTAGTCTGCCTGCCGGTGCCACCCCCGATGGCATATTCGAGATGGCTGGCAATGCTGGTGAGTGGGTGAATGATTGGTATGCCGACGACTACTATGGCCGGGCCCCAGAGGCCAACCCACTCGGGCCGAGCTTTGGTGAGCAGCGGGTCATTCGCGGCGGCAACATGTACCAAGGTGCCGTGGAGATCAGGGCGTCCAATCGCCAAGCTCTAGAGCCCACGGCCTACCGATGGTCGGTAGGTTTTCGCTGCGCATCCTCTAGTGACGCTCGTCCATGAATAGCTGCAATCGTTGTCTGATCGTCGCCGTGTTCTTCGTGAGCACGTTGGCCGCGTGCCAGAGCCGCCGAGATGTTGTCATCTTCCACGCGGCGAGCGTTTCTGCGGTATTCTCTGAATTGGCCCAAGCCTACTCGAAAGCTCACCCTGATGAGCGACTGCGCCTCGAGGCCAGCGGCTCACAAACCGCAGCACGCAAGGTGGCAGAGTTGAATCGGCGGGCCGATGTGATCGTGTCGGCCGATACTGCGGTGCTCGAGCGCATCCTCCTTCCAGAGCATGCCTCCTGGACCATCGACATCGCCACGAACGAGATGGTGTTGGTCCACGGGGCGCACAGTCGATTCACCGAAGAAACCACGTCGGAGAATTGGTTTGAGGTGTTGCAACGCCCCGAGGTGAGAATTGGCAGCGTCGATCCCAGCTTGGCACCCATTGGCTATCGCACGCTCTTGGTGTGGCAACTTGCGGAGCTTCATCATGCCCCAGATCCCCACGTCGTTTCACTTACGAGCCGCTTGCGTGAAAAGGTTCTGCACGAGCACTTGATGGCAGATGAGAATCAACTGCTCGCGCTCCTATCCTCACGAACCATTGATTATGCGATGATGTACCGTTCGACCGCAGAAGAGCACCACTTGAAGATGACGCTCCTGCCGAGCGAAATCAATCTCGGCGACGCCAAAATGGCATCGACGTACGGACGTGCTGCTGTCACTGTCGAGATGAAGCATGGGGTGTCGACAAAGTTGATCGGCAGCCCGGTGGTCTACGGACTGACCGTCCCAGGTGTGGCGCAGAACCCCGAAGGTGCCGAACGCCTGATCGAGCTCATTCTGTCGGCGCCTGGGCGTCGTGCCTTCGAGCGCAGAGGCTTTCGTCCGCTGATACCGGCTCGGAGTCGCTATTACGACCTATTGCCTCCGGGGTTTCGAGAGTCGGTGGAGCGCGAGAGCCCATGACCTCAGATTGGCAACGGGCAATCTTTGGTGTGCTGGCCCTCGGCCTCATTCACTTGGTTCTTGGCCTGCTGCCAGGACCGACCCTCAGCCCGTCGATGAATCTCGCGCTCTTCGCGACGAACCTCTTTGTTGTGTTCTGTGCATCGCGAGTGGTAAGCCAAAGAGATACCCGGGCTTTCGGTTTGTTTATTCTCGGCTATTTCATCTTGTTCTTGCTGTTGTTAGTGATTCTCGATCGCAAGCCATTGTTTGTCCTGTTGGTGATCGTTTATGCCAGCGTCTTTCGTTCGCCATTTCTTCTCGGCTTTTTTGCCCTGTTCGTTCTCAGCTTCGTGGTGTTGCAGCCCTACGCCGCAGAAACCTTCATCCCTCTGGCCTTTGTGTACGTCGTCCTGTGGCGTACCAAGGACAGCCCGCGGTTCATTTGGCTGTGCCTTGGTTTTGGTTTGTTGTGCCTGACGGCGGTGTTGTTACCGTTGGTGCATCTGATCATCGAGGACTCGGCGCAAACCCTGTGGCTAACGTTAAAGCGTCCGGACGTCCAGGGGGCATTATGGATTAGCGTAGCCTCGTCGACTCTCGCAACGGCGGTCGCCGCGGTGTGGGGCGTGCCGCTGGCATACGCGCTTGCTCGGCTCGAGTTTCGAGGCAAGAGCGTTATTGAGTCAGCCATCGACGTGCCAATCTTGGTGCCCCAGTCGGTTGCGGGGATCGCCCTGATGATGCTGTTGGGCCCAGGCAGCGCATTGGGTCGTGCCCTCGATTCTCTGGTTGGTGTCGAGCTCGCCGGGCGTTTTGCCGGTATCGTGATTGCTCAGGTGTTTGTCGCCTCTCCCTTTCTCATCAAGACCGCCATGAACGCCTTCGAGAGCGTGCCCGAACGACTCGAGCTTGCGTCGCGGAGCCTCGGAGCCAAGCCCGGCTATACTTTCCGGCGAATTGCTTTGCCGCTCGCCTCCCGTGGCATCTTCATTGGTTTGATACTCGCGTGGGCCCGTGCTGTGAGTGAGTTTGGTTCCATTGTTCTGTTTGCGGCGTCTCCCGAGTCAGCGCCAGTTTTGGTCTTCAATGAATTTGTGCGTGCGGGCACTTCCGAGAGTAGACCCATCGCGACTCTGTTGCTCGTCATGTGTCTGTGGATTTTCGTTGTGCTTCATTTCGGTCGGCACCTGGTTCCATTTTCGTTGGGCAAGACGGGAGGCCGAAAGTGATAGGCCTTCGCAACTTGTTTCATCGGTTTGGCGATTTTACCTTGGGGCCATTGTCTCTCTCGGTTCCGGACGGTGAGTATTGTGTGATTCTTGGCCCAAGCGGTGCAGGCAAGTCCCTGCTGTTACAAACCATCGCGGGCTTGGTGATGCCCAACGAGGGACAAATCACTGTGGGCGAGCGAGACGTGACGGCCACAGCGCCCGAGTTGCGGGGAATTGGCCTGGTGTTCCAGCAATCCGCTCTTTTTCCTCACATGAGTGTCGAGGAAAATGTCCTGTATGGGTTGCGGGCCAGGGGTGTGGAACAGGCAGAGCGGGCCCGACGACTCGCACAGGTTGTTGAGCGTACAGGCACGGGTGATCTCTTGACCAGGCCGGTCGCGACTCTCAGCGGTGGGGAGGCGCAAAAAGTGGCAATCGCCCGGGCCTTGGCGGTCTCTCCCGATGTCTTGCTCCTCGATGAGCCGCTCTCTCCCATTGACCACAACACACGTTTGTCGTTGCAGCGCGAGCTCGGACGGATTCACCGCGAGCTCTGTCTCACCACCGTGCACGTCACCCACAGTCGTGAGGAGGCGCGGGCTCTTGGCTCCTGTTGTGCCATCATGATGGGGGGCAAGATCATTCAAGCCGCACCGACAGAGGAGGTGTTTGAAAAGCCACGGTGCACATTTGTTGCGAGTTTTCTCGGTGTGGATGCGGTGAAGGTCAAGCACGCGCCGAAGTGTTCAGTGATTTGTGTGCGACAGCCCGGAGTCTGTGATGCGGCCTTGGAAATGGCAACGCCGCCGACCGGCAAGGGTAACTCCTGATGGAGCCGCAACGACTTCCATTTGCTAAGGCATTTGATACGCCGTTCATCTCGCTGGATGAGACGAGCATCGAGATGGGGTCGATCCTTTTTCTCTTTTTGGCGGTCATCATTGCCACCACAGCCAAAAAGAGCAGACGGCAGTTGATCCGCCACTTGGTGCAGATAGTCTCCTTTGCCGTGTTCTTCTTTGTTGTTTATTCGTGTCTCGGTGTGTTTGGCATGATCCGCAACGGGCTCTATGGAATGAGCCTTATCGGCACGGTCTACAGCGAGTCTTTCTATTGGATGGCGTTACCGGTGGTGGTCATCTCGGTGACGCTCTTGATGGGGCCGATCTTCTGCGGCTGGATCTGCCCGACAGGGACGATTCAGGAAGTGATGACTTCCTTGCGGCGATTGCCCGGTGGATTTCGCGCCGCCTCGCGGCGGCAAGCCGTGGGGTCTGGGCTTGTTCTGGGTGTCTGTGCTGTTGGCATCGGTGTGCGGATGCTTGGCCCGGATCACATCGCTGGTTCGCTTTCGATGCGCCTGTTGTTCGCAGTCCTCATCGCTGTGGCTGCCTTTGTCATACTCAGGGTTGCCAACGCAGCGCCGCGAGACGCGCCAACGCGTCGACGCATGCCCATTCAACTTCTGGCCTTGGGTATCGGGCTTGTCGGTTTTTTGATTCTGACAATCTGGATAAGCCTGGATCAACGCATGTTCATCGAGGATTCGAGTCTGCATTGGGCGGCCGTTTTGATTTTGCTCTGTTACCTCGTCGTCGTGGGGGTCATCGACGATCTGCCTACACGCAAGCTTCGTTTCCTGAGTGTGGTCGCCATTGTCATAACTGCGGTCTCGCACGTTGCGATCACCTCGCCTGTGCACTTCGCCTTCACCTCGCGCAATGATCCGGCGTCGGCCTTGAGCACGCTCATCATTGCGTTGGCGTCGCTGGTCGTGGCGCGGTCCTGGTGTCGCTATCTGTGTCCGTGGGGTTACCTCATGGGATTTCTCAATCGCTTCTCCCGCATCCGCTTGCAGAAGAATATGAATGTGTGCACTCAGTGTGACCTGTGTGTGAGCGTCTGTGATGTGGGGGCTATCGACAGGAGCGGGGTGCGTGTCGAGCATTGTCAGCTCTGCTACGCCTGCGTTGATCAATGTTCAAAGGACGCCTTCGAGGTCAGAGACCTGTGGCGCGCTAACCGCTGTGCAGCCCTAGGAGTAGCTCGGAGCGTTGCACCCAAGGAGCGAACTGTGGGTATTCGGAGCCGATCTGCAAGACTCGACGCAGGTCATTGAGGCCAGCGGGCACGTTGGTCGAGAGAATTTGCGACTCACCACGATAGACGTAGGAAACCACGTCAGCCTCGTCATTGGCGATGGCCATGTCGTAAGCTGCAATGGCCTCGGCGTAGTCCTTCATCTGCTGGTTCACGGCACCCAAGGCCCGCCAATAGTGCGCTGTGTATGGGGCATAGGCGGTCAGGCCAGTGAAGATGTCCTTGGCGGCATCGTACTTACCGTAGGTGAAAAAGTTGTAGCCGAGGGCATAGATGGTCTCCATTTCTTCATCGCTGATCCCCTCAAGCTCTTGTAGGGTTATCAAGCCGTTCATGAAGCCATGGATCATGAACTCGAGGTACTGCGCCGCAGTGTTCTCGATCTCGATGTACTGGCTCATGGGGCAACTATATGCGAGGCTGCAGTGGTTGCCAACGGGATGTGCAGCCGATGGCATTGTTGGGTGCGCCGGCAAGGGAGATACCGATGCGGATCATGTGTGTTCTTGGGCTCACGATGTCTATGGCCTGCTCGCAGTCGATTACCGTTGACTGGAAGAGCGAACTTCCGGGACCGAGTGAATCAACCCCACTGGTGACAGATGCCTTCATTGCTGTTGGACACGAGGTGGGCCTATCGGTACTCGAGAAGAACGGCGCAGAGCGCTGTGTGTTCAATAAGGGGCGAGATGTGATCAGTGCCCCAAAAACCGACGGCAAACGAATCTTCTTCGGTTGCACCAATTATATGTTCTACGCCATCGACTCTGGATGCACTGAGGTGTGGAGCTTCCCCGCAGGAGACCGCATCAAGAGTGATCCACTCGTGGCCGATGGCAAAGTGTACTTGGCCAGCTATGATGGCCATCTCTACGCCCTCAAAGCCGACACCGGTGAGGAGGTGTGGCGATTTCCTGTGGTGTCCGTTCCCATGGGCAGCGATCTTTTGGCTGTTCCGGTGCCAGAGCCAACCAAGTCGGCAAAACTGAGCAAGGCCCGTCGCCGCGCCAAACACAAAGCCACAGAGTTGTCGCCACCGCCGCCCGTGGCCAAACCCAAATCGCTTGTGGTCGGCGGTTTTTCCTATTCGTCGCCGATACTTGAGCAAGGGGTGATCTACATCGGCAATCTCGACCATAACCTTTACGCCATTGATGCGAACACTGGCGAGATGCGTGGGCGCTTTTCAACGAATGGGCAGATTACCTCGACGCCGGTGGCAGACAACGGCATGCTGTATTTTGGCTCAAACGATGGCAGCGTTTACGCCATTGATCTCGAGACCAACACCCAACTGTGGTCTTTCTCTACCCAGGACTGGGTTAACTCCTCGGGCCGCGTGGGGGACGGGGCTCTGTACATTGGTAGTAATGATCGGCACATCTACGCCCTCGAAGCGATTTCTGGCAAGCTCAGGTGGAAATTTGAGACCACCGGCCCCGCCGTTGCCATTCCCGCTCTGTACAAGAACTTGGTTGTCGCCGCAGGAGCAAGTGGAGATGGGGCCATCTATGCGTTGCAACGAAATGACGGTGCGCTGTTCTGGAAATACGAAACTGGCGGATCGATCGAGTCGGATCCTGTGATCGTTGGTGACACGGTCTTTGTGTCGAGCGCCGACCGCAATGTCTACAAGCTGAAGATTGAGCGCACCACCGCCGATCGGTAAGCAGTCCGAACATTATTCTCGGTTCCGTTGACGGTACGAATCCTTTGTCAGTGGGCGGTTATCAACTGGGTGAGAGCGCCGTTTTGTAGCTCGGCCTCAAACTCTATGCCAAAACCACGGCAGCCGTGTCGCGGGCTGTTTCCTTCCCATCTGACGACGCCACTTATTTCGACGCCGCCAAATTCCCTGGAGAATTTTACGGTTACGTGTTCGCCAACATCGACCGCTTTTTGGCCCGAGGAATACCACCCATCGCATTCGAGTCCGTGTTCGGCCATGAGGAAGGCACCAAAGCTGCTCACATCTCTCACCCGTCCTAGCAAGAAGCTTTGTCCAACTTGACACTCAACCACACAATCGACGAGGTGCCGGGGACATCGACGCACAATCTGCTCTCTGTCTTTCATCGGCAACCTCCATCCACACCCAAATCGTTGCAAGTGCTGAGCCAGCAATCGACTGTGTGGATATGATTGAATTTGTTTATTATTTTTTTAGAATCATGCCGGGGTGGCAATGATTGCCCAAGAATCGGAGCAGTGCGTGCATTTCAGTGCACATTCCAGAGCCAATGCACCGACCGTTTGCTTAGAGGCGCACCCGTCGTTTGACTACGACCGTACCAGTCAACAGGTCGTGCCAGGTGCGGTGTTGGCGGTCGACAATCGCCCACAGAAAGCCAGCGCCGAACAATGCCAGAGAGAAGACGCTGGCGATGGCTCGGGCGGTGATAATTGTCCAACCCAAACGATGGCCACAAGCTCGGACCAACACAGTCCCTGCCAGAGATCTGCCGATTGTTCTGCCCCGGCGAGCGGTGAGAATGTTGTGGATAGCGCTCACCACCAACACAACCACGACACCATGCCAAAGGACGTCAGGATGAGCATGTAGCCACTCGGCGATGAGATCGCCTACACCGACCTTTGGGCGTTGCCACGGGACATTAAAGATGACGGTTTCTAGCCAGACACCCGCCACGCCTACAATCAGGGCCAGAGTCGTATCGACCAGCCCTGCCATGATGATTTGAACCCAAGACGCCGGGTGCACAGGGATCTCGATCTGTGCCGGTTGGTCGTCTGGGGAGAGTCGGTTTGCGGCCTCGATCGCTTCGACGGCGTCCACCGAGGTGTCGAGGTGCAGAGCTGCTTCTGGCAGATTGCTGAAGGCTTCTTCGTTCCGCAGTGTCTCGGTGATGGCGTCACCGATTCTGTTCGCAGAACCATGCAACGGTGGAGGTCCGGGCACGGGCGGTGGCGGCGGTACGGGCTCGACGGGCCGAATTTCGATGGGCAATGGAGCTGGCGCTACATCACGCAGGACTGGAGGGGCTGGCGCTGGGACCTTGCGGAGTGTGAGCGTGCCAGCGTCTGCTGATGGCCCTCCGCGCGCATTGTTTGTCGCAGGCTTTTTGGGGAGCAAAGGCCGTGGTGGCGCTTTGGGCAGAGGACGTTCGCAGCGACCACAGTAGGCGGAGATCTCGAAGTTGAGAAAATCGCAGTGAGGGCAAGCGATACGTTTCATGCAGTGTGTGCCCTTCCATGCGTCGCATTCATGATCATCGCTGCGCCAACCACCGCCGCGGTCTCCACCCGCAGGGTCAGCTCGTTCAAGCTCACGCGGGCAAACCCGGCCCGTTCGGCCTCGCTGAGCTCCTCTGCGGTGAATCCCCCCTCCGGCCCGATGGCGAGGATTGCGGAAAATGGCGGTGCGGGGACCTCTATGTCCGTTCTTGCTCTCATGCCAGCGTCGCCGATCCATCGTCGGTCGGCAGCGAACGTGAACAGTTGCTCAAATGGTATAGGGCCCTCGATGGAGGGCAAGCTCGTTCTGCCCGATTGGCCAGCGGCGGCTCGTGCCAGACGCAGCCACCGGTCGGTGCGGGCATTGTGGCGTTCAAAGCTGCGTTCACACTCGACCCAGACGATGCGCATCACACCGACCTCGGTCAATTTTTCCACGGCCCAGTCTGAGCGTTCGCCACGTGGTGGTGCCAGGGCAACCGTGAGATGGCATGGAGACACAGGGACAGCGCGGAGCTCGCCAACTTCGAGCTCGACCGTGCGTCGGGACAAGCGTATGACAGTTGCGCTTGCCTGGTTCTTCCCATCGAAAAGGTGAGCCTGTTGACCGACAGTGAGACGCAGGACACTGCACAAATAATGCGCCTGCTCACCAGAGAGCACGAGCAGTCCAGGCACGACCTCATCCACCGCCAATCGCGGCGGTCGCTTGCTTTGATCGGATGACTCGTGGTTGCCTGCCATGTTGGGTTGTGTTTCCTCTTTTCCCTGTCAACGAGGCTGGGCGATGACGAATTCGACGCGACGATTCTTGGTTCGACCTGCGGGCGTGGCGTTGGTGTCGATGGGTTTGGTTTCGCCAAAACCGACGGCCTGAACTTTCCCTTTGGGCACGCCTTTGCCAATGAGGTAACGTCGTACCGAGTCTGCACGGTCCTGACTTAGATAAAGATTATCCTCATCGTTGCCGAGACTGTCGGTGTGTCCTTCAACGCGGATCAACTTGACCTCGGGGTGTGCAAGAATCTGCAATGCCACCTGGTCCAACACCTGATTGGATTTTTGTTTGATGGTTGACTTGCCCGACTCGAAGAGAATGGTCTCCTTAATTTCGATACGCGAGTCTTCTACGTATTCGGTGACGCCTTCGCCCTCATCGACGCAACCATCGTCGTCGTCGATGCCGTTGATGGTTTCCTTTTCGTCAGGGCAATCATCCTTTTCATTGGGCACGCCGTCGAAGTCGTGGTCAGAGTCAGGACAGCCGTCCTGGTCGTCGAAGTAGTCGAGATCCTCGGACTCGCTAGGACAGTCGTCATCAATATCGAGGACGCCATCACCATCCTGGTCATGAGCTCCTGCGTCGGGACAACCATCGTCATCATCGATTTGATTTTTGTCCTCGGGCTCCGTCGGGCACGCATCCTTGGTGTCGAGGATACCGTCGCCATCGTTGTCGAGGTCGGGGCAGCCATCGGTGTCATCATACTGGTCGTAGTCTTCGGGTTCGAAGGGACAGTCGTCAGCCACATCGGGGATGCCGTCATTGTCTGAGTCGGGTGGTAACGGTGCCCATGCGACACCGAAGATGAATCGGTAAGCGGACGTTCCCACCGCACGGGTCAAGCCCCCGCCGACACCCACGGTGAACACGTAGTCACTCAGGGCTCGAGTGCGTGCGCCAACGATGACCTCGAGCGAGCTCAGCCCATTGTCTGCGAAAGGAGCGGTCAAGGTGCTGGCGCCAACGAAGTCAAGGAGACCCACCACGGGCACCCCAAAGGGTTCGAAGTCCACTTCGCCGCCGATCTGGTAGAGCCACTCGTCCTGCAGCTCGAGTTCGTCACCCACCTCGTCTTGATCTCCGACGATGTCGTTGCGGCGTATGTTGAAACCGATGGAGGCCATAAAGCGTGCAGGGAAGATTTTGTGAATCGGCAAGGTGGCAACTGCCCGTGGTCGGAAAGCGACACTGGGATCGCCCATGAGCCTATCGGAGGTGCCGGTGGGAAAACTGAGCTCGGGAAGAATCGCCAAGCCAAACCCCCATGAGCGTTCACGCAGGATGTTGATCCGAGGGGTTAGCCGCAGATCGCCGAATCCGGCACCAGCGAGCTCGAGGCCACCGAGGTCAGCGTTGTTGGGGCCACTTTGCATGAAGACAATCGGCAACGCCAAGGCAACGTCGACCCCGCTCATGACGCCAATTGCGGCCACGAGATCTAAGGTGAGCTGTTGGTCAATGACCGGCTCGTAGGTGTCGTCGGCATACCGCCATACCAAGGGATTGCTGGTGTAGGTCAGATACGCAGCCCCAGAGAGCTGCCATGGGTGCAGGGTCTCTGAGGTGTCTGTGCTCAACAGCCCGTCGGTGGTCATCGGCGGCCTGTATCGTATGATGTCGGCACCAGCCGATGCGTGGGGCAGGTGAGCAAACAAGACGACGGCTGCGCATACGGCGGCCTGCAAGTTTAGTCGTAGCACGCCACCATCGTAGGCCACAGTGACAAGTCTCGCCAGTTCCTGGCGACCGCGATTGAGTCGCTCCTCGGCGTCCGACGCGAAGACGGCACTGCCGCCAAAGCGTTTATGCCTTGCTACTTCAATTTATCATGATAAATTGAATCAATGTTTCATCGAGTCCTCGAACTGCCAGATCCGAGCCAGCAGTCCTACTTCCTTTGGGGGCCCCGGCAAACGGGGAAAAGCACCTTGCTTCGTGAAGCCTACCCAAAGGCCCATTATCTCGACCTGCTGCGTTCGGACGAGTACCGCAAGTATTTGCAGGAGCCCTTCTTACTGCGGCAGGAGCTCGAGGCCGCGCCGGAGGTCCGGTTCGTTGTTATCGACGAGGTCCAAAAGGTCCCGGAGCTTCTCGACGAAGTGCACTGGCTCATCGAGAATCGCGGCTTGGGTTTCGCATTGTGTGGCTCGAGTGCGCGTAAGGTCAGGCGCAGTCACGCAAACCTGTTGGGCGGTCGCGCCGTGCGCTACGAGCTTTTCGGGTTGGTTGCTGCGGAGGTTGGATCAGATTGGGATCTCGAGCGGATGTTGAATCACGGCTATCTTCCGCGCCACTATCTCTCCGAGAGCCCCAAAGAGCTGCTTGCCGCCTACGTGGGCGACTATCTGCGAGAAGAGATCGCAGCCGAGGGTTTGGTGCGTAACCTGCCGGTCTACTCCGATTTCTTGAGTATGGCCGCGCTCGCTGACACCGAGTTGGTGAGCTTCGCAAGCATCGCGCGCGACTGCGGGGTTTCGAGCCACACGATCAAGAACTACTTCCAAATCCTCGTAGACACGTTGTTGGCCAGCTGGCTTCCCGCCTACCGAAAACGACCGAAACGCCGCGTCATCGCCGCCCCAAAGTTCTACTTCGCGGACGTGGGCGTCGTCGGTTTTCTCGGCAAGCGTGGCCGTGTCACTGCGGGATCGGAGCTCTTCGGCAAAGCTTTCGAGAACTGGGTCTATCACGAGATCGTTGCCCACAACGCCTATGCCAAGGCCTACGCCGATCTCGCGTATTGGCGCCTCGCGAGCGGCCTCGAAGTGGACTTCGTCATCGACGGTCGGGTTGCCGTCGAAGCCAAAGCAACACGCAAAGTCACAGCCGACCATCTACGCGGACTGCGCGAGCTCGTAGTTGACCATCCAGAGATTGTCCATCGCTACGTGGTCTGCCTTGAGAGCAAACCCAGAGTAACACCCGACGGGATCCGCATCGTGCCGCCATCAACGTTCGTGCAACAACTCATTGACAGTGAGATCTTCTGACCTCATGGCTGGTGCATATTGCGAAGGCTCTCAACCTCCGCCTGATTCGCGGAGCGGCTCACCCCGATGGAGCTCCAGGGTGTGGGTCGGTGTGGGTGTCAGTTATTTGAATTATTGGACAATTCAATGCCATTTCTGCCATTGTTTTGGGGCTGACGAGGGCATTTCTGCGCCCCGTCGCAAAAGGAGAAGCCCGAATATGCGTCAGTCGGCACCGATTCTTTCCCGGCCATCGATACTGTTTCTTGCGTTGTCAATGGCGTGCAGCGGTCGCGTGATTCTTCCCAAGCCGGATGAACCCGGTGACGCTGGAGACTCAAGCGCCAGGGTCGGGGACGCCGTTTTGGGTGACTCGGCTTCCGGTGATGCCGCCACGGGTGACGCTGCCACGGGTGACGCTGCCACGGGTGACGCTGCCACGGGTGACGCTTTGTCGGGGGATCCCCAATCTGGTGACAACAGCATGGGCGATCCCGTCACCCTAGATCCCGGTCTGGACGACGACAATGACGGGTTGGTGAATGGCAACTGGCAGAGTCCTTGCTCGTACAGTGCCATGAGTGAAGCATGTTTGGGCACTGATCCCGCTGACGCCGACACCGACAATGATGGCATTGACGACGGGGAAGAGACCGTCATGGGCGCTGACGGCTACATCACAGATCCGCTCGACGCAGACACAGACGGCGACGGCATTTTGGATGGTACGGAAGTGGGCGTCACGATTGCCGGCACGGACACCGATCTCGGCGTGTTCGTCGAGGACGCAGATCCTGACTCCACGACGGACCCGACTGACGCTGACACTGACGACGACGGCCTCGATGATGGTGTCGAGGACGTCAATCGCAATGGTCAACGCGATCGCGGTGAGACCGATCCATCGGACGATGACAGTGACGATGATACAATCCTCGATGGAGTTGACAACTGTCCCAACACCGCCAATCAAGATCAGGCAGATATCGACCTCGATACGATTGGTGACGCCTGTGATCCCGACGTAGATACGGACAACGATGGTGTCGACAATGCAATCGACAACTGCCCGGCAATACCGAACACCAATCAACTCGACAGTGACGGCGACGGACTCGGCAATTTATGTGACAACTGCGCACTCGTTGCCAATCTAAGCCAATCCGACGGCGACGACGATGACAGTGGTGACGCTTGTGACAACTGCCCATCTGTCGCCAATGGAGATCAAAATGACATGGACACCGATGGGGTGGGCGACGTGTGTGACAACTGCCCGAATGACGCAAATGCCAATCAAGACGACACGGACAACGACGGCGATGGTGACGCCTGCGATGTGTGTGTCAACGACCCAGACAACGACGCCGATACCGATGGCCATTGTGCCGACGTCGACAACTGCCCGGCCATTACCAACATCAATCAGGCGAACTATGACGGTGACACCGACGGCGACATTTGCGACGACGACATCGACAACGACGGTTTGAGCAACGTTGACGAAGCGTTTTACGGCACAGACGACTTCGATCTCGATAGTGATGATGACGGTATCAGTGACGGCGACGAAGTCATCGGTGCTAACGGTTATGTCACCGACGCAACGCTGTTTGACACCGACGGGGACGGACTCTCGGACGGCCTGGAGGTAGGCCTCGATGAGGGAACGAGCGACACCGATCTGGCCGTCTTTGTCGCGGACGCCGACACGGCATCGGCCACCGATCCCACCGCCATCGACACGGACGGCGATGACATCGGTGACGGTGTCGAAGACAAAAATGGCGATGGGGCAGTCGACCTCAATGGTCTGGACGACGTACTGGGCAATGTGGATGACGAGACCGATCCGACCCACGTCGACAGCGACGGAGATGGCGTGCCCGATGGAGACGGAGATGGTGCCAGTGACACCTGCACAGCCGGCAACACCAGCGGCTGCGATGACAATTGTCCAACGTTGAGCAACGCCGGACAGGTCGATGTGGATGGCGATGGCGCGGGTGACGTTTGCGACAGCAATATCGACTCGGACGGCGATGGGGTCGACGATGCATCGGACAATTGCCCCACCGTGGAGAACCCAGGCCAAGAAAACTCTGATGCCGATGGTCGCGGTGACGTCTGTGACAACTGTCCGGCAGTAGCCAATCCGTCGCAGGCGGATGCTGATACGGATGGCATCGGTGATGCTTGTGATAACTGCGCTCTCGTGGCCAACGTCGGACAAGAGGACGTTGACACGGATTTTGTCGGCGACCTTTGCGACAACTGTCCGGCCCTTGCCAACAACACCCAGCGTGACGACGACAACGATGGCTTTGGCAACCTCTGCGACAACTGCTCCGCAGAATACAACGATACCCAAGCTGACGGCGATCATGATGGCGTCGGCAACGTTTGCGACAACTGCCCCGCCCTTGCCAACGACACCCAATCTGACGTTGACGTCGACTCCGTTGGCGATGTCTGTGACAACTGTCCGAGCACCGGCAATACTTCACAAACAGACACGGACACCGACTCGGTGGGCGACGTGTGTGACAACTGCCCGAGTGAGAGCAATTCGACCCAGGATGATGGTGACGGCGATGGTCGCGGAGATCTCTGTGACAACTGCCCGAGCGACGCCAACCCGACCCAGGCCGACAGTGATTCTGACAATGTGGGCAATGCGTGTGACAACTGCCCGAGCGACGCCAACCCGACCCAGGCCGACAGTGATTCTGACAATGTGGGCAATGCGTGCGACAACTGCCCGAGCGACAGCAACGCAACTCAGGGCGATGCCGACGGCGACTCGGTGGGCGATGTTTGCGACAATTGCGCGACTGTGAGTAACGAGACGCAGGGCAACAATGACGGTGACACCCTCGGCGACCTCTGCGACAACTGCCCGAACGCCAACAACGAGTCCCAAGAAGACAAGGACAGTGATGCGCTTGGAGATACCTGTGACAATTGTGTGAATGTGGCCAACGCGACGCAAGACGACACCGACGGGGACGGGGTCGGTGATGTCTGTGATAATTGCGCAAGCACTTCCAACACCTTGCAGGCGAATAGTGACGGCGACGCCCTAGGCAATGCCTGCGACAACTGTGATACGGTTATCAACCCCGGCCAAGAGGACACTGACGGTGATGCGGTCGGCGACCTTTGTGACAATTGCCTGGGGATCGTCAATCCCTCCCAAGCCGACAGTGACAACGATGGACTGGGCAACCTGTGCGACAACTGCGCGACGGTTGCCAACGTGTCTCAGGCTGACGTCGATGGGGATGGGGACGGGGACTTGTGTGACAACTGCCTGAACGACGCCAACAGCAACCAGGCTGACGCCGATTACGACGGCCTCGGCAATGTTTGTGACAATTGTGTTGCGGTGGCCAATCCCGCTCAGGATGACGCGGACGGCGATGGTGCCGGTGATGTTTGCGACAATTGCGCTGGTCTGTCCAACCCCACCCAGAGCGATAGTGACGGCGATGCCCAAGGTGACGCTTGTGACAACTGTCCTATTATTGCCAACGCATCACAAGCCGACGCCGATGGTGACTCGGTAGGCGATGCCTGTGACAACTGCGCGAGTGTATCCAACCCGGGGCAAGCCGACGCGGATCGTGATCGCGTCGGTGATATCTGTGACAACTGTGTGGGCATCTGGAATCAAACACAGACAGACAGGGACAACGATAATCTTGGCGATGCCTGTGACAGTTGTCCCAACGACGTCAACCTTGGCCAAGAGGACGTTGATGGTGACACGGTGGGCGACGCCTGCGACAACTGTCCAGCGCGGGGCAACCTCAGTCAGGCAGATATTGACGGGGACACCCTTGGCGACGCCTGTGACAACTGCATCGCCGTTGTCAATTTGGATCAAGCGAACACTGATGGTGATATGTGGGGCGATGCCTGTGACAATTGTATTTCTGTGCAAAATCAGGCCCAGACCGATAGCGACGCAGACGGGGTGGGTGACGCTTGTGACAATTGTCGCAATATCACCAATGCAACCCAGACAGACACCGATTCGGACAATCTCGGTGACGTTTGCGACAACTGCCCGGGGGTCGCGAATCCCAATCAAACCAATTCCGACGCCGACTCGTTCGGCGATGCGTGCGACAACTGTCCGGCCATTGCCAACCCCAGCCAGTCGGATCCTGATGGCGATGGCGTCGGCGACGCCTGCGACAACTGCCCGAGCGTCAGCAATGTCGATCAGGTGAACAGTGACAGTGACACCTACGGCGATGCTTGCGACAACTGTCCCAGCATCACAAACGCGGTGCAGTCAGATTCCGACGGCGACGGGGTCGGTGGTGTCTGTGACAATTGCCCCAACGATGCAAACTCGACGCAGGACGATGTCGACAACGACACCATTGGCGACGCCTGTGACAATTGCCCGAACCATAGCAACGTGGGCCAGCTCGATACGGACCTAGATGGTCTCGGCGATGCCTGCGACCCAAATCCGACGTCCCTCGATGCCGACCTCGATGGGGTCAACGATCCGGTCGATAATTGCCCCACCCTCGCAAACGCGGCGCAGCTCGATACCGACGGTGATAACGTCGGTGATGCCTGCGACAATTGCGTGGCCGATGCAAACACCGATCAAGCCGACGCCGATACCGATAACATCGGTGACGTTTGCGATCCGGACAGCGATGGCGACGGCATTCTGAATGATGGCGACGGTTCGGGCGATGCCACGGATAACCGCTGCACGGGAGGGGTCACGGTGGCCTGCGATGACAACTGTCCCTTGATTCAAAACGGCGGCCAAGAGGATGTTGATGCTGATGGTGAAGGGGATGCCTGCGATCCTGACAGCGACAATGATGGCATCTTGGACGACGGGGGTGGCAATGGCACCGCTGGAGACAATCCCTGCTTCGATGGGTTGACTGTCGCCTGTGACGACAACTGCCCGCTAGATGGCAATGCAGCGCAGGCCGATGTCGACCGTGATCTCCTGGGGGATGTTTGTGACAACTGCCCCCACGCAGCCAACGTTTCCCAAGCCGATCTCGACGGCGATGGCATCGGCGATGCCTGTGAGGACGACACCGACAACGATGGCATTCGTGACGATGGGGATGGTTCCGCCGACCCCACCGACAACTACTGCACCGGGGGCGTCACCACCGCTTGTGATGACAACTGTGTGCGCGACATCAACCCCTCCCAGGCAGACGCCGACAACGATGGTGCCGGTGACGTGTGCGACAACTGCCCAGGGCTCGCCAATCCGTCTCAAGCCGATCGCGACGGTGACGGCCTCGGGGATGCCTGCGACACGGACAGCGACAACGACGGTGTCAAAGATGATGGTGACAACTCCGGCAGTGCGACCGACAACTATTGCACCGGCGGCACCAACACCGGCTGCGACGACAACTGCATCGACGAGCGCAACTTTGCTCAGGATGACACCGATGGGAACCACGTCGGCGACGTTTGCGATCCCGATGCCGACAATGACAACATTCTCGACGATGGCGACGGCAGTCTCGTCAAGGGCGACGATCCCTGTGAGGATCTCGAGACAATGGGTTGCGACGACAACTGTCCCGAGATTGCCAATGCCACGCAGGCCAACGCTGACAACGACAACCTCGGCGATGCGTGTGATCCGTGTCCGACCGTCGCCGGCATACTCGGCGGCTGCTATCCCGTCAGTGGTTGTATGGCCGATGGTGCCGATTGCCAATTCGCGGGTCAGTGTTGCAGTCAAGCCTGTGGTGACGATGGCAGCGGCACCAACAACGTATGCCGTAGAGACATCGGCCTGTGTCGTGTCGACGGTGATCCGTGTACCTCGAATGTCGATTGCTGCTCGAACGACTGCAGCGACGTGGGGGGCGGGG
>MGST01000020.1:7145-22003 GCA_001798605.1 Deltaproteobacteria bacterium RIFOXYA12_FULL_58_15 | reverse complement strand
AATCGCTTGCATCGAAAGAATCCGACTGGCCCACTTTCTTGCAGCGTGTGAGCCCTACTACTCACATGCACACGCTCCCCCAAGTGGGGCATCTGCGTCCGCGGCCTTTACCTTTGCCCTTAGGGCAATCCTGCGCCCAAGACCTCCCGGCCTGTGGTGAGTCATTTCGATTTTCTGTCCCCTCACGTTCGCTCGGCTCGCCAAGGCTCACACAAAATAGAAAGCCTCATCTCGGGAGCACGACCGCCTCGGCTTTCTCACGAACACAGGAACCACCTCGATGTTTCGGGCATGGATCTATCGCCGTCCAAGTGCTGCCAGTAGTTCCGCGCGAGCGGTGGCGAGCTCATAATCGGCCTGCACCTGCTGGGCAGCGGCGTTGGTCACTGACAGCTGGGCATCGCCGAGCTCGAGAACATTACCGACTCCGGTTTCGTAACGTCCCTCCGCCAATCGTAGTTGCTCACGGGCATTGATGACCACTTCGCCCGCGGCGGTCGATGCTGCCTTTGCAGCACGGACAGCGAGGCGGGCCTGTTCAACCTGTAGGAGCACGCTCTGACGGCTGGCGTCGGCTATCGCGCGGGCGGTTTCCAAGGCGGCGGTCGCCTGGGCGCTTTGAGCCCGAGTCATGCCGCCTTCGAAGAGGGGCCAGGAGAGGTTGGCGGCTGCCTGCCAGTTCCAAGCGAGGTTACCTATCTCTGAACCGCCATCGGTAAGGCCCGTTGAGACGTCGAGGGTTGGCCAGTAGCCACTTTTGACGGCGTTGAGCTCGATCTCGCGGGCGCGCGTCGTTGCCGCCACGGCATTGAGGTCGGGACGCCTGGCGAGTGCCTGGGCAAAGAGGATGTCTTTGCTCTCGTCCTCGTCGGTAACGATCGGGAAGGCTTGGTCTTCCACCTCGTAGTCGCCACTCGCCTCGACGCCCATGGCTTGGTTCAGACGCGCTTTGGCGGTGGCGTAGCCGTTTTCCGCGGTGATCATCTGGACACGTGCGTTGGCTGTGAGTGTTCGGGCTTGGGCCAGATCGATCGCCGGTCGTGTTCCCATGTCCACGAAACCCTCAATCTGGGCGAGGTGACGCTGTTGATTTGCCAGAGTCTCCCAAGCCACGTGTAGCATGGCCTTGGCGGCGCGGGCTGCGAAGTAGGCGGTGCGGGCCGTCAAGATCACTCGTAACTCGGTGTCGTCCTCGTTGTCTCCCGCGGCGGTTGCGCTAGCTTTCGCTGCTTGCCAGAGGTTCCACGATTGGCCGAAATCCCAAAGGCGCAGGCCGGCCGACAGAGCAAAGTTGAAATAGTTGGAGGTACTGAAGCTATTCGTGTCGCTTTGGTTGAGACTAGATGGCAACGCTCCCGGCCGGGTCTGGTAGTTCGACGTGGCGCGCTGATAGTTGGCAGAAGCGACAACCTTCGGTAGCAGCGGTGCGCGGTTGACGTCGGCGCTGGCTTCTGCGCCGGCGGTGGCGGCTCGTGCCTGCCGGATTTCGGGATGGTTTCGAAGTGCAGACTCGACGGCATCGGCAAGGGACAAACTGGGATGCACGGCCGTCGGCTGTTCAATCGCGTCCGCACTGTTGGCGATCCCAGCCGCGATCGACGCGGGCATCTGGAACAACGCGATCGCTGCAAACACCGCAGAGAAAGCTCTCATACTCATTCGTACCTCAACGCTTCGATGGGATCGAGCAGAGACGCCTTGCGCGCCGGATAGATGCCAAAGACGACGCCGACCACTGCGCTGAAGATGACGGAGACGACGATGATGTCAGCGCGAATGAGCATAGGCCAACCAAAAGCCCGAGCGAGCTGCCCCGCTGTGAGCAAACCCAAGATGACGCCAATGAGGCCACCGACGAGAGAGAGTGTTAAGGCTTCGACAAGAAACTGGGCGAGAATGTGGCGCGGTTTGGCTCCGACCGCCATGCGCAGCCCGATCTCACGGGTACGTTCGGTGACGCTCACCAACATGATGTTCATGATGCCGATGCCGCCGACAAACAAGGACACCGCCGCGATTGCTGCGAGCAAAGTGGTGAGTGTCTCGGTCCCCTGTTGTTGAGCACTTGCGAACTCTGAGAGATTGCGTACCGAGAAGTCGTCGTCATCGCTTGCGGACAGGCGGTGGCGATCACGCAGGATGGCACTGATCTGCATTTGGGCCGAGATCGCGGCTTCTGCGGAGATTGCAGAGACCATGATGATGCCGGGGATGAACTTCTGCAGGCCACCTTTGATCTTTGCCTGGTAAGTGGCGTGGGGAATGATGATGGTGTCGTCGTTGTCCTGACCATGGTGGGATTGGCCCTTTTTGTCGAGAACACCGATTACCTGGAACGGAATGTTGTTGATGCGAATGCTCTGCCCGACCGGGTCGAAGGTGGTGCCGAACAATTTTTCTACCACGGTTTGACCGAGCACCGCCACTTTCGTTCCAGACTCGACGTCCGAGTCAGTGAACCCCGTGCCCCGCACAATGCGCCAGTTGCGAATAGCAAAGAACGCCGCATCGGTGCCGGTGACGTTGGTGTTCCAGTTTTGTTCTTCGCTCTGCGCCTGCGCAGCGGTCTGCAAAACTGGTGCCGCTGCGCGCACGGCATGAGCTTCTTCGCTGATGGCGTCGAGGTCTCCCCAGGTCAACGAAGGCATGGAACCGAAACCGCCGAACGCCCCCCCTCGCGCGGTCGATCCCGAGCGGACCATCAACAGGTTGGAGCCCATGGAAGTGAAAGCGTCTTCAACCTCGCGTTTCGCTCCCTCGCCAAGGGCGACCATGGCAATCACGGCGGCCACACCAATGATGATCCCGAGGGTGGTCAAGGCCGAGCGCATTTTGTTGCGGGCAAGCGCGCGCAGGGCGATGAGAAATGTCTGAGTGGGGCTCATGGGGTGTGGGCCCTTTCGCTCGGCACCGTGGCAGTGGCAGGCAGACTGGTTTGCAGGCGATCGGATTGGATGCGTCCGTCCCGCATGGTGATGATACGTGCAGCAAAAGCGGCGATGTCAGGCTCGTGAGTGACCAGAATGATGGTCATGCCGCTCCGATTGAGCTCTTGGAACAGGGCCATGATGTCGAGACTGGTCTGCGAGTCGAGATTGCCCGTGGGCTCATCAGCGAGGACGAGATGGGGATGGCTGACCAGGGCGCGCGCAATGGCAACGCGTTGCTGCTGACCGCCGGACATTTGACTGGGGTGATGGGTGAGTCGGTCACCAAGTCCGACCCTTTCGAGGGCGGCACGGGCGCGAACCGTACGCTCCTCCGAGCGCACGCCCGCGTACAGCAAGGGCAACTCGACGTTCTCGACCGCACTGGTACGAGTGAGGAGGTTGAAACTTTGGAAAACAAAGCCGACTTGACGATTGCGCACGGAGGCAAGGGCATTTTTGTCGAGGCGCGAGATGTCCTGACCAGCGAGAGAATAGCGGCCTGTGGTCGGGCGATCGAGGCAACCAATGATGTTCATCAGAGTTGATTTTCCCGAACCCGACGGACCCATGATGGCCACGAGCTCTCCAGGGGCAATCCGCAGCGTCACGCCGCCGAGTGCCTGCACTTGGACGTCGCCGGTTTGGTAGAGCTTGAAGATGTCGTCGAGCTGGACCGTATCAACCGCAACTTGCACGTTTGACCTCTCTAACGGCGTCCGAATGCGCCGGGTGGGCGAAAGGTGCCAGTGGCGCCGACAGCGTCGGTGATGACCATGTCACCAGCTTGGACATCTCCTTTGGCGATCTCCGTGAGGGCACCGTCGCTGATGCCTGTTTCGATGGCCACACGGGTTGGAGCATCGGCACGCATCAACCAGATCCAACGCGTTGATTTGGGCGCGACGGCGGTGCCATCGGTCGTATCGCGAAGTCGGTCGTCGGGGCCGGTCCCCATCGTGGTGTCGGATACCCGGTTCGGTGCTTCGCCTTTGGGGTGGTCGTCTTTTTGCCTAGCCAACACATCCTGTGGCGGACGAAAGCGCAACGCGGCGTTGGGGACCCGCAGCACGTCGTCTTTTTGTGCGTAGATGAAGGTCACGGTCGTGGTCATACCGGGCCGCAGCTTCAGGTCGGGATTGTCGACGTCGATGACAGCATCGTAGGTGACGACGTTCTGCACCGTCTGCGGTGCGTTGCGGATCTGCCGCACCGTTCCGGTGAAGCGCTCACCAGCGTAGGCGTCGACGGTAAAGAGTACTGGCATACCTGCGTCGAGCCGCCCAATGTCCGCTTCGGCGACACTGGTGTTGACCTGCATCTTACGCAGGTCCTCGGCAAGGACGAACAACGTCGGGGCCTGCAGTGATGCGGCGACGGTCTGGCCGACGTCGACATTGCGAGAGATCACCACACCATTGATGGGCGAGACGATGTGCGTGTATTGGAGGTTCACCTCGCTCTGATGCAAAGTTGCCAACGCCTGCGCCAGGTGACCATTTGCTGCATCCACCTGTGCCGCGGCGCCGTCGGCGGTAGCCTGGGCCGTGTCGCGTTCGGCTTCTGCAATGAGTTTGCGTTCGAAAAGCCCAGCGGCACGCTGCTGTTGTCGCGAAGCTTCTGCGGCCTGGATACGAGCTTTGGTGACCTCGGCCTTGGCGGCTGCGTAATTGGCGCGCGCCTGTTCGCGGGTAGCCTCGAACAGTTGCGGATCAATTCGGGCTATGACCTGTCCCCGGGATACGACCGCGTTGTAATCGACGAGAATGTCCTTAACGCGGCCTGAAACTTGACTGCCGACTTGGACGGTTACCAATGCTGACAAGGTGCCGCTGGCCGTTACTTTGGCGATGATGGAACCACGTTCGACGGTAGCTGTCTCGAAATGTATCTTGGCCTTCTCCGTGCAGGCGACCGCAAGGAGGACAGCCATGCAAGTCAAAAAGCGCATACGGTTCACCTCGTGAGGTGGGGCCTTGAATAACTCAAAGTCCGATCAGCGCACTCCTATCTTAGAGCCGCGTGCTTGTCTTCTGGTTTACACCATGGGTGCATTTTGTGAGCTGGTGCAGCAGCACTTATAGAGGTGCGGAGCCCCTGTCCTTGCCCTTGTGCCATTGGCCGAGATGAAAGATTGTGCAAGTATCCCGCAGGCAGCCTTTTACGCGCACTTTTGTATTGTGAACCGAGTTGGGGGGATGACATGAGGCGGTTCTCCATTCGCTTCAACTTGGTCCTCGCCATGGTGGCGATTCTGAGCGTCCTGCTCGCTGGTCACTTCACCTTCGTTAAACCCCGAATGGAGCGGTTGGCGCTTGATGTGGCGTACCGGCAACAGGAGATTGTTTCCGAGCACATCGTCCACAGCCTCAACCACATGTTTGTAGATGGCAAGCGAGAGATCGAGGCTGTCGCGGCGCTACCGGAACTCGCAACCATGCATCCCCCAGAGCTCGACCGGGTGCTTGTGCGCATGAATTCAGTCACTCAATTCTTCAACTACTATTTCATCGTTGACCTCCACGGGACATGGGTCTCCTACCCCAGCCGGCCTCAACTGGTCGGTCGTGACATTCCCGTGGAAAACCGTAGTTGGATCGACGCCACAATCCGCAGCGGCGACACTGTGTTTCTCGATGTGCACCAGTCGCTGGTTGAAACCCTGGTGAGCGGGTTCGCCGCTCCCATTCGCAAACAGGATGGGACCGTGGTCGGCATCGTGCGTGGGGTTCTGGTGGTCTCGAAGCACAACGACATCAGGAGATACCTGGCTGCAGTCGTAAACAACAGCAGTGATGCGTATGTCACATCGAGGGACGGACGCATCGTCGCCCATTCGAGCATGGAGCCGCAGTTCGGGGACTTCGACGCCATCGCGATAGCCGAGCGGCCACCGGTGCGCGAGGCACTGGCAGGCCGCAAGGGCACTGTGGAGTATGAGAGTGACGGCAAACAGGTCATCGCCTCCTATCGTCCGATCCCGTCCACCGGTTGGGCGGTGGTTGCCGCACAACCGCGGGCAGCCGCGCTTGATCCATTCGCGGACGTGTTGAACCGACTCACTTTGTTTTTTTTCGGAGCGTACGTGGTCGCGTGCCTACTGCTGCTGTTTGGGGTTCAGTTGGTGCTCCGGCCCCTGGCCAACCTCGTTCGCAATGTCGCGACGGGCCGCGTTCCCGAGGCGAAGGACCTGCCCGCAAACGAGATCGGCGTCCTGGCGGCCGGGTTCCGTCGCCTTTACCTGCAGCTCCTCGATTCCCAAACGGTACTCGCCGACAGCGAAGAAAAGCTGAGCAGTTTGGTCGAGCAGTCCGGCGACGGTATCTCGATCCTCGATACCAGGGGCGACATCGTCGAGTGGAACCCAGCGATGACCCGGATCACCCGCATCCCGCCCGAAGCAGCCGAAGGAAAACAGATCTGGGACGTACTCCTGACGCTCCTACCGATCGCGGAGCGTACCGACGAACGGCTCGAGGAGCTCAAACAACGTGCACGTGAGCTCATTGATCAGCTGCCGACGATGCCGGCGCAGCTCCTCGAACAACGAGAGATCGTGGTGGCGGACTGCGACACGGTGACTATTCAGCAAACGATGTTCTCCATCCGGACGCGGCACGGCTATTTCCTTGGGGTCATCACGCGGGATATCTCGCAGCTGGTTCGGTTCCAACAGAGCATGCGCCAGAACGAAAAGATGGCCGCCATTGGTGAGCTGGCAGGTGGCGTTGCCCATGACTTCAACAACCAGCTCACCGGCATCGTCGGTTACGCCGACCTCTTGCGTCTGCGACTGGAACACGACGACGAGCTCCGCAACCACGCGGAGCAGCTGTTGCGAGCCACGAGGCGTGCGGGGGATCTCACGAAACAACTGTTAGCCTTCGCGCGCAAGGGGAAACTCCTGCAGATGGAGATCGACCTGCACCATATCATCATCGAGGTCATCGCCATTCTCAGCCGGTCCGTGGACAAGCGCATCTCCCTCCAGCAGGTTTTCCGTGCCCGAAGTCCAGTCATTCTCGGCGATCCGACACAGATTCAAAACGCTTTCCTCAACCTCGGGCTCAACGCACGCGACGCCATGCCGAATGGTGGTCAGCTCCGCTTCGAGACCGACCAGATGACGGCAGCCGACCTGCCAGAGCACACCTCCGTTGGCGCGGACGAGCTGTACGTTCGAGTGCGAGTGATCGACACCGGCACGGGGATGGACGCGGCCACCGTGCAGCGTATCTTCGAGCCGTTCTTCACCACCAAGCAACCCGGCAAAGGTACGGGCATGGGACTGGCTGCGGTTTACGGTACGGTACGCAGCCACAACGGGTCCATCAACGTCTCATCTGAGTTGGGAAAAGGCACCGTCGTCGAGATGCTCTTTCCTGCCATCGAAGGTGGACGGGCCGAGGTCGCGCTGTCGCAGTCGGAGCCGCGACCGTTTGTGGCCCCGTACCATGTTCTGTTGATCGATGATGAGGAGATGGTGCTCGAGGTTGGCAAGCGCCTTCTCGAGACGCTGGGTCACACGGTAACGTGCTGCTCGGACGGCGAAAAGGCCGTCGCACTGTTTGCAAAAAAGCCCGAGAGCTTCGATGTTGTGATCCTCGATCTGGTAATGCCCCACTTGAGCGGCCGGGAAGTGTTCGAGCGCCTGCGCGCCGCATATCCCAAGGTGCGGGTCATCGTCTGCTCCGGCTACAGCGTGGAGGGAGAAGCGCAGAAGGTCCTCGATCTCGGCGCGAGGCAATTCCTGCAGAAGCCGTTCCGCAGGGACCAACTCGCCGAGTCGCTCAGCGAGACCATCAACGATCTGACGGCAACGTGATAGCGGCACAACGTTATTTCACCTCGAATTCACCTCGAACGCCTATCCGCGGAAAAGGGTCACTCATGGCTTGTATGCGGGTTCATTACCGTGCAACCTTCCGCCGATGGCTGCATCAGATCGTCAGCTTCTCGAGGAAATGCGTTTTCAGCTCACCGTAACCAGGGCCATGCTTGGTACCGCCGAGCTCGACCAGATCCTCTACATCATTCTCTCTGGGATCACTCACGGTGAGGGTCTCAATTTCAATCGCGCGTGCCTCTTTCTCGGTGATCCCGAACGGCGCAAGCTGCGGGCGGCAAACGCTGTCGGGCCGGTGACCGGCACTGAAGCCGAACGGATTTGGAACGAGATCGAGGCAAAGCACATGGATTTGGAGAGTCTCCTGGCCTCCTATCATGCCGCCGCAAATGATCCTCGTGCCAACACCTTGACACGCCGTCTCGCGCATATCTGTGTGGATCTTGATTTGAGGCAGCCCGAGCTCGCATCATTGGGGGGTAGGGTCGACGTCGACACCCTTGTTGCGCACTGTGCCACAACCCAAGAGCCGTTCTGCTCCAATACAATGCGTGCGGTTGCCTCTGCTGCGCCAGATGATGTTGGCACCGAAGAATTGATCTTTCATCCGGTTGCCTGTGTGCCGCTCGTTCGCCAAGGTCGAGTCTTGGGGGTGGTTCTCGCCGACAATGCGTTCAATAGACGGCCCATTGAAAACCGGGACATGCAAGGATTGATGACGCTTTGCAATTTGGCTGCCATCTCTGTCGACCAAGCGCATGTGCACAGTCGATTGCGCGACTTTGCCGAGCAGGACGGCTTGACGGGTTTGCTCAACCGACGCCTCTACGAGGACCGCAAAGCCCGCGAGGTAGCTCGTGCGCAGCGTTCCGGTCTTTCACTCGCGATGATTGTGATTGACATCGATCACTTCAAACAGTGCAACGACCAACATGGTCACGAGATTGGCGATCAAGTGTTGCGAGATCTTGCGGCCATTTTCCGCAGGCGCTTGCGCCGGGAGGATTTGGTCGCACGTTATGGCGGCGAGGAATTTGTGGTCTTGCTGGCCGGGGGAATCGGTCGGGGTGAGGCATTTCGAATCGCAGAGGAGCTACGCCGTGACGTAGAACGATCGAGCCTTGGCAACCTACCCATCGGGGAAATCACCGTGAGCGCTGGTGTGGTGAGCCTTCCTGCCGACAGGTTGGGTTCGACGCCGATATTCAAGCTAGCTGACGACGCCCTGTACGCTGCCAAAGGGGAAGGGCGAAATCGAGTGGTCATCTCCGAGGTCTTGTAGTCGATGATTCTGCTTTGTCGGTCCCATCCGTGAACTGTTTCCGTGACAAGAAACGAGGTTTTGTGTCAGTATTCTGAGCGGTTGTTCGAATTGGCGAGCAGCATTATTTGGACTCCAATATCATGGAAATCAATCGCTTTTCCTTCAGTACCAACTACGACGGGGGTAGCTACCCGAACCCCAATCAATGGTGGCAGGACAGTCCCCTCTCCAAGATCACCATGTTGAACGGTCAGCAACTCGTCGAGCCATCAGACGTGTTTCTTTATGCGATAGCTCAGGCCGGCGGCGGCGATTCGAGAGGGGCCAAGGCCCTGTTTGCCCGAGCACCCAAAGCCATGCGGGTGATCGTTGGTCGCTTGATGCGTTTAAGGGAAGAAGAGCAGGCGGTGACAAAGAAGACCCGATGGCTACCCGACGACCGCGGCGGCATTCTATTTACCCTCGCGTCCCACAAGCTGCTCAACGAGGCGCGTATGAGCGCGGGCAGTAAACCCGGTCACCCCACCCTCGTCGATCTGGCGGAGGCTTACAGGCGCTCGACAGATTACCGTGAGGGTCTTGCCGACGACTTGCTCAAGATCGCCACTTGGCTCGAGACGTTGCCACCTTTTACGTCAGCCTCGGCGACTGCCAAAACTGCCAACGTCTCCGGTGTGTTCTCCCAAGATTCCTATTCCATGGATGCGGCTGGCCAACCATTTTTCGACACGCCGAGTCTGGATCCGCTCGTCGAGGCACTGAACGGAATGACGGCGGAAGAGAAGAAGTCGACGTTGGAGGGCCTTTGCAAGGCGGAGCTGCAAACGCTGTTGGGAAAAGCGCTGTTCGAAGAGGACTACCTTATTGTCGCACTCGTACGGGAATTTGCAGTGGCCAAGGGTATGAAGTTGGACTTCCAGAAGCCAACGGATATCTTGGCGTTGCGAGTCAAGAACTCGACACGCAACAAGATCCGGCAGAACTTTCGCTGGGATTCCACCCCCATTGTCAACTCGTATGGCGTGGATTTGACCAAGCTTGCCTTCGATGGAAAGCTCGACCCGGTCATCGGCCGCGAGAACGAGATGAACCGTCTCGCCGGTATTCTGTCTCGGCGCAAGAAGGCGAATCCTCTCATTATCGGTGAGCCCGGTGTTGGCAAGACGGCCATCGCTGAGGGTCTAGCGTTGCGTATCGTTAACGGTGAGGTCCCCCAGAACCTTCGAGGGAAACGAATCGTCATGCTCGATACGTCCTCGCTTGTCGCTGGAACGAAGCTCCGCGGCGACTTTGAAGAGCGGATGAAATCGATCATCGCCGAGCTCGAGGCAAACCCTGACGTCATCGTGTTCATTGACGAGATTCACACGATCATGGGAGCGGGTGATGGCAAGGGAAAAATGGATGCTGCCAATCTTCTGAAGCCGGCACTCGCCCGCGGTCAGATCAAAGTCATCGGTGCCACCACCCTTGAGGAATATCGCAAACACATAGAAAAAGACGCCGCCATGAAGCGACGCTTCAACGAAGTCTTGGCACCGCCGACGTCACCGGACGAAACCCGTAAGATCCTCGAGGGATGCCAGGGTAAATATGCAGAGCATCACGGTGTGGCGTATTCTCCCGAGGCTCTAAATGCCAGCGTGCAACTTTCCGTCCGCTACATGCACAACCGAGCCGCCCCCGACAATGCAATCGATGTTCTCGACGAGGTCGGCGCGTACGTCAACTCCCAGATCGCCAACCGCAAGCGCGAGAGCAATGTGGTGACGGCCCGAGACGTCGCGGAGAAGGTTTCTGAGATGGTTGGTATCCCAGTGGCTCTCGGTGGTGACGATCGAGAGCGATTGTTGAACATGTCTGTTGTTCTCAAAGGGGAGGTGATTGGCCAAGACGATGCGGTCGAAAAGATCACCAAGGCCGTGCTGCGTGCTCGAACCGGTATTCGCGGTCCCAACAAACCCATCGGTTGTTTTCTCTTCTTGGGAGATACCGGTGTTGGCAAGACGCACCTAGCCCAGAGGTTGGCCAATTATCTTTTCGGATCTCCTGATGCCATGGTTCGCATCGACATGAGCGAATATATGGAGAAGCATGCGGTGAGCCGGCTCGTTGGTGCGCCCCCAGGATACGTGGGACACGACGAGGGCGGGCAGCTGACCGAGCCCGTGCGGCGCAAGCCCTACACGGTCGTCTTGCTCGACGAATTGGAAAAAGCCCATCCCGATGTTCTCCAACTTCTGTTGCAAACGTTGGATGACGGACGTTTGACAGACAGTACCGGTCGAACTGTCGATTTCAAAGACACCATTATCATTATGACCTCGAACATCGGCACCCGCGCCGCCCAAGAGAAGAAAGCTGTCGGATATGACACAACTTCGCAGAAGAATGCGGCCGTGCAGAACAATGAAGAACACCTTGTTTCGGCAGCCAAGAAGGTGCTGACACCCGAATTCATCAACCGCCTCGACATCGTTCCATTCAAAGCCCTCGAAATGAATCATGTTGAGGCGATCATGGATCTGGAGTTGAAGAAGCTGGAAGAGCGTCTTGCCGATAGGAACATCACCATCGAGTGGGCCGACGCCGCCAAGAAATTTCTTGTCAAACAGGGATACGATTCGGAGTTTGGTGCCCGCCCTCTCAAACGCACAATTCAGGCACTTGTGACCGATGCGCTCGCTGAGGCGCTGGTGGCTGGAGATCTCAAAGACGGACAACGGGTGGTCGTCGATGCCGTCGGCGATGGCGATGCCAGGAAGTTGACGATTGGACATTCCGATCCGGGTGCTGACCTCCTGTTTCTCCCTTGATCGCACTTGAAACGAGACGAGCTGCCATGGCCCTCATTGAAGGCTGCGCCCGATCCGCCGTCATCTTCATCATCCCTCAGCGTAGCTGTGCGAGCTTGTATGGCGTTTTCGGCGGCACCGGCCTCAGCACGAGAATGCCGAGTCGGTGTGTCTGACTCGTAACATAATGGGCAATGTCGGTTCTCGTTAGCACGACCCGTTGGTGGTAACTCGACGCGTGGAGATAGCGAGGTTTGCCTGCCATCACCCGGTCAACAAAGCCAACATGGCCGATCATCAACCCTGGATGTTTGTTGCTAACGATCGCCACCAAATCGCCGTTTTGGAGTTGGTCTTGAATCTTTGCCACGGTCCGTTTGTCGAGAACGTAGTGTTGTTGGCTGGAGAGCCTTGCTTCCACATCCAAGATTTGTGCTAGCTCAGTGGCATCCGCCAATCCATCATACTCACGGGGGTGTTGGCTCATATAATTGAAGGGCTGAATCATCGGCTCCCCGCCCAACATTTCCGTCAAGCGCTCAATTCTGTCTCGTTTGTCGTTGTCCTCGATCCAATCGCTGAAATAATGAAGTCGTGAGGCATAACCGACCGGTTCGCCGTCTCTATACCGGGACGCCACAACCTCTCTGGCAAAACATTGCTCATTTGGCTGTCCTTGCCAAACGCAACGCGCGACGGCGATGGTTGATTCAACCAGCGACACACATTCAAAACGGCTGAGATCGACCCGCAGTTGCTCCGTTTCTTCGGCGTCGGGGTTCTTACGGACCCCACCGTAGCGCTGACCGATCTGCCAACGTCCGGCCCGCACAAGGAGGTCACCAAAGGTTTCGCCCGCTCTGCGCTGCCCCACCTTCTCGAACCATTTGCGAAGGAGGTGGGCTTGATATGGCCGCAAGGGGGGAACCACTTCGACATCCAGCTCTGCGGAATCGACCACAGACGGTTGGATCGGCGTTTCGGTCTGAATTGGAACTTCGGAGGCCCACTCATCCGCACTCGCCACACGGGGACCAAGCAAAGCCAAAGATGGGATACACAAAACGAGCCAATGGATTGCCAATGGCATGGGCGCAACCTTCTTCCATTTTGCCGAGAAAACTTCGCCCGACTGTTGTGGCGGATTACCAGAGCCCCTTTCCCCTGGGCAAGAACAAAATCTGCCAAAATGGCGGGAGGGGAACCTCCTCAACGAGGTTTGAAATCGCAACGGCCGTTCTTTGACGTGACACGTGATGTCTGGATAACCGAACGTAGCGCAGTTTTTCACCGATGCCGATTTGTTATCGAGAATAGTGGCCCTTGATGTCGAGAATTATGGCGCGCCAATCCTCCGGATAACCCGACCGCTTCGAGGACGGCGCGGATTGCCCTTCACATCGCAGATTTTGATTCGGGAATAGGGGCGTGCAAACCATGTACGTTAGCCGCGCAGCTTGTAGAATGGGAGAAGGAGATAGGTGGACTAAAATGACGGCAGTCAGAGATTTTCTTTTGCGCGGTGAGTGTCCGCAGTGTCTCGCGAGGAGGGTGAAAGCCGGGGTCGTTCGAAGAGGCATGACTTTGTTGTACGGGGTCCTTTTCATTTCGGCGAGCCTCATCTCGGGGTGCCGGGGTATTATTTCAGGCAGGGGAGAGCTCCACTCACCTTGTACCGCGGGGGTGGTGATAGAAAAATGCAACTGTGGTGGGAGCCTTGTCGATACGGGCCACTGTTGCGATGGCGAACACCAGACGAGCCCGTGTGGAGAGGTTCCCGACTGCGATTTGGGAGAAGTGTTTTTCGACTGCCGCTGCGGGGAGGAAGTGGTGAGCGTAGGTTATTGTTGCCGAGAGGTGCAGCAGACAGAAGCCTGCGCGTTCAAGGTTTACTACGTGAGCTCTTCTGAGGGGGCAGATGACAACACCGGCTTGTCTGCTTCGGCCCCCTGGAAGACCCTCGACATAGTGAACACGGCACCGCTTGGTGCGGGAGATGCTGTCTTGTTCAAACGCGACGACAGGTGGAGCGGCACCGTGACGGTGAGCGCCTCCGGGACTGAGGGAAATCCCATCACGTACGGCGCTTATGAGGCGGGAGCGAAGCCGAAGATCTATGGCTCGGAGGAGATCACGGGGTGGACTTTGCACTTGGGGAGTATCTACAAGGCAACTTTTGACACTCCCATCACGCAGCTCTTTGTGGAGGGTGTCAAGATGAGGCCCGCACGGCTTAGCAACACGGGCTACAGCATCATCACATCCGTCCCTAGTCAGACGCAGTTCACCAGTGACGATTTGGATGCGGGTTTGGATTATGCGGACGCGCGCGTTCTGCTGCGAACGTCAAACTGGTATTCCATCATGCGCACCGTGGTCTTCTCAAGCTCCAAGACATTGACGCTCGATTCTGCCCCCGATGGAACCCTGGCGGCAAACCAAGGCTTTTTGTTGATGAACAAGCTTGAATTTTTGGATTCACAGGGAGAGTGGTATCAAGATACGGCCGAGGGCACTGTGTACCTTTGGTTCCCTGACGGAGTATCTCCAGAACACGCTAAGGTTCGGGGCTCGAGCATCTCCGATGGAATCTATCTTTACGCCAAGAGCCATGTCGCTCTTCGGAATCTCCACATTTTGCAACAGAAAGAGAAAGGAATTCGGGTAGGCAACGGTTGCCATGATTTGGAAATTACGGACAATCTCGTCGAGGGTCAGGAAAAACACGGCCTATGGGCTGAAGGAACCAATGAGCGTGAGCTCATCGCGAATAACCATGTCGACGACTGCAATGGGATCGGCATCTACATGTGGATCAAAAACTCCATCGTTCGCGACAATACGGTCACTCGGATTGGCGAATTCGAGAAGCTGGGGCTGCATGGTACGGCGCACGATAACGGCGGGACGGGGATGGAGATCAACGGGGATGGTAACACCATCGAATACAACCGCGTTGTCGGTGTGAACTACAATGGCATCTTCTGGCGAGGCAATTCTCTTCTGCAATACAATTTCATCAAGGA
>MGST01000020.1:0-7128 GCA_001798605.1 Deltaproteobacteria bacterium RIFOXYA12_FULL_58_15 | reverse complement strand
GTGATGGGGGAGGGATTTATACCGGCGGTGTGAGCACATCCGGCTCCCTCGTGAGATACAACATCATTGACAACGTGGTGGGAGAGAAATCGGGTTACACCTATTCACGTAACTACGGTGAGGGCCTTTATCTCGATGAGCCCTCACGCAACATCACCGCAGAGTACAACACGATTACACGCGTTTCGGATTCTGGGATCTTTTTGCACAATTCGGAGAATCATCTTGTGCGCTGCAACACCGTCATGGATGCACGGCAGGGGATCCAAATCGGTGGGATGAGCGGTACAGCAGCAAGCCAGGTGACAGACAATTTGATAGTCGTCCACAGAGACACCGATGACTATCTGCCCAGACAACTGGTGGTGAGCTATGCGAACGGCAACGCCCGCTTTGATGACAATACCTACGTTTGCCCCTTTGAAAGTGATTTGGTTTTTAGAGATTCGGATGGAAGCTACCTAGATTTTGAGGATTGGAAAACCTTCATCGCGGGTGATGAAAGTTCAACCTATGTCGCAACGTCCCTCGACGCGGGTGAGACGCAGGAAATGTTTTACAACGACACCAAAGGGGTCAAGAGTTTCACCTTAGATGGAAGCTACCGCGATTTGCAGGGCGCACCAGTTGTGTCGCCTCTGACCTTGCAGCCCTTTACGTCGCAGATTTTGATTCGGGAATAGGGGCGTGTGAGCCTCGTACTCGTGCCTCGCAGCGTGTCGATTAAGACAATGAGAGAGGTGGGCTGAAATGATGGCAGCCAGAGATTTTCTTATGCGCGGCGAGTGTCCGCCGTGTCTCGCGAGGAGGGTGAACGCCGGGGTCGTTCGGGGAAGCATGACTTTGTTGTACGGGGTCCTTTTCATTTCGGGAAGCGTCATCTCGGGGTGTCGGGGTATTATTTCAGGCGGAGGAGAGCTGCACTCACCTTGTCCCGCGGGGGCACTCACAGAAGAATGCAACTGTGGTGGGATCCTTGTTGATACGGGCTACTGTTGCGATGGCGAGCACCAGACGAACCCGTGTAGAGAGGTCCCCAACTGCGGTGAGGGCGAGGTCACGAGCGCATGTCTGTGTGGCGAAACCCTCGTGGATGCTGGCTACTGCTGCGCGAGCGAGCAAAAGACCCACGCGTGTGTGGTTCCCGACTGCGACTTGGGAGAAATATTGTTCGACTGCCGCTGCGGGGAGGGTGTGGTGAGCGCGGGCTATTGTTGCCGAGAGGTGCATCAGACAGACGCCTGCGCGTTCAAGGTTCACTTCGTCAGCTCTTCCGAGGGAGCAGATGACAACACCGGCTTGTCTGCTTCGGCCCCCTGGAAGACCCTCGACAAGGTGAACACAGCGCCCCTTGACGCGGGAGATGCCATTTTGTTCAAACGCGGCGACATGTGGAGCGGCACCGTGACGGTGAGCGCCTCCGGGACTGCGGGAAATCCCATCACCTACGGCGCTTACGGGGTGGGAGAAAAACCCAGAATCTACGGCTCGGAAGAGATCACCGGGTGGACTCTGCACTCGGGGAATATCTACAAGGCAACGGTGAGCCATGACATCACGCAGCTCTTTGTGGAGGGGCGCAGAGCGAACTTGGCGAGATACCCCAAGGCCGGATACATCCGCATTACGACAGTCGAACCACCCACGCAATTTGTTTCGACGAGCCTACCCAGTCAGGAGCTCGATTATTACAAGAACGCCATGTGGGCGGGAAAAACCAACTTGTACACCATGAGTCAAAGGACGGTGGTGGCTTCCGACGGCCAAACCATCGCCCTCGATTCTGAGCCGCATTGGGAATTGGACGTCAATGAGGGCTTTTTTCTGGCTAACAAGCTGGTCTTTTTAACTCAAGCGGGGGAATGGCATTACGACGCCGCCACGAAAACGCTTTATTTTTGGCCGCCCGATGGCAACTCGCCCGCGAACGGCGCTGTTCGAGGTTCGGTCTATGATCATGGAATAAGCATTGGTAACGACAAGGATCGCCTCGTCATTGAAGACCTCGAGCTACTCCATGCCAGTCATTACGGAATCTATATGTATGATTCCAACTATGTCACGGTGAAAAACAACGATATCTTTAAGATTCAGAGGATCGGTATTTACTCGTCTTATGCGGGAAGAGATATCGTCATTGAAGGTAATAAGATCTCGGATATTTTTCTCGGGGGGATTCGATTGAGTGTAAATTATGGCGATTGTGTCATCACACGCAATGTCGTTGACACCATTGGCCGTATGGCGAGTCTTGGGTCTGCGGTCAGCACCACCTCAAGTCTAAGTCCCGGCGTGGGCATCACCTCGTTGAATTACAAAGTGAATGGAATGAGAGGCGTCCATGACAAGGACTACGGTCAGTGGGGCAGAGGGGTTCGATTCCCAAAGAGTCAAAGAGGCGCTCGAGCAGCTTTGGCAAGACAGCCTCCCTGCGACTGAAGCCGAACTCAAAACCCAGCTCTCCAAGTTGTCGTTCGCGTCCAACAACGCGGTGATGCAACAGGCCAAAGCCACCGTCGAGGACGCCCTTGGGTCCAGCCATTTCGATTTCGCTTCTCTGTTCGGCAAGGCAAATGCCATAGGCAAGATCCCGAGCGAAACGCCGGCGAAAGATTGCCCGCCGGAGAAGCAAACGATCTGGCAGAAACTGGCCGGCCGGGAAGACCTCGCCAACGCGGGAGTCGCTGCCGGCCGACGTGCGAGGGTTGTGGACGAAGCGAGCAGGTATCGATTGGGCCGATGTTGTTTTCGATCGGGGCCAAGAAAGGAAGGTCTTCACCTATCTGGGCATGTTCCACCGCTCGTCGGTTGTGAGTCCGCTTTCCGGAATGCGGGTGGAGGACCCCCAGGCATTTGTTGACCTTCTCGAGAGACTCTGTCTTCTCGATCCGCACGCAAACGCAACCGAGCATCTTGAAGCCCTCAAAAAGAAGCACCCTTTTCCGTGGACCCAATCGACCATTGCGACGATCAACAAAGAACTCGATGAGGAGTTGCGTACTTGGATTGGCATCCCCACGAGTGCCTTGTTGCGCATTCAGTCGCGTTGGGGAACGGTTGTCCCCATTACAACTTTGTTGGCTCGCTTGCACCGGCACCATCTCAGTGGCACCGAGGGGGTGCGTACCATCGGCCTCGCTAAGATTTTGGCGCAGTCAATCGGCGAAGGATGGTTCGATACCCTCAAATTTGGTGATCCCATTTGCGGTCTAGAGTCGTTGAACCTGCCGACAACGTCAAAGCGACAACTCGAGTTTCTGACCAAGGAGCAGGTTGCACAATGGAGTCAAGAGCGACATGAGATCATGCTGCTTGGCCCCAAGCAGAGTGTCAACCAGCCCCAGCCAGGGCGCCAAAGAGCGATACGCTCTTTTCTCGAGGAAAGTTTGATCCCAAAACTCATCGCCTACCAACAAGAGTATGGCGAAGCACCGGCTGTAGCTAAAATCGTCCTCACCAACGATGCGTGCCCTCCACAGGACGCGCTGGCGGCGCTGCATGCAGCGTTCGGCAACAACTCGAGACAAGTCGTGGGTTTCCTCGCAGACACGCTCACGCAATCAAACGATGCGCGACTGTTGAAATGGTGCGGCCGTCTGTTGCAGGTTCTGTTCGGGCCTGCGGATAACCATGGACTGGGGGTTGACGCACACAGCCAGAAGGGCATCCAAAATGACGTGCGGGTTTTGCTGCAAGAGCACTTGAAGACGGCGGCCAAGGAGATGGTGCTGAGCGTTCTCACCCACGATCCGTATGCCCTATTGACCGTTGGCACTGCGGTTGACGCAACTTCTTGCCTGGCCTTGGGAACTGGTGGGAATTTCCATCTTGCCTTGGCTGAGACCGTCGATGCCTGCCGGCAAGTCATCCTGAGCTTCGCGATCAAACCGGAGTGTTTCGAGAGCAGCCACGACTTCCACCGAATCGCGTATGCGGTTTTCGATGGCGACAAGATCAACGTCAGCTACGATGGTGCGACGAGAACTGCTGTGTTCAATATCGGTGCGGAGACGATCAAATGCCAATTGGGAAGAGCATTCAAACGCAACCTCATTCGCATTGGCAAGACACACCGCGGGACCCCAGGCATTCTTGCGGAGAAAACTTATGAGCCCCTCAACTATCCTCTCGCAGAGATTGCGCGCGAGAATCAGATCAACCTGATCGAGCAGGCCGCAAACGCTGTTCGGGCAACGAGCAACATGGAGATTGGAGTGGCTGCGACCAAGAGCCCGGTCGGCGGATGGTCAGATTCGGGACGATGCAGGAGTTCTGGGCCCTTCTCTGTGCTTCCGAAACAGATGGTGTAACCAAACCACAGCTACAACGAGGGCTGCGTGACGGCGTTCTGGTTGAGCGTGACCGCTGTCTGAGCCAAAAGCCTGCCGTTCACCGACGCGCCCGTCCCGAGAACAATGGATGTCTGGCAGAGCAAGATGCCCTGGAACTGGGCCCCAGTACCGATCATCACCTGGCCGAAGGCCTGCCAGAAGATGTTCTTCGGCAACGCCCCGCCGCTCAGGGTGACGTGGGTACCGTTGGCTTGGGTGATGTCTTCGGAAATCTGGAAAATCCAGACGTCATTGGGACCACCGTGGAGCGTCACATCGGTGGCGATGGAGAGGCCGGTTCCCCACTTGTAGAGACCGGGGACGAGGGTCAACCCGCCGATTTCGCCGGCACCGAGGTTGGTCTCGTCGGGTGTGGGCCGTCCAGCAGCGTCGGTGAACGCGGTTTCCATGTTGCTGATGGCCGTTGTCAGATTCGACGATGTCGGCGACGCGTAGTCGGCGGCGTACACTTGGCCAGTGACCTGATCCGAAGTCGAGTATTCGTTGCTCGCGTGCATGGTCAGGGAGAAGCCGGTCACCGCAGTCGAGTCGATTGGACTCACTCCGACATTGCCCACGACCGCTGAGTCCGGAACGGTATCGACACCAGATTTCGCCAGAATGACGAAGTCTCCGGCGCGGCCGAGAAGCACTGGATCTGGGCCCATGGAGAGGTTGGCGCCGGTCGTGAAACTCCATACGTAGTTGCTCGCCAAGGCGTTGCCGGCCATGTCCTGCACACTGGTGGTGATGTTGGCGGTGAAAACGGTGTCCCGTGCGAGATTCGCGTTCGGGTTGAAGGTCGCGTGCGGTCCGAGGTGGCTGACCGTGCCCGCTACAGACGTGTTGCCAGGACCGCTCACGGTGAAACTGGACACGTTCACCGTCGTGGCGTTCATCGCTTCCGAGAAGGAGACGGTAATACTGCGATTGACCACCACTGCCGGTGATAGATTGGTAGGGTTGACGGAAACAACCGTCGGCGCAACTGCGTCCACGACTGACCCGGTCGTGAAGGTCCACACGTAGTTTTCGGCCAAGGCGTGGTCGTCAAGACTCTTGGCAGCGGTGGTGACGGTCGCTGTGTAAACCGAGTTGGCCAACAAATCGTTGGCCGGAGTGAAGTTCGCGATGCCGTCACTGTAACTCACGGCACCGGCGACAGCGGCCGTAGCCTGCGTCAACGTCAACGTCGAAGCTGTGAGGGTCGACGGGTCCATGGCTTTGCTGAATGCCACGCTCACCAAGGCGTTTCGAGGCACACCGACGGCGTCATCGACGGGACTGTGGGAGGCCACACTTGGCGAGTTATTGTCTTCCGCACGGTTCTGTGACTTGTCTGATTCGCAGGCCGCGGACAGCAGGAGTGACGCGAGGGCGGCTCTTGCCGTTGCAGTGGATAGATACGACTTAGAACTCATCATAACTCCTGGGTTCGTTGTGTGACTTCTTTCAGTCACCGTCAATGCGCTATCCAGGATTGTTTGAGAATGAGAAAATCTCGTCTGCAAGGGACGGTTTCTTCGAAATGACGTGTTGCAGGCTCTCTCCTGCGATGTAGCAATATTTGCGACCCCAAATTGACGAATGTTGCCATACCGAGCGTTGCCGTGCGGGTGTTCAATGACTTCCAGCTCCGACACCGAATGAGGCCGAATTTCTCGGCCTTGCCAGTGCCGTCGTGAAGTTGAGGAGCGCAAGGTGAATACCCAACTATTCGACCTCATTCGCCAGCATCGCCATGAGCTCATCGAAAACTTGGTCAATGGCTTGCAGCAAGGCGGTGCGCCGCACTACCAAAAAATCGCACGCGATTTGCTGACGACCCGTGGCACAAAGCTCGTAGCGGCTCTCGAGGGTGCCGTGGGCGATTCTCCCGATGCCCTGGTTGAACATCTGCGCAAGATCGCGGACGAGCGCATGGCTGAGGGCTTCGACCTCAGCGAGATCCAAACCGCATTGACGCTTTTGGAAAGCAAGATGTGGTTCCTCTGTGCCCAGACGACTCCAAGCCGCGAAATGTTGCTAGGCCAGCTCAGCTTGGTTACGAGCTTGATTGGCCACGCAAAGGACGTGCTGGCTTGCAGTCATTCAACCAACCGCCGATCATCCGACTGCTGACGACACGGGAGGAACGACTGATCCACCAGCGCCAACGCCTCACGCGCTCTGGTCCAGCTCTCTGACGAGCGCCGCGAGACCCTTAGCCCGCTCTCCTTCAAATACGATGGGGTTTGCGACCGCTATTGGATTGTAGTTCTGGTACTCGACTGGCTGCGCCGCCACCACCGAGCCAGATCGAGTGTACGCCAGGTCCAGCAATACCGCGCTCGTGTCCGCGTCACCGCTCTCGTCGAGGGCAAAGGGAAGCTTGGCGATGGCCCCAAAATCTTGTCGCGAGAATGCCTGAACAAGCTGGCCGATGTCACAAGCGAAGTAGCGAAAACCTTCCTCAACCTTTTCACCCGTAGGCTTGTAGCTGAGGTGACTGAGAATGAGAAGCCTACGCTTCTTTTCGAACTTGTCGGTCTGTTGTTCGATGTATTCGTCTAGCCGTGGGATTTTGGCCATGCTTCCCCCCATTTCGCAGTGTCTCGAAAAGAAGGCTCAATTCTCGCGAACCATGCATGAGCAGCTAACCTCAGTCAAGCAATCTGGCGAGCCACGATCCACCATCTGTGGCCAGATGAGGCGCCCAAACGCCCGCCGCAGCCCCTGCCCGCCCAACCAGAGTCACCCAAAAGTCGAGCAAACCACCGCAACTGGCTGCGGCGGGACGTTTGGACGCCAAGTGCTT
>MGST01000019.1 GCA_001798605.1 Deltaproteobacteria bacterium RIFOXYA12_FULL_58_15 | reverse complement strand
AACAAGAGAACAAGAGAACAAGAGAACAAGAGAACAAGAGAACAAGAGAACAAGAGAACAAGACTAGCCCTTTGCGATCGCCCTGGTTTGGTGTATCATCCGCATTCCATGGAGGCACGCGTCGTCCGATCCGAAGGTTTGTTGGCGAACGTATCAACAGTCGGTGGGTTGTAGACTGTGGTGAGAGCTTCGAATACCGCAATGGAGCTTGCATGAAACGAAGGCCAATGCGAATCTTGTTGACGATGCAACTGGCATACACGCGCGCTTATGGGGGGGCGACGCGATCAAATCGATGCATCTGCGAGGGCTTTGCAGAAAAAGGCCACCACGTACGCGCTGTGACGACCGCAATCGACAAGAACAGGACCGAAGAGCAATTTCAACACGAGCTTGCAAATCTGGGCGTGCGGCCAAAGTTCAAAGACGGTGTGTACTCTGGCGTGGCGAACGACGTGGAACTCCGTTTGATCGAGGACGTTTCGCAATTGCGACGTTTTTTGGCCAAAGAGATTGACGAATTCGACCCTGATTGGGTCTTGGTCGGCGGGGAGGAGTACACGCAGAACCTACTTGCGTTGGCGTTGGCCAAGGGGCCGGAGCGGGTCGTCTACCTGGCGCACACACCACAGTTCCTTCCATTCGGATCCGAAAGCTTTTTTCCTTCCAAGAGAGGCGCTGAGCTGGTCAAGAGCAGTCGATTGATCGTCGTCGATGGGTGGTTTTTCCGCGACTACGTTCGCGAAGCCTGTGGCATCGATTCGTTTATCAATTCGCTCGGTGCCGTACATGAAACCCACCCGGTCCTCTATCCCAATCTCGCCAATTTTGACCGTGGCAGGATTCTTATGATGAATCCGAGCGGCCTCAAAGGCATCGCTATTTTTGTAGGTCTCGCGTCGGCCTGTCCCGATTTGCCCTTCGCCGCGGTACCTGGTTGGGCAACAACCGTGGAGGACCGCAAGCAACTGGAGGCGTTGCCAAACGTGGAGATTTGGCAGAATCAACCATCTCTAGACGACATTCTGCGAAACGCGCGGGTCTTGCTCATGCCGAGCCTATGGGCGGAGGGATATGGCACCTCGATATTGGATGCCATGCGCCGCGGTATACCCGTATTGGCGAGCGACCACGGCGGCCCCAAGGAGTCAACCTTGGGAGTCGCACAACTGTTGCCGGTCGCACCTATCAAGAAATACATGAACGAGATTGACGATAGTCTCTTCCCTATGCCAATCGTGCCACCGCAGGACATTCGTCCGTGGGAAGATGCCCTGCGTAGACTCGTAACGGACCGCGACTATTACGAAAAGCAATCGGAATTACTGAAGAAGACGGTGGAAGATTTTGTCCTCGGGGTAAGTATCGACCCGTTTGAGGCGGTTCTGCTCAAAATGGGCCAAGAAGGTGCAGGCGAACGCGGCTCTGCGCAAGCGACTCCTGAGAAGACAGTGACCGCCGACAAGAAGAAGAAATTGGGCGCCAACCTCCGCGCGCTCTCTCCGAAACAGAAGGCAATGCTTCGAAAAAAACTCGAGGCCCAACGGCGCGGCGACTCGTGATTATTGGATCGTCGCCCGATGGACCTGCCAAGCCAAAGAAAGAAAGCAGCCCTATGCGGCCTTGGGGGTTCACTGAACGTGGTTTGAGTTCGCTCTTTCCGAGCGAAGTTCTCGTTGGTTGGATGAAAGGGTGAATAGTATGAGGGCACTGGTAACTGGGGCATGTGGCTTCATTGGATCCCACGCATGCGATTTCCTGTTGTCACGTGGTTATGAGGTTTTTGCGGGCGTCTACGCCGAGCGCGGCACGAAAAACATTGATCACGTCACAGACAAGCTGGAGGTGATTGAGTGGGACATCACGAAAGAGGACGACGTCAATAATGTGGTGGCTCGGTCGAAACCACATCTCGTCGTCCACATGGCAGCACAGAGTTATGTGCTGCCGTCCTGGGACGATCCAGCGCGCACGTTTGATACCAACGTGAATGGTTCCTATCACCTTCTGGAGGCCATCCGGCGCTTGGGTGTTGACACGACCACCGTGATGGCATGCAGCTCGGCCGAATACGGCTTTTCGAATGAGGAGGAGTTGCCGGTTTCGGAGCTCAAGGAATTCCGGCCATCGAGTCCATACGGCATTAGCAAGATTGGCACGGACATGGTGTCTTACTTGTTTTGGAAAGCCTACGGAATGAACATCATACGGGCGCGCCTGTTCAATATTACTGGTCCCCGTAAGGTAGGCGACGCTGTCTCCGATTTTGTCAAAGGCGTAGTTGATGTCGAAGAGGGGAGAACCTCGAAATTGCGGGTCGGCAATCTCGGGGCACGTAGGGATATTACGGATGTTAGAGATTGCCTGGAGGCACTGTGGACGCTGAAAGAAAAGGCCACCCCCGGTGAAGCGTACAACATCTGTTCGAACAAGAGCCATCTGATGGAGGATATTGTCAACGCCATCAAGGCCAAGGCGAAGAAGGAAATTGTTGTCGAGGTCGATCCAGCCAGAATTCGGCGGACAGATGAACCCATCTTTCTGGGCTCCAATGAGAAACTGCGGAAACTTGGGTGGCAACCGCAGAGGTCGCTCGACGAAACTCTCGACGGAGTTCTGGCGTATTGGCGGAGCCCATCCTAAAGAGCATGAGAGGTCCAAGGAGGGAAAGAGTTCCCAACAATGGATGATTCGAAGAAGGGATGGTCTGTCACCGGTCAGTCTGAGCAGGTGACACCGATTAGGGAGGCGGTCATCATTGCGGGGGGCCGGGGTACTCGCCTTCGACGTGCCACGCCGGCCATTCCCAAGGTTCTCGTGCCGATCGCTGGAAGACCGCTGGTAGATCATATCCTGTCTGAGCTCGCCGATTACGGCGTGGACAAGGTCTACTTTCTCGTGGGCCACCTTGCGGACCAGGTGGAGGCGCACGTCGGGAACGGCGAACGCTTCGGCGTCGAGTGCATGCACGTCCACGAAACAGAGCCCCTCGGCACAGCGGGTGGGCTGACGGCTCTCGGGCCACTGATTCAGTCTGATTTTTTCGCTATCTACGGCGACCTGGTATTCAAGCTAGACCTGGCTCGACTTGCTGCTTTTCATCGGAGGCACCAGAGTGCGGCCACCTTGGTGGCCCATCCTAACGACCACCCGCAAGACTCGGACTTGCTGGAAGTGATGGACGGCGGGCAGATTCGCTCCTTTCTCCCAGCCAAAAGCCGCCCCGCGGGTTACTACCGCAACCTGGTGTCGGCGGCGTTCTACGTTTTGCACCCTCAGATTTTCAAACACATCCGAGAAGCGACGAAGCAGGATTTCGTTCGGGACGTTTTTCCACGCTTGCTCAAGTCGGGCGGTCATGTGTTTGCATACCGCACGACCGAATACGTCAAAGACATGGGCACACCGGTTCGCCTAGAGATTGTGCGCAACGCCTGGGCAAACGGGCAGGTGGCAGCGCGCCACTGGAGTCGACCACGGCCCGCGGCATTTTTGGACCGCGACGGTGTGATCAACCGTGAGGTCGATGAGCTGGTTTCGAGCGAGCAGTTGGAACTCATCCCGGGCTCGGCGCGAGCCATCCGCGCGCTCAACGAAGCAGGCTGGCTCGTGGTTGTGGTAACCAACCAGCCCATGCTGGCCAAACGCAAGATGTCAGACGAGATGCTCGCTCACATCCATGCCAAACTGGATACGCTGCTCGGCCAGGAGGGCGCATTCATTGACGCCTTGTACTATTGCCCCCACCACCCCGAGGTTGGCTGGTCCGGCGAGGTGCCCGCCCTGAAGATATCCTGTAGGTGCCGCAAGCCCGCTCCCGGAATGTTAGAGCAAGCGGCCAGCGAGCTGCCTATCGACTTGAGGAAGTCGTTGGTTATCGGCGACTCGTGGCGCGACATGCTCGCAGCACGCGCCATGGGACTGCCAGCGTTGGGCGTTCGCACTGGTTACGGATGCAGGACGGATGATCCCAGCGCCGAGCCGGACGTCCACTTCGACAATCTTCTCCAGGCTGCGCATTTTTTGACCGAGCCCGACCCTGTGGCCGACAGATTGATGGCGTGGGTTGAAGAGCGTTTGAGCTTGGCCGATGGGAGGTTCGTTGTTCTCATCGGTGGGTCGCCGCGCGCCGGAAAATCGACGCTCTCCCATCGCCTGGTGCGACAGCTTGTGGCCCAGGGCCATTCGGCCTTGCACGTCAAATTGGACATGTGGCTCAAGCCCTTGAATGAACGCGACGAGGCTGGACCGGCCACCGCTCGATTCCGACTCGATGAGGCGCAGCAAGGTCTGAGGCGCTTGGCTACCGGGGATTGTGTCAACGTGAGGCCTTACCTCCGCCACAACCGGCAGTTGAGCAATCGACCGGTGGAGCTCGACGGACGGGGCGTTAGGGTATTTGTCGTGGATGGAACGTGCGCTCTAGAACTGACGCCTCCAGACGGTTGTTCCGGCTTGCGCGTCTTCGTCGACGCGCCGACCGACCTTCTGCGACAACGCTTTGAGACTCTCGGCCACTGGCGCGGCCTTTCCAGAGCGGAACTGGCACACACCTGGCAACACCGAGTTCTTCCCGAGCTGAAATTGCTACGTGGGTTGGCCTCGACCTCGGACTGCAGGCTCACATTGGGAAATCAGATGGAATCACTTGCTCTCAAAGGGGCGACATGATCATTTCGCGAACACCATTTCGTGTCAGCTTTCTCGGCGGCGGCTCAGATCTGGCGGCATTTTATCAACGACAACGGGGCGCCGTACTGAGTACGACCATAGACAAGTACATGTACATATCAGTGCACCCGTACTTCGAACGTGACAAAATCCTCGTCAAATACTCTCAAACCGAAAAGTGCTCCGAGCTCGCCAAGTTGGAGCACCCGTTGGTCCGAGAGTGTCTCCGCCGTCGTAACTACCTATCTGGGTTGGAGATTTCGTCAACAGCGGATGTGCCAGCGTCGACCGGTCTCGGTTCCTCGAGTGCCTTCACAGTCGGCTTGCTGCACAGCCTGTCGGCTCAACGGGGCCAATTCGTCGCCAAGAACCGCTTGGCCGAAGAGGCGTGCCAAATAGAAATAGACATGGTTGGCTCCCCCATCGGCAAACAGGATCAATACGCCACGGCATACGGGGGCCTAAACCTGATTGAGTTCCTATCATCGGGCGATGTGGTCGTGACACCCGTATCGTTGACCCACGAGATCATCCAGCGTCTGCAACGAAGGCTCTTGATGTTTTACACTCACGCCCAGCGCGACGCGAACAGCATCCTGGCAGACCAACAAAAGCAGATTGCCACAGAAGGGAAGTTCCGCACTCAAGAGAAGATGGTCGAGCTCGCATACGATGCTCGTGATCGATTGTTTGAGGGCAATCTGGACGCCTTTGCTCGCCTAATGCACACCGGTTGGGAGCTCAAACAGCGATTGTCGACAAAGATATCGAACCAATGCATCAACGACGCGTACGAGCGTGCCCTGAAGGCGGGTGCGGGTGGCGGCAAGCTGCTCGGAGCCGGTGGAGGTGGTTTCTTGCTATTATACTGTGTCGAGGAGAAGCAGGATCGGCTCCGCGAGGAGCTCCGTGATTTGCAGGAGTTGAGTTTCCACTTTGAATTCGGAGGCTCACAAATAATCTTTGCGTACGAAAGAGACCCAGCGCATGAGTCTGAACAGAACCCACACGATGCAGCGCGTTGATGATTACTTCAACCGGCTGTGCCATACGATCGCTAACATAGATCGTCAGGCCATCAATCAGTTCATCGATCTCATAGAAAAGGCGAGGCAGGACGGCAACGCGGTTTTCACGTTCGGCAACGGTGGCTCGGCCAGTACCGCTTCACACATGGTCTGCGATCTGAACAAAGGGGTGTCGTATGGCCGTGAAAAACGGTTGCGGGTGATCTGCCTCAATGACAGCATCTCAACCGTAATGGCGTACTCCAATGACGTGGGGTACGCGGATGTCTTCGTCGAGCAGTTGCGCAATTTCTGTCAACCCAAAGATCTCGTGATTGGCCTGTCTGGCAGCGGCAACTCAGAGAACGTGCTGCGTGCAATCGGCTACGCCCGCAAACGTGGCGCGACAACCATCGGTTTCTGCGGATACGATGGCGGCAAGCTCAAACAATTGGTTGACCTGGCTGTTCATGCCCCGATCCACGACATGCAAATTGCGGAAGACTTGCATCTGGTTGTGCTTCACATCGCGACCCAAGTTCTAATGACGTAAGTGTTTGCGCGTGGCAAGCATTGACGGGTCTACTTCATGAGCAACGACACCCTGCTGCCCCCTGCACCTCCCAGCCCCCCCTGGCCGGATGAAGCGCCCAAACTCGCCGCCGCAGTGTTGATCCCCAGATTCGCGCGCAGTGCCCGCATCACGGCTGTCGCTCTTGATCTCTCACGCTGTCCGACATGTCACTTGGTTTGACCGTGACGAAAAAGAGGTCGTAGGCGACGATTCACGCGTCGGGTCGAGCTGTTAGCATATGTATGGTAGACAACGTCGATGGGTCGGCGTTCCAAAAGAGCTACGCGTTGTATTCGCTGTCGAACGCACGTTGATCTCTGTGTGTGCGACGCTGTGCCATGCCTAGATCTTCGCACCCGCCTCATTTTGATCATGCACCGCAACGAAAACAAGAAGAGTACGGCGACAGGAAACCTTGCATTGATGGCGCTGTCCAACAGCGAATTGTGTATTCACGGCAATAGAGACGTACCGCTAGATCTCGGCGATTTGCACCACGCGGCGCGTCGTCTGTTGCTCTTGTTTCCGAGTGAAGACGCCGTCCGGTTGACTCGCGAATTGTTGATCGGCGATCCGCGACCGGTGACGTTGGTGGTTCCGGATGGGAGTTGGCGGCAGGCGTCCAAGATCGGGCGCCGAGTCCCAGGGCTGGAGAAAGCCGAGCGAGTGAGTCTCCCTCCCGGACTCCCAACCCGATATCGGCTCAGGGCCGAAAACCGGCCGGATGGCTTGGCGACGTTTGAAGCGATCGCTCGAGCCATGGGGATTTTGGAAACGGCTAAGGTTCAAGCGCAATTGGAACGCCTCTTCAATCTGATGGTCGAACGTACCCTCATGACACGCGGCGGTGCTGTTTGCTAAGTCGGGTGTCCGATTCGACAGCGTCGTACTCGACCGAAACCAGACCCAGCGTTTGCTTCTGCCCCTCCTCGTTCAAAGCGTACGCCGTCAAGCGATGGGCTGAGTTTGTTGTGAAAAAGACCTTCGATCAGTTCCTACGTCAACTGCTCGGGCGAACCAGGTGAGGTACCACGGTTTGTTCGGTGCTCGGTGCTCGGTGCTCGGTGCTCGGTGATGTGAGGTCATGACGGAGGCAAAGAGCCTGGCTCACCGACGACGTTTCTTGGGTGTGCTGCGAGGTATGCCGCGCTCATCAGAACGCTCTGCCTGATCCCAGATGCGCGGCACGCCAAAGCCATCGAAGGCTGGGTCGTTGCTGACGATGGCGACGCTCTCTGCCTGGGCTTGCGCAGCCAGCATGCGGTCGAACGGATCGCGGTGTGGCCCGGGCAGCGCGCCCGCCCGCTGGGCATGTGCGACCGAGATTGGCAGTGGGTCGAAGCCCTGCATCGCAACGATTTCTGGAAGCTCTGCCGCTACCTCCTCTGCCCCGGGCAGCTTGCCGATGCGGACCTTGGTCGATATCTCCCAGGCCGAGGCAGCACTGATCAGAACCTCGTTGCCCTCGTCGGCTATCAAACCGCGGCATGTCGGCGGGAGTTGCTCATCGCCGTCGAGCCACCAGAGAAAAGCGTGGGTGTCCAGCAGAATACGCACGTCTCACTGCTCCCACGCCTCGAGTTCTTCTGGAGGCAGGGGCTCGAAGAATGCCTTCGTGACCCTGGCGCGGCCCTTCATGGCACCGAACTGCCGTCCGGACGCGCCAGCAACGGGCACGAGCTTCACCATCGGCTTTTTGCCCCTGGCGATTACGACGGACTCCCCGGCGCAGGCCCGGGCAATGAGGCGTGACAGATGAGCTTTGGCCTCATGAATGGGCACCGGCTTCATGTGACCAAGTTATAGTGACTAAGTCGCATATGTCAAGGCCGTGAAAAACCCACAATCCACCAACCTGGCCCGATGAGGCTCCCAAACTGCCTGGTGCCCGCTCGGCTCACCGTTCCAACCGGCCAGGTTGCGTTTGAATTGGAGGGTTCCAGCCGCGATCACCTCGTCCACAATCATCAATCATCACCCGAGTCGAAACGAATATCCTCAATATCCGTGATGCCATCGCCATCAATGTCGAAACTGGTTCGTCCGATTGAAGAGGAGCTGTTGCTGACGAACTCAATGGGAACGAGAATCTTTTTGTAGTACTGCACCCTGTCGTCATTGGCTCCCCCTGCGTGCGCGCCCTGGTGCCCTGGCCAAGCTCATTGACAAGACCATGATCCCGAGGGATTCGGGATCACTGGAATCCAAACACGATTCCTCGGAGAACGGTGTGACCGTTACGGGAAAATCATACCTCCAATGGTTTTGTGTGCTTCCGATCCTCTGGATCTCATCTGCCGCGCAAGGATGCAGCCAAGGGGTCATCGGCAACAGCGGACGAGATGTTGATAGGGAGGCTTATGACGCGGATGGCAAGACAGGAGGTGATAGCTTCACCGGTGCCGATGGAGATCCGCAGGGGTGCCCCATCTTAGATTTCACCGCAACGCCCAGTTTGGGGTCAGCGTCTCTGAAGGTACAGTTAACCGCCGAGTTGTTGGCCGCAAATACGGTCTACAAGTGGTCGTGGGACCTTGGAGATGGGACGGTGAGCGGTTCAGACAATCCCCAGCGGCGTTACTATACTCCTGGAACCTACAACGTGACGGTCACTGTCACCGACAGAAATGGCAGCTGCACCCTGACCAAGGATAACCTGATTGAGCAACAACGTCGAGTTGCAGTACAACTTGATCTACAACAACCCCGGTGGTTTCAGAATTACCGCGACCGATGGAGTCCAGATTCTCAACAACACCTTCTTTGCGAACGCCGGCGATGATGTGTCCATTGCCGGTTCAGCAGCGAATGTCGTCATGCGAAACAACATCTTGAAAGACATCACGGGCAGCGCGACTGAGGACCACAACATTTTCTATCCCACCCACGACCCGCTCTTCGTTGATGCCGACAACCACGATTTCCACTTGCAGTTCGGTCCTCCACGATCCCCGTGCATCGACACCGGCGCGGAGGTTGGCTTGTTGGAAGACATTGAGGGGAACCGGGTTCCTTTCGGGTCGGCACCGGACATCGGCGCTCACGAGTATGTCGAATGACGGAACCAACCAACCGTCGGGGGAGACACGAGAGAACATTCCCGGCCCAGTTGCGATGTTGCGATGTTGCGATGCTGCGATGGCTGCGATGGGCGGTGATTCACAGCTCAACCGATGACTGATACACTCAGCCGGATGAGAATTGCATGTTTGTGCCCATTGTTTGTTCTCGCCGCGTGTGATGCGCCAACGCCCTTGGCCGGCATTATCACGGAGGCCAATGTTGGTAGCTTGGTCCCTGCCGGTGAGGCTGCCTACGGTCGAGTCGGGGACTATTATCTCAAGAACGATGTCGCCACCTTTATACTGCAGAGACCCGGGACGGAGATCTCCCTGGGGCCATACGGAGGTTCTCTCATCGATGCGGCCCTCTCGAACACTGGGGACACCATGGGTGAGCTCATCCCCATCTTGGCGCTCGGTCGTACAGTGAGAATCCAAGGCATGGAGGTCATCAGCGATGGCAGCGATGGTGGCCGCGCAGTCGTCGAGGCGAAGGGTGTTGATGCCACCAACCTGCTTTACAACCTCGAGGGCGCGGTTCCGTCATTGCTCTCTTATGTTGAGGATGGCAGCGGCGTCTTGGGCTTCGATCCTGACGCATCCATGGGGCTTGCGGTGCGGGTGAGGTATGCGTTGGAGCCTGGTGAGGCGCGTCTGTCTGTGACCTATACTTTCACGAACCTATCCTCCCGTCAGCAGGGCGTGCCGCTTGGTTTTCTCGTCGACACCCGCGCCACCGGTGAGCCATTCATGCCTGGAGCGGGTTTTGGGCCCAATGTCTCCGACTCGTTGGAGGTGGACAGTCTCTTTGAAATGCTCGGCTATGATCAGGCTACCAGTCAACTCGCGTTCGTGACCCACGAGGCTGCGGTATCCTTCGTGCCCCGTCGTCTTGGCACAGAGAGCCCACCGCGGGCCATTGGTATGCAGATTCCAATGTTGGGCAGCGCGTTGTTGCTGAATGCCCGGACGGTGGGGGGGGCCCTCAAGCGAGCGTCATTTACGTTGGAACCAGGCGAGTCGAACGATGCGCGCATCGATGTGGTCGTCGCACCAACTCTCAGTGAAGCTTTGCAGCGGGGTTGGGAACTCACAGGGCAAGAGTTGGCAAGGGTGGAAGGTTGTGTGCGAACCAACGACGGTGAACCCGCCCCACATGTGCGAGTGGGCCTGCTCGGTGCCGAAGAATCGCCGGTGACCGCATTCGACACCGGCAACGACGGCTGCTTCTCTGGAATGGCACCGCCTGGGCAATACCATGCCTTGGCGGGGCATCATTACCGTTCTTCGTCCGCGTGGGTCGCTTTGGAAGTCCCAGGTTCGGTGCAACTGACCCTGGCCCCTTTAGCGGGCGTCGACGTTGACGTGCAGCTTTTCAATACCCTTGATGCCACGTCGCCGACGACACATCCGTGTCGAGTGGAATTGATCGGTGAGCGTGCACTGGTGAGTCATCCAGCCTTGGGAGGGGCACCCTACGACGATCCGGGTGGGATCTTCGCGCGTCAGGCATTGCTGCGTCACTGCCGTGGCCATTTCGAGGTGGTGCCGGGTCGTTATCTCGCCGTGGTTACTCGTGGACCCGAGTTTGAAAAACTAGAGACGGTGATCGAGGTCAGCGCTGGGGCCAACGCGACCATCGCCGGTGCACTGCGTCGAGTGGTGGATACGCGGGGATATGCGGCGAGCGATTTCCACGTTCACTCGGCGTATTCCTCTGATTCAATGGTGCCAGCCGAGGAGAGGGCCCTGTCGATTGCAGCCGAGGGACTCGATTTCTGGGTCTCTACTGATCATGATGTAGTGACTGATTTTGTTCCGCACATTGAAGCGATGGGGCTCGAGGACGACCTCATGACCATTTCAGGTGAGGAGGTCTCCACGTTTGATATGGGCCATTTTAACGCGTACCCGATGCCATACGATCCGACGCTCAGCAATGGCGGTGCTATCAACTGGGCCGGCGATCACGGCGTACGGCCAACCTTCACTGATTTGTTTGAGAGCATACACGATCGCGGTGCCCTCGTTCAGGTGAATCATCCGCGTTCGTCGGGTATTGCGATGTCCGCCTATTTCACCCGTGCTGGTCTGCGTTACGATCCCGTGAGCGGTCAGCCCTATGGCGATCCCGCGCTGCAGGTCGTCGGCAATGAACATCTGCGTTTCGCCGTGGGGACGCCCTTGTTCGCCGCTGACTTCGATATCATCGAGGTGATGAATGGAACGAGCACGTACGTTTACGACGACATGGTCTACGACCGAGATGTGGAGAGGGAAGGGCACGATTGGATGAATATGCTGTCTGTTGGTATTCGTCTCGCCGCGACAGCCAACTCCGATACCCATACCACTGCAGACTGGCCGGGTACTCCACGGACCATGGTCAACGGACACGATTTTGGGACGACTGCGTTGGTCGAGGCGGTGCGGCGTGGCGACATGATTCTCACCACGGGCCCCATGGTCCGCGCCGTCCTTATCGACGCGGTCGGCGGCACAGCGGGACTCGGAGAGGTTTTGGCACCGGCAAGCAATGCGCTCACCCTGAGAGTCGAAGTTGAGACCCCTGCATGGTTCACGGCCGACCGAGTCGAGGTCATCGCCAATGCGTTTTTCGAGGATCCAACCAGTGGTGAACCGATGCCCAGAGCGGTTCCCCTGGTTGTGCTGACGCCCGAAGAGATTATCCGTAACAATGGCGGCCGGGCGCAGTACGCAACAACGGACATCGAGCTGGACTTGTTGAGTGCGCCCTTCGACGGACGTGATAGCTGGATTGTCGTGCGTGTGGGTGGCCCCAACAGTCTGGTGTTTGGTGCCATGCAATGTGGCGGCAATGTCGACGTCGAAGCGCTCACACCTGAGGCGTTTCTGTCAGAGCGCTATGGGGTCATGCCCTTCGCCATGACCAATCCCATCTTCGTCGACTCCGACAACGACGGTGTCTGGCGCGGTCCCATCGCCGATTGACTGGCTTAGGTGCCTGCGAGACTCAGGACGCCGCAGGGGCCGCTAACCTCATGTCACCGAATGACTCAACGGCCGCTGATGCCGACTGAGCCGCATCGTTGTTAACGTGGCACGGGTGCCACGTTGAGAGTCTCGGCGTTCACGCCTTATGGGAATTCCAGAAAGGCGGACGACTGTAAACTGGTACTCCAGCATCGTCCATCTGAGGCTTCGCCTCGAGTTTCTCCAAGATCTTTTTCTTCGGGACCAACGTTCGAACGTTGGTGTCGGTGCGCCCTTTTGTAATGGCCTCATCGATGAGTGTTGCGACCCAGTCACTCATCCGCAGGCTATGCAGCTTGCAGAAATCCTTGGCGCGGATGTGGGCTTCCTCAGACAGGTGGACTACCTTCGACATTTCCTGCCTTCCTCCTGGTTGTCGGCGAATATCGCCGCACCAATAAAGAGACACAAGACCAACGTTCTCGTTCTGGGGTCGGCCCAGAACGGGTGCCGTCAAAAACGCCGGGATTGTTGATCAGGGGTCCGACAGATCGCGCGATTTTTCCCTTAAAAGACGATCGCCTAGGACGTTTTTTTGGGTGCAGACGTTCTCTCGTGTTTTCAAACAGATAGAAGTGAGAAAGGGTCTTCGGGATGGGAGTTTGGGTACGCGCGACGGCCCCAGACTGCCACCATGGCAATCCAGAGTCCTCTCCCTGACGGCAGCAGATCCGCACATACCGTGCGGTGCCCACTGCTGGCCGCCATTCCCGAAGACCCTACTCTACGGGTTTGCCGTGGATTTCTGTGTGTAGCGCCAGCCACACCGGTCTTCCCAGGCGGTAGTCCAAGGAGCAATACTCGTACCACGCCGTTTACACCTGTTTTCAACGTGTTGGGTGGACAACGGTTCGACCACGGGAACGGATACGGTCCTTGGGGTTCGTGATTTCGAACTTGACGACGTGGGCCGCGGTGTGGCCAAATCCCATTCAGACTCGAACGTCAGGCAAAAGAATGGAATGTGTCCAGACAGCGTGCCGCCAAGTTCACCTCGTTGGTGCCGAGCTACAGGGACTGCTCGCCAAGGAGATCCCATCCAAGGTTCTCCTTCGCCGTGCATCTGATGTAGTCCTGCTCACCGGGGAAACCGGATGTGGCAAAGAGAAGGTGGCAGCAGCCATCCATCAATCGGCACGCCAAGCGCTTTGTCGAAAAGGTGAGATGGTTGCGATCAACTGCGCCAATCTTGGACGCGGATTGTTCGAGAGCGAGCTGTTTGGTTACAAGCGAGGAGCATTCACTGGGGCAGATCGCGACCACGACGGATTGGTCAAACGTGCTCAAAACGGTACGCTGCTGCTCGACGAGGTTCAAGCATTGTCGTTGGACGATCAGGCACGGCTACTGCGATTCCTTGGAGAGCGAGAGTATCGCGCTGTTGGTGAGTCGACAATAAGCAACACCAACGCCTTGGTCATATTGGCTAGCAATCGCGACCTAAGCCAGCTTGTCAGCAGCGGCGAGTTTCGTCGCGATCTGTTGGACCGCGCGTTGGCCAAGATTGTGGTGCCATCTTTGTACGAGCGTCGCCGCGACATCGGTGAGTTGGCGCAAGAGTTTGCTCTCGAAGTTGGTGCCGAGCTTGGCGACGGGGACTTCTATGGGCTCACCCGGCGCGCTCGATCCGATGTCGAAGCTGCCGTGGTCCGCGCCAAAGAGGTGAGCGTTCGTCGGCTGCGCGAGATCATTCGCAATGCTGTGTTTTCGGCGGCTGCGGACAAGCTGCCGGAGGCGTTGGAGAGCGACATGTTGGCGCCCATCTTGGACGCTGAGTTCCGCTTCTCGGAAAAGGACCGCGACCTTCAGGATGTGTGTGAGCTCGCGGAGGAGTTCGATCTCGCCATTGGCCGGGCGCGGATTGAGCGAATTGCCACTGTGCACAAAGTGTCAACGCGCACCCTCGACCGATTGTCGCGGGCTGTGCAAACCATCATTGACGAGATGGACGACCAACCGCGCTCCTATCGCAACGTCGTCGAGCGCACTCAACGCCTCGCAAAAGTCGCTCTGTGGTTGGTCTCCGGAGCAGAGACCCAAGCACAATTCCGCCACTTTTTTGGCGGCTTCGATTCTGAGATGCCGACCAAGAGCGTCGCCCACCAGATATACCACGAGGTATTCCGCGATGATGGGGGCGAGTCATGAACGCCCATCAAGTGACCAGTGAGCTTGCCTATGATCTCGCGAGGGATCATGCTGACCTGCTCCTCTCCTTGGTTGAGCGTCCTCAGCTTCGTACGGATGTTGTTGCCTCGATAGGCTCCCACAGGCTCATCGATCGCATGGTCCGGGTAGGCTTGTTGGTGGAGGAGGGCGAGGTTCTTCGGGCGTCGTCGCGTGCCTATCACCGCACGCGTCAAGAAGGAATGATGAGCTTCTTGGAGCATTTTGTGCTGCCGGCTCTAACCGCGAGCGTTGAGGATTGTGGGTTTGCCTCGCTGCATACTAGATACCTGTCTCTTGACGAAAGTGCCGCACGACAACTGCGTGACGGCAGGATCCAGGATCTCCTCTCGGAGCTCACCGAGGTGAGCGACTTGCCAGGCGATGGCCCTCTCGCGCCGATGACCGTCCTCGTGGTGGGGACATCACGAGTGATCGACCAGTCCATCCCATGCGATGAGCAGGCTTTGCGACATCTGCAGAATGCTTCGATTCAACGAGTGACTGCAGCCGAGCAAGATCTGGCGGCTCTGTGCCAGGGTGACTTCCTCGCTAACAATGAACGCTATCTCGCAGCCCAGCGAGTTATTGTTAAATTTCTCGAGAGGTTCGCATCTGAGGTGGTCGAATCTCCCGAGAACGCGACGTATCATTTGACCGTAACGAGCCACTGGCAGGGCGCCATGCCCGAGGCTCTCGAGGGTTCACTGCAATGAGACGCACTATGTTACGCATGTTTTTGTCATTGTCGGTATTGGCATTGGTGTCTTTCGGGTTTGAGCAGGCAGCAAACGCCGGCATCATCATCACCGATGGCAAGGTTGGCGGGCGAACTCAATCAAACACGCCAACGGTCGAGAATCCAGAGGACGACAAGCACGCCCAAGAAATCTATCTTTGGGCAAGCATGGTATTCGCGGGCTATGCCGTCAACTCCGACGGGGACAATGACAATCCAGAAGTTGACGAGAATGGCAACATCGTCATTTCTTCTCAAGACTCGCTCCGGGGAGGAATTCCCCGCTCGGCGATCATTGACGATGTGAGTGGTGAACCCCTGGGGGGCTGCGCGTCGGCGCGGGGGGCACCGTACGTTCTCGCGGTGTTTTTGCTCCGGTGGCGACGCCGTCGTCCAAATTGATTGCAAAGCTTCACATGGTGATTTTGTGTGCGCGTTCGCCGCGGTCCTGAATGCAACTCACCGATCACCCCATGAACCCACAACCGTGCAGCCCGTGCGGCCGTGCGGGGGCATTGACAACAAATCAAGGCGAGGTGCGATAATCAAAGGGAGTGCTGGTTGGCTTCCGGGGCGAGGCCGCAGAAATCAGGTCAAGCCTTGCTGTTTTTCGTTTGGACGCAAATGGTAGGGCGTGTTCATGACAACGGTAATCGGTGGGTTGAACAGCGGAAGCGAGCTGACGCAGTCACTTGAGCCGACAGTCGAATTGTTGCAACCGAACGACGTTTGTCCACCTTGTGGCTTCTTCGTCCGGACGCCGGAATCGAATTTTCACGATCTGCCTGCGACCGACATTCTAAACCCTCCGCCGCGCAGATCCGTTGTTAACAGGAGGGGACGTCTGAACGTGGATACGTTTGCAGTCAAAACCTCTGTAAGGTCGAAGACTCACGCATCGATCACCCAAATATCGACGCCTTCGAGCAAGATCTTCGATGCACGCAAGGGTCTTGTCTTTGCACCCGCACCTTCTGAGGTCGCAGCCAACGTCGAGAATGCGGAATCAGCACTTACAATGGTGTATCTCATAGAGCATCTTGACCGCGAACTGAGACACCTGCCCATCGAGGAATTTGAGCGCCGTTTGATGGACACACATGAAGGCACCAATGTATTGAACGAAATCGAGACAGCCCTCTGCGCTATGTCCATTGCATACAAGACGGACAAGGGGCGTTTTGTCCTATTGCCATTGGATTCCGGTCACCCGCTCAACAGATTGGCACACACACTCCAGCAACACTCCTTGGTCCCTGTGGAAATAGAGATGACCCCGTTGCGTTTTCGGGATCATCATGGCGCGGCCGAGTTTTGTGGCGCTGACGCGCAACTCCCGGTTCACCGCATCCGCGTCAGCGCCCGGGATATTCTGGCAGGAGACTCTGCGCAACTGCAACACGAGGCATTGCACTTTCTGCTTCTGAACGAATGCGCAAATGCGCAGCACGCCGTTTGCACATTGTATTTGGCGACACAGCATTGCCTGATTCCTGGCAATATCTATGGCAACGGATTCTCAGCCAGCGAGCTTCCCTGCTACCTCGCGGACGCGGCGCGTATGCTCGATGGCGCCATGGCGCAGCGCCAAATCAAGGGCAACGCTGCGAAGTTTGAGTTCGACGATTTCCAACGGTCAATGGAGAATGTAGTCAATATCCTTGGCATGTTGGAACCACTCACCCGTGATTTTTTCGCTACCAAAGAGTCGAATCTGACCGTGATGGACGACTTCGTTCCAATTGCCGCGGGTGGCTTCCAATGGGGAAGATACCCCAAATTTGTCGCTGAACCTTGGGTGTCCGTTGCGGGCAAATACGCCTATACGATCCGCTGCAATTTCGGTGGTGAATCGCTCGCCGATTTTCTGTTCTCTACGAGTCTCACCGATCTGCAACCATCCTCGTCAGAGATGCGAGGCTTTCTGGCCAGGCAGGTCGGCGAGGCTGTTCGGGCTATGAGAACCCTCGCGTTGTGGTCCAAGGCGATGAAACCACAAGTCGCCAAGATCTGCGCACAGCTGGCGCGTGGCGAGGGTTATCCAAGCCCGAAAGGTCTCCGCTCCATTCTGGCGGCGATGGAAACGCTCATGGAGGTTGTCAAACAGCACGTCGTGGTGGACTGTTGGTGAACTCGCTTCGAGCCATAACGGTTTTCAACGAGGGGCTGAAGGGTTCACTTCAAGCGCACAGAATAGACGCGCTGGGAAAAGCGTTTGCCGCGCATGAAAGTTTCGCGGATATCCAAAATGTCAACGCGGTTCTGCAATGCCTGGAATGTATCGTGGCTAATCAAGATTTCGCCGGGTCGGGCTTCGCTGCAGATTCGTGACGCCAGGTTCACTGTATCCCCAATGACGGTGACGTCGCGACGAAACGGCGGGCCCACTGGACCCACGACGGCAGCGCCTGTGTGCAGGCCGATACCAAGCTTGAGATCGATGCCTGTAAACAGGCTCGCGGTGTGGGTGTCTTCGAGATTGTCCATGATGTCTTGTGCGGCGTGGGCGGCGGCGAGCTCGTGGTCCGCGCTGTTCTCGTCAATGCCAAAAACAGTCATCATGCCATCGCCAAGAAACTTGTCGATGATTCCACCGAACCGCACGACCGAGGCCGCAAGGTGTTCGAGGAGGTTGTTGGCAGCAGCGGCGACCGTTTCTGGATCGCGGCTCTCGCTCATTCCGGTGAATCCGCGAACATCCGCGAACATGAGGGTGAGGATCATGCGTCGGGCCGCCTGCATGTTGCCAAAGCGACCCGTGTGTTGACCCAGCTCCGCGACAACGTCGGCAAGATTGTGAATGCGATAGCTGAGGCGGTGGAGACGCTCGATGAGCTCAGGTAGATGAAATGGCTTGAGGATGAAGTCTTCGAGACCGAAAAAACGTTCCCGCAATGATTGACTGACGTAGTCCCGCGGCACCGTGAAAACAATTCCAAGCGGTTTTGACTGCCCCTCCCACAGGTGGTCGGCAAAGGTCACACCGCCTGTTTGGGTGAGAAACAGGTCGATCACGGCGAGGTCGGGCGGCAGAGACGTGGCGATGGCGTGGCCGGTGGCAGCGTCAAAAGCAAGGGACACTTCGAAACCGGCTGTGCCGAGGGCCCTCGAAAGCCATGTCGCCGTTTGCTGATCGGGCTCGACGATCAATACCCGTTGAGTTGCCATTGGGGTGATTGTACCCAGCCGATGTCAGGATGACCAAGCATCGTTTGAAGAACGTCCCGGCAGATCGAGATCCAGCCATCCTCGCAACACGTACTCAACGCCGTCGTAACGGTCTGGCAAGTTTTCGAGCAGCTCACCGACTCGGACACCGGTGGGGGGGACGCGTACTCCGCTCGCGATGTCCGCGAGTGGGTGCAAGACAAAGGCCCGTTGTCGGATTTGCGGATGGGGCACTTCGAGGTCGGGCTCGACGATGACGTCTTGATTGTAGAGGAGAAGATCCAGGTCGAGAGGTCGATCTGCCCAACGCTCGCGTCGCTTACGCCCTGCGGCATCTTCGATTCTGAGCATCAACCTGAGGAGCTCCCATGCGGAAAGGTTGGTGCGAAGGCCCGCAGCGGCATTCCAGTAGTCGGGACGGGACTCAGATGTATTGGGTGGCAACAGTGCTCGCGTGCGGTAGGCGCACGACACAGCGAAGACTACGACGTTGTTCTCGGCGAGCGTCCGCAAAGCCCGATTGAAGGCACCGAGTACGTGCCCCTCATTTCCTCCCAAAGCAATGTAGGCTGTCGCCCGTTCATTATGTGGTGGTTTGTCCACGACGCCGGTGTAACGCAAACGCAGGCCTTCGCCAAGGCCGTCAACGAATTACGTCACGCATACTGTAGAGGCCTGGTGGCCGGCCCAGAAGCCAGGTTGCTGCGCGAATGGCACCAGCCGCGAAGATGGCGGGAGTGCCGGCGCGGTGGGTGAGCTCGAGTCGTTCGCCGTCGCCGAGAAAATAGACGGTGTGATCGCCGGGTACGTCGCCGCCGCGGACCGCAGAGATGCCGAGCTCCTCAACCGGGCGAGTGCCGATATTCCCTGCTCGACCTATGTTTGGTTGCAGAGCGCGATGTTTGGCTGCGGCTTTCGACAATTCCAAGGCGGTACCGCTCGGGGCGTCACGCTTGCGGCGATGGTGGATTTCCACAATTTCGACATCGAAATCGTTGAGGCGACTGGTTGCGGCCTCTACGAGCTCCAACAACATGTTGACGCCGACGCTAAGGTTTGCCGCCTTCAACACGGCAACAGTTTTGGCAGCCTGGGCGATGGCGTCGTCGTCAGTTTTGCACAGGCCTGTCGTGGCAACGACCCACGCGACGTTGTGTTGCACACATGCAGGGGCCACCCGAGTGCAGGCGGGCGGAGCGGAGAAGTCTATGACAATGTCACTTGCCGCTATGGCCGCGTCCAAATCCGTAGTGATGTTTGTGCCTGGCGACGCCACCACATCAATCGCCGCGCTAAGCTCGAGCTCGGCGGTTGTTTCTAGGCTTTGCAGCACCAACCGACCCATTCGGCCGGCCGCACCAACCACACAAACCTTGTGAGGCATGGTTATGCCTTTCTGTTGAATGCGCGTCGGATGCCGGCCTCCAGTTGAGCGACGGCACGGCCGATCGTGTCGGCGTTGACATCCAGGGGTGGGCGTATGCAGACCGTGTTGGTTCCAACCGACCCAACGAGGATGTACTCTTGGAAGCAAGACCACACCACACGGTCTCGGTCCTCTTGGTTCGGAAGATCGAAGGCCGTCAGAAGTCCTCGACCGCGCACGGCCGAGACCTCGGGGAGTGGTTGTGGCAGGTCCGTCAACAACTTGAGCAGATAGCCGCCCATGTTGTAGGCGTTTGCCAGGAGATCGTGCTCTCGAATGATCTCAATGATGCGTTGGCAACGGGCCATATCCAACAGACGGCCGGTGAAACGTTGCAAACCGGCACCGCTCTTCTGAAGGATGGGGCCGACCTCGTCGAGACGTTCGGTGCCCGCGACTCCAGAGATCTGTGCGTTTCCACCAAAGATCAACAGGTCGGGTTGTACGTTGTGATTCTGCCAATCCCACCATTTTCCCGTCAGGCCATATCCTGTGGTGGTCTCATCGAAGATCAAAAGGCACTCGTGCTGGTCACACACGTGACGCAGGGCCCTGAGGAATTCGGTGCGGAAGAAATTGGCACCCCTGGGTACTTGAATCGTCTCCACGACAATGGCGGCGATCTCGCCCGGGAATTGTTGAAAGGCCGCGTCGATTTGTTGCAGTGCCGTCGACTCATCTTCCTCCACGACAAATCTGGCTGCATCGTCGAACGGAAAAGTCATGACGGGATTGAGGACCCGCGGCCATTTGAGTCTGGGCACGAACTGGTCG
>MGST01000018.1 GCA_001798605.1 Deltaproteobacteria bacterium RIFOXYA12_FULL_58_15 | reverse complement strand
CGAGCCAAGGAGCACATGCGTTTGAAAACGCCGTCCGGACATTCGAATTGAACAGTTGTGTCCTTTGGCGCGTCGCTCTCTGTGGAACCAAGAACCGGCCGAATTCCTTCTACAAACTCCTCGTAGCCAAACGACTGGTGGAAGGTGACAAAGGCGATGCGGTTATCTTTTTGGAGGGCACGATAACGGGTTGTGAGTTCGGCCCTATTTGAAGGTGCCTCACCGTCACACAGCCGTACAGCCTCGGCCATGGTGCGGTAGGTCTTGCCGGTTCCAGGCGGGCCGTAGAGGATAAGGTTGGTAACTGATTGAGGGTTCCATGTCAGCAGATATGTAGAGGGATCCATGTGGTGTGTCGAATTTTTATCTTCGGGGGCATTCACGTCGTCGATTTCCTCCACCGCGGATTCGCGACGTTTGTTCTGTACGGAGTTGAAGATTTCGAGCGCGACGTCGTCGCTATCCACCGACAATTCTTGGCCTTGTGGGGTAAGAGTCCAGATTCCACGGACGGAGTTATCAATGGCACCGTAGGCTACGAGGTACTGACGCGCCCAATGAATCTGGTTCTTTATGCGGGAACCGCCGTTCTTGTTGGTGACGCTGAGTTCTTCGGCCGTGATTTCCAATTGGTCGATTACCTGAGTGACGATTTCGCCTGCCTTGCCAGTTCCGTTCGTCGATTTCAGGATGTCAACTATGGGTTTGATGAAGCGAACGAATTCAGGTCCTTTACGCATATTCATTCTTCCTTGTGGGCGTTGAAGAGTGAAGAGCTTCACGCCATGAGCGCCAGCCGACCAGCCGACCGGCTGGCCTTGACAGAGGGGTTGGCGAAACGAAACCAAGATGGTGTGTCTCAACGGTATCTGTGAGGGCGTACCGGCCTTGCCATTGGCGAGCTTCGTCAATTGAAGTGCGGTCGAGATAGGATGCTGCCACGAGCGCCCCCAGACATGAAATGTGACGAGTGCCGATCCAAACGGTTATCCGACTCGGGGTCAACCAAACTTCGCCCGATTGTAGGGCTGCCTGCGACTCTTGGCAGTCTCGCTCCATGCTTTCTCCATGCTTCTCCTTTTCCTTCGAACCTTCGCGGTGCCCATCACGAGACTGCACGTGACCAATACGGGAGATTGCTTGCCAGGACTAGGTGCCAGGACTAGGTGCCAGGACTAGGTTGACCGCAGAAACCCAGGATGCCAAGCTGGCAATGTATCTGGCACTTACAGCGGTCGATCGGCGCTTCGAAAAAGCATGTCATCTCCCGCAACATTCGAGTCGAAACGTCCCATATGGATAGCCGCCTTCAAGTGGAATATTCCCACGAGGGAGCGCTGAATAGACAGTGGCGCAGTACTGCTCACCAGCATCCAGACTCATCTCGACGAGTACCTGTGCGTCTGTGCGCCACGGCCATTGGGCCCGTTTCAATAGTCTCGGTGCGATCACGACAGCCGCCGGCCCTGCCGGCCGGCCTGCCGGCCGGCCAGGCCAGGCCGGCCAGGCCAGCTTGCCAAGTGGCCACTGATTGAACGATAATGGCGAGCAGTAATCGAATGTTGGGTGTTGAGTGTTGAGTGTTGAGTGTTGAGTGTTGAGTGAGACTACCAATGATTGACGTCCTGCTGCACAGCGCCCTCGTAGATTTTCTCGAGGTTACAAGGCAAACGACTCTTCCCGAGGAGGGAGAGTTGCAACGTCAAACCCAACAGAACGGTCCGGCCGCCAAGCGCATGCGCGGCATACTTCACACCTACGGCTACGAAGCCATCAAGGAAGCTTGGTTGGCACCGGTGCCGGTTGTGCCGGTTGACAAGATCTACAAGGGGGCGGTCAAAAGAGGAACCGAGCTCCACAATCACCCATCCCAGCTGACGACAACCGTCGGCGATGTTCTCGAAAGCTTTCCTACCCATCCGACACGTCCGACCGCAGTAAACAGCTGGCTGTTGAAGAATGGCTTCAATCTGAAAAAGAGCAATGCCGGCAGTCACTCGCAATGGGTTGGCCCCTCAGGGCACAAGGTCACGGTCCCCGTACATGCCAAGGACCTTCCCCAGGGCACCCTGCGCGCCATTCGCGCCCAGGTCGAGCGCGGGTTGAGCAGTTAATGGCGCACACGGACTCGAAATATCTGTACCTGTGGCGTCGACTCGAACGGGTGGTCAACGCTCTCAGTGAGTCTGGGCGCAAGGATGAGGCCGATTACTACATCGCAGATTTCTTCTTAACCTTCGAAGAAATTGATGAGCTCGAACGACATGTCGAAATTGCCGAGAGGGGTGCCAAAGAGGAGGGTCTCATTTGAGCCTCAAGCCTCTGGTGTTGGGGCCTCTTCGATCGAGCCAATTTCCTCCCCAAATGGCCCGTTGGCTGACCTTGAAGCTTGGCCGTCCGTGGGCAATCCACCTTAAGTGAGACAGATGTCCTTCCTACTTCGTCTCAACAGGACTACTCTCGCCAATTATCACCCCACAAGGAGTCTACAAATGAAGAAGTTTATTGGAATCATCATGGCCGTCATGTTTGTTAGTTCCGTCGCCTCTGCCGCCGTTACCGTACAATACTACAACAGAGACTCGAAAGACTACGAGTGGAAGGCGGTTTGTTCGGGTTCGAGCTACACCGTCCAGTTTGGTGGCAGCCGCACCTCCAGCACGACGATTCAGGGCTCGAGTCCATGTGTGGTCACGACGGGGAGCGGAGACGTTACACTCAAGGGCGGCGAGAACATCGAGATCAAGGATGGCAAGATCACCATCAAGTGATGGGCCACGAGCACTTTCGAGTCTTCCGTTGAGAAGAGTCAATTTGACTCTAGAAGCCTTTTGAGCAGGTTTTCGATATTCAAGGCCTTCGCCCAACGGCGCGCATATGCGAGATCGAGCCGTTCTCCCTGTGTTCGAACAATACCGAGTAGATAGTTCCACTGCCGGCACTCTTTGTGATTCTCCTGCGGTGCAAGCACAAACACTGTTGTGTTGTCGACCCCACCGTGGCAAGTCGACAGCTCGAGCGGGGGATGAAGTCTCTGCATGAGGTGTTGGGCCAGAGAAATGGGGCTCGACGACCGGCATGGCGATGGAGGCAGTGTGGCCACAACAGGTCTGGTCTACCATGAGGATTTTCTGCTGCACGAGGGCGACAGAGGGCACCCAGAACACCCTGATCGGCTGCGAGCTGCATTGTCCGGCCTGGAGCGCGATGGGCTCATCGATTCTTTGGTGAAGCTCGAAGCACGGGTAGCCACTCGGGAGGAGTTGGAGCTCGTGCACACGCCATTATGTATCGACTACGTCGAGAAGACGTCACGCAAGCACAAGGGTTCACTCGATTACGAGACCTACGCGAACCGCGCCACCTATCACGTGGCTGCCCTTGCCGCCGGTTCGACCAATGCCATGGTTGAGAAATTGATCGCGGGCAAATGCCGGCGTGCCCTCGCCCTGGTGCGGCCGCCGGGGCATCATGCCACCGCGAGCAGGTCTATGGGCTTCTGCGTGTTCAACAATGTCGCCATCGCAGCCAGATACGCCCAACGACATTGCGATGTGCATCGGCTTCTCATTGTCGATTGGGACGTGCACCACGGCAACGGTACTCAGGAGATCTTTTATGCCGATCCGACAGTCGGCTATTTCTCCGTGCACCAACATCCACTCTTTCCCGGAACCGGCAGTGCCGGGGAGATTGGCGAGGGCGAGGGCGCGGGTTTCAATCTCAATGTACCCCTGCCTGCCGAGACGGGCGACGAAGGATTTGTGTCGGCCATCACCGGTTCCCTGCCCAACTTTTGGCAGAAGGTGCGGCCCCAGTTGGTTCTCGTTTCCGCGGGCTTCGATGCGCACGAGCTCGATTCCATTAGCCAGTTGAGAGTGAGTACCGCCGCCTTTGCAAGGCTCACAGAGTTTGTCCTCGGTCTCGCAGGAAACACACCTGTCGGCTTTGTCATGGAAGGCGGTTATGACATGCGAGCCCTGGCCGACTGCTGGCACGAGGTCGCTCGGGTGTGCATCGAAGAGTGAGCGCGGGGCGAACGCCAGAACTTCGTGCAAGACCGACCCTCAATGCTCGGAGACGACCGATCTCCTGTCGGCAATTCGCCACAACGCTGCGGGGTCGTCGGACTCGTAGATGAAACGATAGGCGCCGTAGGCTGCCAATACTTTCTTGATGTAGTCGCGGGTGGTGGTGAAGGGGATTTCTTCGACAAACTCATCCTCGTTGAGCTCAGGGAAGTTTTGTAACCAGCGCGCGACCCGCTGCTCACCAGCATGATAACTGGCAATGGTGCACACTAGGTTGCCGTCGAATTGATCGAGCAAACCCTTCAGGTATGCGGCACCGAGTCGGATGGAGACCTTTGGGTCAAAGAGCTGTTGCACACGGAACCGCTTTTGTTTCGTGTTGTCAGCGATGCGAATGGCTGTTGTCGGAATCATTTGCATGAGGCCCCGGGCCTTGCGTGGGGAGATGGCGTTGGGGTTGAAGGAGCTCTCCTGACGCATCACCGCGTAGAGCAAAGGGGCGGGCACGTTGTAGGTTGTCGCCATCTCGTCGACGATTTCTCTGAACGGCCGCGGGAATGAAATCTGCATCAAACCGGGATCCTGCAAGCGAACGATGCGCCGCGAGATAACGGTAGAGCGAAACATGTCCCCATTTTGGTGATACAGCCACGCCGCCAAGGCCCGATCAGGGGAAGACAGATGATTCGCCGGGACCATTCTGACGATCCGTTGCGCTTCGCTGATGAGGCCGTGGTGATAGAGGGTCTCCGCTGCCAGCAAATCCTGTGGTGGAGTCGTTGGCTTGGGGGTTGAGACGGATGTCGATTTTAAGTTTGGGCCGGGCGTCAGGCGGCCACGGGCTGCTGCGTTGGGGTTTGACGGGGATGACGGGGATGACGGGGAAAGGAGACTCGTGATCGCGAAGGCGTAGTAAGAAGCAGGGACCTGGCCCATCAGGACCTCTGCGAAGACTCCCGTGTCAAAGGGGCGCTCGTCGTCGTTTGCCAGTCGCGCCCGCCAATACAAGGCCGCGGGCCAAAGGTCGCTGTCGCTATCGATGTCGGCGAGGAAGCTGTCCACGACTTCGTTGGGTTCACTGAGGCGACGGGCGCTCCACGCCATCAGCCACAATGCGTGATTGCCGAGCTCAGTCTCCGCTCGGCCCTGGTGAATGGCGCCGTCACCACTGACGATCTCCACCGCATCGGTCTTGGGGTCCACGACGAGCATCCATTGGGCATAGGCCCGAGCACTGTCGAAGTCGCTTGCGTGATAGGCAAGTTGGGCGGCGGCCAGAGCCGCCTCGGGGGCGTAGGCGGTCAAGGGGTACGACGCCATCGCCAGCTCATAGGCAGCCAGGGAATCCGTGGTGCGACCGCGCCGAGAGAGGACATCACCGCGCAAATAGGTGGCGTGGGAAAGGAGTTCAGCTTCGCCGCTCTGACCGAGCACTTCGTCGATACGCCGGAGCGCTGCGTCGTAGCGGCGATCCACCATGTCGAGCTGTGCCAATCCGAGCTCAGCGGCGTGACGAAGCTCGGCGCGTCGTCGTCCCCGACTCGCGGCAATGACAGCGTCATAGGTCTTTCGTGCCACATGGGGGCGAAACGAATCGCGCTCGTCATCTGCCCGTGGCAGGAGTTCCGCAGGGGAGAGGGCCGAGACTCGTATGCCTTTGCGTTTCGCCCGTTCCAACCACGTGGCTGCTCGCCGCCCCGCTTCGGTGAGGGGAAAGCGGACCAGCACCCGTCGGTAGGCGTCACGGGCATGTCGTGCACCATCGACCGACTCCACCACCCGTGCCCGCATCAACGCCGCCTCCGCGCGTCGACTTTCGGACTCTGCTTGAGCCTCCATGGCATCGACAGCCGCATGAGCAGAGTTCGCCGCCTTTTGTTCCAACCAACAAGATGCAACGCGCGACAATGCTGGGGTGCGAAATATTGAGCTGTCACCGAGTGTTTGGGCGAGCTGTTGTGCCTGCTCACACTCATGGGCAACGCTCGCGGCGCTGGCGCCGAGCAAAGTGCCGTAGGCCCCGAGGGGTGGCCCCAAGGATGCGACCTTGTCGAGCGCTTTCCTACTTTCTGTGACGTGTCCGGTCTTCAGCAGTCCAAAGAGCTCTACCAAGCGTGCCGTTGCCGCGGCATCACTTTGGGGGTCGACCCGCTCTTGGACCTTACGTGCCAAGCCGATGGCCGAGACAATCCTGTCGCTCTCAAAAGCCCGCACCGCATGGGCAACTGGGTCAACGACGTCAGGCCCAGAGGCCGCGACCAGCAGTATCGTCCAAAGCGAAGTCATAGGTGGTAAAAGAGTATCCTACATGCCCGCTTTGTCGAGATTGTGGCCATGACCCAAAAGCCGCGGAAGTGATCTATTTAATTGATTAATTGAGACGAGAGTCTTTGGAGGCGGAACCGAGCGTGCCCAGTTGCCGCCGTAGAGCGAGCGGCGACAAAGCATCAGTTTCTGACTGGGTCTGCCCGCTCGCAGATCTCACAGTGGCGGCCGACTTCGGTGCAGGGTACGCCGTCGGCCTGTGCCTCTGAGCACAAACCGGATTGACGCCAGTCGTTGCCTCTCGGCCATGAGTGGGCACCAGCCTTCTTCTTTGTCTTCTTCTTTGTGGTCTTCTTCGCCACCATGCCAATCTCCGCTGATCCCTAAGGACTCTTCAGAACGAGTTGCAATGTAGGGCACATTCTGGAGCTACGCCATTGGCGGTGCGACTTTAAAAAGTGCTCGCCATACCAAGTAGACGGGGATGCCACCGGCGAGCATGGCGAGGCCGACAAGGGATCGCTTAGGGTCTTGGATCATCAGGCTTGAGGTCATGGCGACTGCGGTGACGATGACCACGATGGGTGCGGCGATGCCGCCGGGGAGGCGCCACGACGGCGGCTCACCCACCTTGCGATGTCGTAGGATGAGCAGGCCCACCGCGGTGGCGGAATAGAACAGCCAGACGTTGAAGGAGAAGAACGCCATCAAGTTGCCGAAGTCGGCGGCGATGACATACACGACAGTAGCGATGACCAAGGCCACCGTTGAGCGAGCCGGCGTGCCAAACTTTGGGTGGATGGCAGCGAACACGCGCAGGAAGGCACCGTCTTTGGCCATGGCGTAGCCGAGGCGGGAAGCGGTGAGAACCACGCCGTTGATCGCCCCAAAGGTGCTGATGACCACGAGTACGGCCACGAGGCGGCCGGCGGTGGTGCCGAGTCCTACGGCCACGGCATCGGCAACGACTTGTTGTGATCTTCCAGCGACCGCGGGCGTAAGGGCTGTGTTGATTGCGAGCTGCACCAACACATAGAGGCAAGCGAGGACCGAGATGCCGAAAACGACGGTGCGACCGAAGTCGCGGCCGGGGTCGCGTAACTCGCCACCGATGAGAGTGACGTCGGACCAACCATCGTAGGTCCAAAGCAGAATGACCATGGCCGACAGCATGACGGCGATGCTTCCTGGGAAAAGGGGAGCGGCGGTGAGGGGGCCGGCTGACAGGGTGGCAGTTGGATTGTCGATTGCGAGAGGCAACTCGGTAACAGCGGCCTCGGGGGTGATGGGAGTCGCAGTGAGGGCCGCCACGCATAGAAGCAAAAGAGCGAGGACCTTAAAGGCGGTCAGTGCGCGTTGGGTGTTGGCACCGGTCCGCACACCGAGAATGTTGATAGCACCAGCTAGGACAACAGCCACGGCGGCATAAAGTTTGGGAGATGCGCCCCAGGGCACGACATCTTGCAGGTAGTTGGCGAGGATGAGAGCAATCGCCGCAAGGGAGGCGGGGTAGGTAATCAGAAGAGCCGTCCAGCCGCCCACGAAGGCAACGCCTTCGCCCCAGACCTCTCGGTAGTAGACGTAAAAGCCCCCGGTCTTAGGCAGGCGTGCGCCGCACTCGGCGTAGCAAAGGGCACCGGAGGCAGCGACGATGGCACCGAGAATCCACATGCCCGCGGCGATCCAATTGCTGTCCGTGGCGGCGGCGACCGCCGCTGGAGCGACGAAGATGCCCGAGCCTAGAATGATGCCGACGAAAATCGCGGCAGCATCGATCCAGTCAAGCTTGCGTTTGAGATCGGTGTGCATCGACGAAGAGGTGAAGCCGCATCTCGGGGGATTGTCAATGGTGCATTCCCGGACGCGATCCCAACTCTCCCAACCCCGAATGTCCTTGAGTTTGTTAGAGCATCGCGTTACACGGGGCGCTTCGGAAGTGGGGGCTCATTTCTCAATGAACTGGTCGTGAACCGTGACGACCCAACTGAAATCGATATGGAGGATACTGTGGTTAACAAACTCTCGATTGCGTTGTGCGCTGTCGTTGGCCTAGCGGGGACGTTGCAGGGCTGCGGCGGCCAAGAATGCGGTGCCGGAACGGTGGACAAGGGTGGCAAGTGTGTTCCCAAAGACTCCCTGTGCCCAACGGGACAAGTTTACGAAAACGGCCGCTGCGTCACCAAGGGCTGTGGCACTGGTTTTGCCAATGTCGATGGCGAGTGCGTGGCGGTGGAAGATCTCTGCCCCGATGGCGAGGTGTGGGTCAACGGTGCGTGTCGCCAGGATCGATCCTGCGGTGCTGGCACCATTCAGATTGGTGACGAGTGTGTTCCCATCGATCCCATGGTTGACGCCGACCTTCTCGAGGCAGCCGAGCCCAACGATCCACTGCTGTCGACCGGCATGCCCACGGCCTTCGAGCTGCCCGCCAACAACGATGAGACCATTCTCCTCGGCGGCTTAATCAGCCCGCCAGCAGACATCAATGGTGACACTGAAGCCGACGGCGACTTTGACGCATGGGGTTTTGTGGGCACCGCGGGTCAGCGTCTGCAGATCGAAGCGACCGCTGTGGGTGCCGCCTCGGTTGCGGCAAACCTGATGTACTTCGATGACGAAGGCATCATTGTTTTGATGCGTTTTGCGCTCCCCGTTGGTTCCCGCAACGCCATTCGTCAGGTCGTTCTTCCTTACAGCGGTGCCTACCTGTTGGAAGTGAGCGACAAGGATAACACCGTTGGTCGTTACCAAGAGTTCGGCATTCTTCCAGGCGAGCGTGTGGCGGATTGGCAAGGTGGTGGCGAATACACCTATCTGCTCGCGGTCACGCCGATCGCCAATGTTGCACCTATTGTCGATGGCACCGGTGCCCTGAGCGCCGATGGTGATCTTCGCAATATTCCGCAATGGCGGCTCAGCCTCACCCCCGGGGCCATCGTTCGCGTCGACCTCAGCACCGAAAACAGTGTTGTGGCAGGTTTGTATTGGCCATCTGCCATTGATTATACCGAGGTGCTCGGTGAGTTCGTTTCGGGAAGGCACGTGGTGCCGAGCTCAGGCGAGCTGTTGCTTACCGCCGATTACCTGTTCGCGTTTGCCGACGACACAGGTTTCTCTCTGCGGGTTTCCAGCCACACTTCTTCTGCGGTCGACCCCGTGACGGCCCCCGTCGAGGTCACCGGTGAGACTCTCGACCCGGGGGGGAGCGCTTTCTATCGCTTCGTCGCCAACAAGAATGTTGTCTTGAAAACCACAGTCGACAATCTCGACAGTGACCTCGATCCGATGATTCGTCTTCTCGACAACACCGGTGCAATTGTCGCAGAAACCGAGAACGATCTGCTCATGGTAGCGCTCGAGCCGGGTGCCTATTACGTGGAAATCGTTGACCTCAACGACTTCTGGGACATCGGTTATTTCACCTACGATCTCTCACTTGAGTCCTTTGACCTTGTCAGCCTGGGCGTGGTTGACGAAACAACCTCGAGCGTCCAAGAGCTTGATATCGACACTTTCTTGGCTGCAGGTGACCAAGCCTTCTTCGTGGTTCAGGTCGGAGCCCTTGGAGATTTGACGGCCACTGTCGCCCCCGAGTCCAATCTCGACATCGCCATGCAGTGGTTTGGGTCTGCGGTTCTTGCCGCCGATTCCTCAGGTGCCCCCGACTTCTCTCCGTCATTTTTCGATATCGGTGACGCCGACAATGACGGTCCGGGTGGTGAGGAAACCATTGAGCGATTTGGCCTCGAAGGAGATACGGTGTTTCTGCGTCTCGAGGCGGCTGAGGTTGTTGACGCAACCAGCACCCTCGCAGATCTGACCTTCGCCATTGATGCCAGCGCCTACGCCGGCTGGATCCGCGAGGTGGAGCCCAACAACTTCCCTGAGGAGGCCACAACCCTCGGTGTCCTTGACTCCGAAGCCACCGACGATGTGTTCGATCCTACCTGGGGTTGGGGGACCCTCGACAGAGTGGATGGGGCAACCTGGGATGTTTGGGTCTTTGAGGTAGATGCGCCGGCGGTGATTCATCTCGAGACCCACCAACTCGGACCCAACAGCATGGACACAACGTTGGACTTGTTCGATTCCCAACTGACCTATCTCGACGGTGACGATGACGGTGGTGCGGACGGATTTTCCGCCATCGATCGGATTCTGACTCCCGGTACCTATTATGTGCTCGTGGACAAGTGGAGCTTCGGCGGTCCGAATCCTTACTCCTTGTCCGTCGAGATCACCGAAGTGTTTTCCCTATGTGCCCCCGGCTCGATGGGTTGTGCCGACGGTGCTGTGGCCCCTTGCAACGCCACGGGTGACGGTTATGACGAGCCGGTGGTTGCGTGTGCTCTCGGGTGTGCAACCACTACGCTGGGTTGTGCATCGACCGCCGAGGTCGAAAAGAATGACACACCGGCGGACGCCCAAGACCTCGACACCGGTGCGTCCGTCGCCGAAGGTCGCAACGTCATCGCGGGTGACATCGAGACAGGCGAAGACGAGCGTATGTTCGACTGGTACACCTTCACCCTCGACACCCCAGCTTCGGTGCGTCTCGAGACGTCCATGTCAGGGCACGAGGCCTTCGATACGGAAATGTGGCTGTATGAGTCCAATCCCAATCCGCCGCCCAATCTGCGGCTCATCGACAGCGATGACAACGGTGGTGAGGGAAACTACTCGCTCCTTGGCCCCGTGTTCCTCCATCCCGGAGAATACTGGGCTCGTGTTGGCTTCTCCACCTCTGTGGAACCGCCCGAGCAAGGTCCTTACGAGCTGTTTCTCGATATCGAGAAGCTGTTCTGCTACCCCAACGCCGTCGAGTGCGACGGTGACAATGTCCAGGTGTGCAATGATGAAGGCTCCGCCGTTGACATGAACTTCGTCTGCGCGCTCGCCTGTCAGGAGAACGAAACGGGATCGGGTTGTGGCCACGTCGTCGAGGTGGAGGTCAACAACACCGTTGAGCAGGCCCAAGGCCTTTCCATTCTTCCGGTGGGCCGTACGGTTGTTGAAGGTGTGTTGCCGACCGCTGGCGATGATGATTGGTTTGCGTTTACCCTGATAACGCCGGCGACCGTGGCTATTGAGATCTGGCCGAGCCAGCTCACCGATCCGGCAGACCTGGTCGACACCAACATGAATCTGCGCCGCGTGGACGGCTCGGTCATCGAGTATGACGACGACGATGGTACCATCGGTACTTACTCGCTCATCGAACGAGTCTTGCCCGCGGGCGACTATTTCCTCGAAGTCGGTCAATTTAGCAGCAGCACCGGTGATTATCGATTGACCCTGGATGTGGCCGAGAACGTCCCCGAGATTACGATTGTCAGTGGCGATCCGGACGACATCGTGCTCAACGGGGTTGTTGCAAACGGCGACGACCAATACTTCGCCATTACCTTCACCGAGGACTCGGTTCTGGCCGGTACGGTGACCGCCACCGTTGGCGATGTGTCCGGCATCGACGTCGAGGTGATGACCTACTGGCAGGACACCTACTACACCGACAGCGAGACATTGAGCTTTGGTTTCTTGGCCGGCACATACATCATTCGTCTCGATGTGGGGGCCAACTACGATGAAGGCTTCACCGTTGTTTTCGACCCGCTGCAGGCACCCGCCAACATCGGTAGCTACGCAGCCGGCGAACTCATCCCCGACCAAGTCAACGACGCCGGTCTGTTGACGGGGAGCAACGAGTACTACACGGCGACGTTTACCGAGGACGTCGTTTTGGATCTGGCGGTGGTGTCGGTAGGTGCCACGGTCGATCTTTACATACGCAATGCCGCAGTGAATCTCGTGGCGTTGGAAACAGCAGCAGCGGATGAGTCGTTGGAGCAGGTGGTGGTCGAGGCAGGCACCTACCTGCTCGAGGTCGTGGCCGAAGCGGATGTCACCAGCTACGTGATGACAACCAGCACCTCCGCCATTCCGGTACCTGTGATTGACAGTGTGGTGCCGGTGGTCGTGACCCATGGCGGAACTGCGGTGCTGACGGGCAGCAATTTTGTCGGTATCGAGAGCTTCACCATCGGCGGGGTGGAGATCGTCGACTACACGGTAGACAACGATACCCAGATCACCATCCATCTCATCGAGGACTCTATTCCGATCGGTACTGACGTTCCGGTGAGCATGATCACCACTCTCGGTGGCGAGGGGCTGGCATTGCCGATTGCTGTCGTGCACTTGGTGATCAATGAGGTGGATGCCGATCAAGAGAGCATCGATACGGCGGAGTTCATCGAGATCAGCACGGGCGTACAGGCCGTGCTTCCCCTCGATGGTTATGTCGTGGCCTTGCTCGATGGCAACAACGAACAATTTTATTACGCCGCAGATTTGGGCGCTGGCGGCACGGTGACAACCAATGCCAATGGTTTCTTGCTTCTGGCACCCGCGGACATGGTGCCCGCACCACAAATAGTCTTTGAAGGTCCGATTCAGAATGGCGAGGATGGGGTGGTTCTCTACCAACGTCCCATCGGGGACTTTCCCACAGCCACAACGACTCTCACCGAGGTGGGTTTGGACTGCATTTTGGACGCGGTGGTCTACGAGTCCGGTGCTAATACAGACACGGTTGCCATTTGGAGTGTCATGAACAGCGGTGCCTACCCCGTGGCCAACGTTGGAACGACCGGGGTCGATTCGTTGCAACGTTGCGCTGAGGACGGCGAGCGTCGGTCGCACCTTGCCTTCGCGCGCAATCTCCCGACCCCTGGGGCTGCGAACCCCCTGTGTTACTCTGTTGTTGACTATGCGCTTAGTGATCTCAGTTTGCCCATTGTCGACAACTCTGTTCCTACGTGCGTAACGATCAACGTTCCCGCGACAGGGACCGGCGACACCGTGCATCGTGTTGCTGTTACGGTGGCCGCCGATCATGGCTACATTGGCGACGTGGAGATCACCATGACGGACCCGGCAAGCACGCAGATCGTGTTGGCGAGCAACCAGGGCGGCAGCAACGATCTCAATTCGAGCTACCCGGTGACCTTTGACGATACCGCTGCCGATACTTTGACTCAGGCAATATCTGGTGGTGCGGTCTGTGGAGGCACCGATGGATGTGCGGTTCGGCCCGCTGCGGCGCTGTCTACCTATCATGGTGTGAGCGCCGTGGGGGCTTGGGAGGTCTGTTTCCAGGATACGTCCGCGGGCATCGCTGGCACCATCCGCAGTGTGTCCCTGAGGATTGTCACAGCGATAGATTGATTGACGACAAATTCCGGGTGCGTCCATTCTCTGGGTGGACGCCCCGGGGTTCGTTCCCGCGACATCACAGATTTCTTCGATTCTTCGCGATATTAACGACCATTTTTGACGATTCAGATACTGCAAAAGCAACCTTGTGGGGTTGGTGCAGTGCGGTTATACCCGCCAGCCTGGGTGCAAAATGGGCTCTGGCGTGACGTTGATGCGGCGATTCTTGTGTTGGCGTCTGCCCCAATAAGGAAGGACGAGACCCTCATGTTGCGAAGGTCTATGTTTCCATGTTCGCGTTTGTCATTGTCTTCGTCGATATCGCGCTTGTGGTTTGTCGTCATGGCCGTGGCCGCCATCAACTGTGGCCAGAGCAGTCGCAAGACGATCCTCGAGTGTCGGGAAGATGCCGATTGCAACGACCCCGATCGGCCCTACTGCCTCGCTTCCGGGGACCGCTGCGTGGGTTGTTTGGACCAGGCACAGTGTTCTTGTCACGAGACGTGTTTGGAGAACAACTGCGTGGCAGTCGGAGCTCTGGTGCCCGCCGATTCGATCAATGCCCATGGCAATTGGGTGGGGACACCGGGCCAAGAGAACTATGCCTTCGTCGGCTTTTGCGAATCGAGCGGTGATTGTCGCATTGGTGAGGTGTGCAACCCGTTCACAAAATCGTGCAAGCTGCCCCCAGATCCTGACTACTCGTGTCAGAACGACCCCAGGGAGTGCCCACCTGGACTCGAGTGTGACATCACCACCGAGTTGTGTTTGCCGGCGGCGATGTGTTTAACCGACGCCAATTGTTGTGGCATGGCCGAGTTTCGGTGCTCCACGGACGACCCCGAAGTACCTGGGCTGTGTTTCATGCGTGAGTGTGTGCCACCAGACCCCGTCGTGAGTGCGTGTCCCTTTGAACCGTCGCAAAGCGACGACTGCGGCGAAGGAACATTCTGCTCGCCTTCCGGCGTTTGTGTCGAGTGTGTCTGCGATGCGGATTGCCCCACCGTTGCTTTGCCGAAATGTGATGTCACCGGTGGTGAGTGTGTGCGAATTGGTTTCTGCAGAGCGCCCACGGATTGCCCCCAAGACAATTCGTGTGACCGCTTGACCAACGAGTGTGCGCCCTATTGTGCCGACAGCGAAGGTTGCGTCTACGGTGAGAGCTGCGACATTTTCGATCATGTTTGTCGCTGTGCGCAAGATACTTTCGAGTCCAATGAGACACAGCCGACAGCACGGGTGATGCCATTGCCTGAGCGGGGTGGCGCCGCGGTCTTTGTCAACGCGACGATGTGCGACGGTGACACCGATTGGTACAAATTTGATCTCGACCGTGGTGACCGACTTCAGATCCTCGGCACGTCAGAGAGCTCTTTGGAAGCCGATATTCGTGCCTTCGCGCCAGACGGCAGCACCAACATCGGGGATGGCTTGATTCTCGGCGGCGGTTATGCCCGCGAGCTTGATTTTACCGCCGACATCGCCGGCACCTATTTCATTGTGGTCAACGAAGCGTTCTCGACGGGTGACTACCGTCTCGAGATCGTCCGCTCCTTGGGGCTGATCTGTGATGAGGGTGGGCAAAACGACACCGTTGGCGCCGCCTCCTTCCTCAATCCACCAGCGGGACCCGTGTCACCTGGCTGCACTTTGGTGAGCGGTGATCTTACAGGCTCGCACGTCATCACCTGCTTGGGCACCATGCGCACTTGTGAGGACGATCTCGACTTCTATTTGATCCACGCGCCACAGGGCTCGGAGGTCAACGTGTTGGTCAACAACTTTGCCGGTGAGGATATTGAGGTTACCCTCTACGGACCCTTTGAGCTTGGCGAGACGCCCAACGACACTCGCCTGGTGGACTCTTCGACGACCAGCAGCTCTTCCGAGAGAGTCAATGCCGTCACTCGGCCGCAGACACTGTACGTGATGCGCATCCATGAGGACCGGGGGGACCCAACCCCTTACAACATCCGTCTCGAGATCGCACCACCCGGAGGCGTTGTCTGCGCGGAAGACGCTTATGATGCGGCCACGACCAGCGAACCATTTGACGATGACGGTTTCAACGACCGCGGCACAGAGCCGAGTGGCATCGCTTTGTTGCCCATGATGCCCCAAGACTTGAGCTTGAGTATGTGCGTAGGTGACCAGGACTGGTTTGTCCTCGGGAACGATTCAGGTGGTGCGGGCCTCGCTGGGTTCGATCCAGGTCAACGTGTGGCTGTGTCCATCACCGACGCCTCGATCGCAGTGGCGAACCTATTGGTTTATGTTGGAGCCAGCGTCCTGGCGGTCACCGAGGCGGTTGACCAGGGCCGCTCAGGTACGCAAAGCGTGCAGCTGCCGACCCATGGCGATCTCATCTATGTCGCCGTAGTGCCAACGGTCTCGGTCGCTGCGGCGGTGGAGTACACTCTGCATTTGGAACTCGAGACACCGCCTGCATGTAACCTCGATACCTTGGGGGATTTGGCGGTCGACAATCGCAATGACCTGCCGACGCAAGCGACCCCTCTCGAGGCACCGCCATGGCCGGCCACCGCAGCGGATGGTTCTTACACCTATCCCAACGCAGAGGGTGGCAAGCTCTCGGCGTGTGTCGGTGATGACGACTGGTACCGAATTGATACCCAGGAGTACACAGCCCTTGATGTGAGAGTGACGTATCCCATCGGCAGTGGTGAGCTCGGCCTGGCCGTGTTCAACTCGACCGTTGTAAGCGCGACGACCGTCCCCGGAGTGCCGCCGACGATGGGGCGTCTCGGTATTTCCATCAGTGAAGGCGAGGCAGGACAGGTTGTGCGAGTGGAGCCGGGCACCGACTCCATCTACATCATGGTCTACAATCGTGGCGATTGGCCGGTGACCACCTACGAGCTCAGCGTAGCGATGACACCCGTTGGCTGCATTGATGACGGCCTCGAGGAGAATGACTCGGGTGCCACGGCGACGCCGGTGGAGCTCGCGTTGTCCGCGACTCACGTCGGTCGCGAAGACGCCTTTATCGATGGCTTGCAGGCCTGCGACACCGATCAGGATTGGTTCTCGGTGCACTTGCAGGCGGAGGATCGTGTTGAAGCTGTCGTCAATTACGATCCGAGTCAGGGCAATACCAACCTCTTCCTTTACCGTCCAGGAGGCAGCGGCACCAGTCTGGACGCTGATTTTGACTCAGGCAACACCGGCATCATGACGGTTGAATACGAAGTGCCAGCCAGCGCCAACGAAGGTGACTATCTCATCAAGGTCGATCCGGGTACCAGCGGCGGCAATCACAACGTCTACGACCTGTCAGTGTTCGTCTATCGCAGCTGCGTCGACGATCGCTATGGTCCAGCGACGTTCACCACGCCGACGCCGGTCACGTTACCTGGTGGCCTGATACAGTACGGGGCCATGCAGCTTTGCAACAATGAGGATTGGTTCGCCGTAACCTCAACGACCAATACTTCGGTCTCAGTTTGTACGCGTTTCGACCACGATGTCGCCGATCTCGACATCCAGGTATTCGACGAGCACGCTGACCCTGCGACCATCACAGCCGTGGCCGACAGTTTGACCAAGAAGGACTTCGAGGAGGTGATACTCAACACCATCGCGGGGACCACCCACTGGATCAGGGTGTTTTTGGATGTGCGCTCCTCTGGTGACATTATCTACGGCTTATGGATCCAGCCTGACGGTCTCGGTTGTCGCGAGATCTGTGAGGACAACGTCATCAACGGCGATGAGTCTGATCGGGACTGTGGCGGTTCCTGTACGGGCTGCGATGACGGCTTCGCCTGCAATCTCGACACCGACTGTTCCAGCAACAACTGTGAGAACGGTGTTTGCCGTTGAGGCAAGAACGTGAACGGGTTGGTTCCATGAAACGCACGAAGGCAAATATTTCAACGAGGGTGGCTCAGATGATTCGGCGGCAATTAGCGACGGCGTTCGTAGGCTCTTTGGTCATGGTGATGGTTGGAGCTTGCGACAATCAAAGTGTCAATGTGGGGATCCCTGAAACGCCCACGGGAGTCATGGCGCGAGCAGGGGATCGGCAGATCACCCTGAGTTGGAACGACGTCAAGGGCGCCGATTCGTATACCATCTATTGGTCGCAGTCCTCTGGTGTCGGGCCCGACAATGGCAACTCCCTCGCCGAGATGGTCTCGCCCTTCGTGCACAAACCCTTGGTCAATGGAAGCCTCTATTTTTACGTCGTCGCAGCGGTCAATGACCGTGGCGAGAGTGAGCCATCGGCAGAGGTGGGTGCCACTCCGCAGCCGGCACCTGGTGCGCCCTTGAGTATCCGTGTTGATGCCGGCGATGGCGAAAATACCATTGTCTGGGCCCCGGTGACCGGGGCTTCGTCATATAATCTGTACTGGTCGGAGACGCCTGGTGTGACGAAGGATTCCGACGCCATTGTTGACGTTGAGAGTCCCTACGTGCACTCCGGCCTCACCAACGAGCAGCCTTACTACTATGCCGTCAGTGGCCAGAACAATTTTGGTGAAGGGCCCTTGTCTCCTGAGGCGACGGGCACACCTTTTTCATCGAGCAACCCGCCACATCCGCCGACAGAGCTCGTGGCCACCGCCGGCGATGGTGAGGTCATTCTCGCTTGGACGGTCGGTCTCGGGGCAACAACTTACAACGCTTACTATTCTATGACTGCCGGAGTTGGGGTGACGGGTACCAAGGTTGCCGGCATCTCTTCGGGGGAGGCCGTCACCGGCTTAACCAATGGCACCACCTATTACTTTGTGGTCACCGGCGAAAACCTAAATGGCGAGTCGGGGCTGTCCAATGAAGCGAGCGCGAGGCCTGTGACTTCGGAGACGACACCACCCGCGCCAGGCAACGTGGTCGCAACGGCGGCCGATGGTGCCGTCGCATTGACCTGGGACGCCGTCGCCAATGCCGATTCCTACAATGTGTATTTCTCGGAGACCCATGGTCACGGCACAGGCGGCATCGTCTTGACGGACGTGGATTCGGGAGTGGTTGTGGAGGGTCTCACCAACGGAACCGTCTACTACTTCATCGTTACCTCCGTTAATGTTGCGGGCGAGAGCTCGCCGAGCATTGAAGTGTCTGCAGCCCCGCGGGTCGATCCCGTACCGCCATCCGCGCCCACAGGTGTCGCGGCTGTGGCGGCCGATGGCCGTGCGACGGTTAGCTGGAGTTCTACGGCTAACACCGACTCCTACAATATCTACTACTCGGAGACGTCTGGCACGGGAGTCGATGGGACTTTGGTAGAAGACGCGACCACCGGTGAGATCATCACGGGTCTCGTCAACGATACCACCTATTACTTTGTTGTGACCGCCCTCAACATCTACGGTGCGAGTGCCGCCTCTGAGGAAGTGAGCGCCACTCCGACCGCACCCACCGCTCCGCCACCGGCGCCAGAGAATTTGGCCGCTGAGGCAGGTGCCGCCAGCGTGCGGCTCACCTGGGATTATGCCGCCACGGCAATTTCATACACCGCCTACTACTCAGAGACTGCCGGTACGGGTGTCGCAGGAACGGCGGTCGAGGATGTGTTTCCTGGGGTCGAGATTGATGGACTTGTGAACGACATCCCGTACTACTTTGTGGTGTCTGCCACGAATGGTGCCGGTGAGAGTGAGCCTTCGGCCGAGGTGAGCGCCACCCCCAATGAGAATGATAGGGTTAGCTTTGCAGTCGCGGGTGGTGGTGTGGAGGACAATGAAGAGGTCGCCTCCATCGAGGCACCGGGCGGTTTCGACCCCACCATTTTCGCCGAATACGATCTGACGGCCGCCTGGGGACCGGTACCGCAACCGACCACGAAAATTGTTTTTCGCGATGGCTTTACCGACGCTTGGGACCGTGAGCTGGAGATCGAGCTCTATTCCGACCAACCAGGGACCTACACCATCGGCGATGGTGACCTGCGTGCGAGCTTCGACAATGGCACCGCTCTCTACCACAGCGACGGTGGCATTTTTACTTCCGGTACGGTGGTGGTCGAGCGAAATGGGGGGGGTGGCGGCAAGGTCGGCGGCACCTTCGACTTGACTCTGTGTCGTGTTAGCAACTGCGCAGCGAGTACCATTACCATCTCTGGCACCTTTGTCGCGACCCGCGATGGGGATCTCGGCACCGCCTTGAAACCCGCGACTCTCAAGGTTGCCACTGGGCAACTCAGCCGTGTCGATGCGTCCGTCGCGGCGAGTTACTACCGCCTTGAGCCCGTGGAGATCGACACCACCTATTCGTTCTATCTCTGGGATCTCAGTGACGACGCCGACCTATCGCTCTATTCTGATGCCGGATTTACCACTCCCATCAGTTGTGATGCGCCAAACGCCGGACTCGATCCTGAACAGTGTGTGGTGACCGCCACAGGCACAGCGTTGTACCTGCGTGTTGGTTACCCAGCAGCGGGGGGTGGAGCGATCTACAGACTCACCATTGCCAACTTTGCAGATCTAACCGCGCCAGAGGGATTGACTGCGGTGGGTGGCGACGGCGAAGTCTATGTACGCTGGAACGTCGATTTGGGTGTTGAGCAGTACACTATGGTGTGGGGGACAGCCGAAGACGCGTTGGAGCAAACCGTGACAGCCGTTTCTTCGCCATGGAAACATACGGGTCGAGTCAATGGCACTACCTATTTCTATGCTCTGCGGGCGACGGTATTGGGGATTGGCGAAGGGCCACAGAGTGACATTGTCGGTGCCACCCCGGGACCCGTGCAGCCGGCGGTGAGCTGGCGGACGTTCTCTGGCAGTGTCATCAGCAACTCGAGTGGGGGTTGCGGTGCCAGCGGCGCATTGTCGAGTCCCATCCATGTCGTTCAGCCAAACGGCGTGGTTGACGTCAACGTCAGCGTCAACATCAGCCACCCATTTGTTCGCGATGTCGACATCTTTTTGGGCTACGATGATGGTGAGCAACAGTTCTGCGTCGAGCT
>MGST01000017.1:20514-20766 GCA_001798605.1 Deltaproteobacteria bacterium RIFOXYA12_FULL_58_15 | reverse complement strand
GACGTGGCCCAGTTCACCCGCGCGGGCGAGGTCCCCGCCGTGCTGGCCACCGTGCTCTATCCGACGCCGGGTCAGCCTGCACAGGTGACCGTGGAACGCCTGCCCGCCACGCTGGACGGCCAGAAAGCGGCGGAGAATGCAGCCACCGCCTTCGTCGTGACCATCGTGGACGGCGGTCGGACCTACCGTGACACTTGGCTGTTCCGCCACAGCGAGGCCGGGATCATGCAAGCGGGCGGCGTGACCCTGGAT
>MGST01000017.1:5929-20467 GCA_001798605.1 Deltaproteobacteria bacterium RIFOXYA12_FULL_58_15 | reverse complement strand
CTTGCTGATCAACCACCCCATCGATTGCCCTATTTGCGATCAGGCGGGTGAGTGCAAGCTGCAGAACTATTATATGAAGTTTCAGCTCGATTCGAGTCGCATGCAGGAGGAGAAGGCACACAAGCCGCGGCTCGAAAAATTTGGGCCATACGTTATCTACAACGGCGAGCGTTGCATCCTCTGCACCCGTTGCATCCGTTTCATGGATGAGGTTGCCAAGGATCGTCAGCTCGGCGTGTTCAACCGCGGCGATCACGCTCACATTGGTATTTTTCCCGGCCAAGAGCTCGACAATCCGTACTCGCTCAATACCGTCGACGTCTGCCCCGTGGGTGCCTTGACCTCGTCGGTTTTCCGCTTCAAACAGCGCGTGTGGAATCTCAAGCGTAGCCCCAGTCTCTGCGGCGGTTGCGCGCGCGGCTGCAATATCAACGTCGACCAACGCTCCGGGGTGGTCTTTCGTTTCTTGCCGCGATCAAACGATAACGTCAACGAATGTTGGTTGTGCGACGAAGGCCGCCTGACGTACACCCGAGCCAACGATGGCCGATTGAGCCAAGCACAGATCAAAAAGGGCAATCAGATCGAACAGGTCTCGCCCAAGGCCGCGCTCGATGAGGCCGGCCGTCTGCTCAAGCCACTCGCCCAGTCGAAACAGGGTGTGGGCGTGGCGTTGTCGTTGCACGCCACCTGCGAGGAGGCATACGTACTCGGTCGTCTCGCCAAGGAAGTTCTCGGTGCCGACGGTGTCACCTTGTTGGCCCACGCTGACGGTGAAGCCGACGAGCTCCTGCGGGTTGCCGACAAGAATCCAAACCGCGCGGGAGTCGCCCTGGTGCTCCGGGATCTTGGCCTCAAGACCAACACCCGCTCCGACCTCGAAGGCCAAATCAAAGACGGCACGGTCAAAGCGTTGCTGTGCCTCGGTCATGAAACCGACGACATCGCCTCTCTGGCCGCTGCCGCCGCAAGCCTCGAGGTCTTCGTTCATGTTGCCCACGCCGGCACGGTGCTCGCCGATGCGGCGCACGTGACCTTGCCCAGCGTCTCGTGGGTGCAGACGGACGGCACCTGGATAAACGCAAAGAAGAGAGCACAGCGACTGGTCGCGGGTTTTGCCCCCGACAATGACGCCCGCCAAGCGTTCGAGTGGCTCACCGCCCTCGGTGACCGCTTGGGCGTGGCCTTCACGCTACAATCGGCGGCGACCATCCGCGCCGAGATGGAGCGCAATCTCCCGTCGTTCAAAGAATCACGGCTGACCGAGGTCGGACCGTTGGGACACGATCTCTAGGCTTGGGGAAACCATGTTCTTGTTGATTGCCACACTGTTGAAATTCATTTTCTTTGGCTTGGTGTTCGCCATCGGCCTCGCCGCTGTGCTCACTTGGATGGAGAGGCGGCAGAGCGCCTACTCCCAGGACCGCCTGGGGCCAACGCGGGCACACTTTTTCAAGATCGGCGGCAAACCATTCACGCTGTTCGGACTGCTGCACATCGCCGCCGATGGCGCGAGCATGTTCTTCAAGGAGCCGGTCACTCCCAAGAACGCCGACAAGTTCCTCTTCAAGATCGCGCCGCTTATCGGCTGGACCACGGCCCTCGTCACCTTGGCCCTGATCCCCTTTGGACCGAGCCTGCCGAGCAGTGTCTTTCCGGCGAGCTGGATCCCAGAGGGCGTCGAAACGATCTATCTGCAAATGGCGCATGTGGATTCGGGCATTCTCATCGTTCTTGCCATCGGTTCACTCGGTGTCTACGGCGCGGCCATCGGAGGTTGGGCCTCCAACAACCGTTTTGCCCTGCTCGGTGGCCTGCGCGCCACGGCCCAATCCGTATCCTACGAGGTTGCACTCGGCCTCACCCTCGTTGGCATCTTAATGGCCTACGGTTCCACCGAGCTCGGCAGCATCGTTGAGTCGCAAAACGGTCTGTTGTTTGGCTTCTTGCCAGCGTGGGGCCTGTTCATCCAACCTCTCGGTGCCGTATTGTTCTTCATCGCCGCCACTGCGGAGACCAAGCGTACCCCTTTCGATATGCCTGAAGGGGAATCGGAAATCATTGGCTACTTCCTCGAATACTCATCGATGCAGTTTGGCCTATTCATGCTCGGGGAATTCCTCGAGATCGTAGTCCTTGGCGCACTGTTCACCACCCTGTTCCTCGGTGGTTGGCAGTTCCCCCACCTCATCGGTACGGACTCGGTCTCTGTCTTTGGCCTGTTCACCTGGAACGGCCCGGTTGCGGTGGCCGTCTCTGGTACCCTGGTCTTCTGCGTCAAGACGTTTTTCGTCTGTTCCCTACAATTACAGCTGCGTTGGACTCTGCCCCGTTTCCGCTACGACCAGGTCATGCGCCTCGGTTGGAAGACGTTGTTGCCGCTCGCGTTGATCAACATTTTTGTTACCGCTGGATTGATCTGGTGGGATCCGACCCTTTCGATCCTTTCCTATGTGTCGATCGGCATCATCCTACTTTTCGTCCTCGTGGTGATAGCAGGACCGCGCCGGCCCCCACAGGTGGCACACGGCCACTGAGCTGATTGATTTCAAAGTGGAGTAGTCATGGCTATTCGAGTTCGTGAGCGCGTCGAGTTTTCGGCCTACGAGCGCAGCTATTTGCCAGAGATCGCCCGGGGCCTCACGGTCACCGTGGGCCACCTCGTCAGCAACCTGGCAGCCTTGATCCCGCTGGATCCGTTTCGCCAACGCCGCACCCTGGAAGACCGAACGGTCCGTTATCCGGAGGAAAGACGCGTCTACCCCCCACGTTACCGTGGCCAACACCGGCTGTTGCCCCGTGAGGATGGCTCGCCAAGATGCGTCGCGTGCTACATGTGCGCCACAGCGTGCCCGGCATATTGCATCCATATCATCGCCGCCGAATCAACCGATCCAAAGATTGAGAAATATCCGGCGGCATTTGAGATCGATCTCCTGCGCTGCGTTTTCTGCGGCTTCTGTGTCGAAGCCTGTCCCGAAGATGCCATTCGCATGGACACCGGCGTTCACACGCCGCCGTTCGATGCCCGCGACGATGCGGTGTTGGGTCGCGTGGATCTCATGTCGCTGCTCGGTCGACCAGGAACCGAGCCCGCCTACGGTGCCCAAAACTACCGCGAGAAGAAACCTCGGGGTAGCTGAGGCCAAGGGACTCGCCTGGTCGTGCTATCGATGCCGCAGCCAATGACCAGACCGATTTGCACACCCATTGGCACCGTCGTCCTGTTGGTGATGTCCAGTTGGGCGACAAACGCACGCGCCGATGACACCCACTACCAAGACTTTGTTGTCGGCGACCGCGCGGTCGTGCTCGGCGGTGCCTTCACCAGCATCGCCAACGACGCTTCTGGGGTCTACTTCAATCCAGCGGGCTTAAGCGACATCTCCCATACCAGCCTGCAGCTTTCCGCGAGTCTCTACGGTTACGAGCGCAATGGCTATCAGGACCGTGGCTTGGGCTTTCTGGGAGTTCCGGACGTGGAGAAACTGGAGGTGGCGTTTACCGATCTCATCATCGTTCCGGCGAGCGCCGGCTTTGCTAGAGCACTCGGTGAGCCAGGCCCAGACGGCTTGCCAGTGCAGGCATATGGTTTTTCAGTGTTGGTTCCATCCTTTCGCAGTTCTTCATTCTCGGCGTCAACCGACGACAACGCGATCCACCAACGACGGGTGACAGATCGGGAACTGTGGGCTGGTGCCGGATACGGTCGAAAATTCGGTAAGCAACTGCGTCTGGGAGTTTCTGCGTTCTACGTTCTTCGTTCGGTGTCGGACCTCGAAGAGGTCACTGAGCACAAGCACATCTCTGACACCTTGGGCGACGCCTTCACCTCGATGGTCAATGACATCTCTCTAACCAATGGCAGCTTGGTCTTCATCGCTGGCGCGAAGTACAAGATCAACGATAACATCTCCCTCGGCGCAGCTTTGCAATCCCCCTCGGTGCAATTGCACTCGACCGCAAGCCTGAGGTTCTCCCGCGCCAGCGCCGATCCCACAGTCACCGATGAGCCCGTCTCTACCTTCGACCCACTTACCCTCTCTGACGCCACGAGTGAGACTCGACAGCCTGCCGCCCTGCGGTTGGGGGCAAGCTACCAGAGGCCGTACCGCTATACGTTGAGCGCCGATGTCAGCGTACACGCTCCGGTTGATTATACGCTGGTACAGGTGTCCGATTCCTATCGAGCACGCTTGCCTTTTAACCCCAACATCGAACGGCGACTTGTCGCCAACATCAATGTGGGTGCCGAGTATTTGGTGGTACGAGAGGTGAGCATCGCCCTCGGTGTTTACAGCGATTTCTCTTCCGCACCATCAATACCCGCAAACCCCACGACCGATCAACCGCCGAACGTCCACCTCTTGGGCCTAACCATGGCACTTGGTTATTTTGGTGAGCACTCACTGTCGCGACTCGGATTCATCTACAGCTTCGGCAATGGCTATGACGTCGTTCCCAAAAGCGACATCCGCAGGGCCCTCGACGAAGCGCAGGAGTTTGATCGCGTCGCTTACTCCCAGTCCTTCTTCTACGTGTTCCTGTCCAGCACTTTCAGATACTAGACCGCTTTCGTCTTTATCGGATCCGGTCTTTGGGTTGGTTAGAATGACGCAGGCGCGGCGCCAGCGCTCCAACTGGCGCGCGCCACGCTGCGTCATCGATGATCAGCTCAGTTCAAGTTGCCTAGAGCAGGCTGGGATCGCGTTTTGCAAACTTCTTGCGGGCCATCAACACGAGCCAGATACCTGCCCCATAGGCGAGGATACCGAACCACCCCGCAAACTTGGTGAAGATGAGCTCGGCATTGCCTTGCCAAAAAGCATCATAGTCACCGATGAAAATGAGGCGATCCCAATAGCCCACACAGAAATAGGCGATGAGCAGGGTGGCCGCCCCAATGGGAAGTGACCACAACCACGTCTGATCTCCCAACACCCCGATCCTCGTCACAGAATACCCAAGCAGCACGGCACCGAAATTGACCAAAACAAAGACGGCGCTCATTAGGCCTATCCAGCGTTCGAGAGCCGGGAAGATCTGCGGATCAAACCAGTAGAGCATCGACCATTGTGGGTAAAACCGAAACAGGAACGTGGCCATCGGCGTGAAGACCAACGCTTCAAAACCGATGAGAAAAAACAGCGACCAGTTGAGGAAGCTTTCCCGCAAGGCTGGCGAACGACGCACCGCAAGCACTGTAGCAGCGCCGAACAGGAGATTTGCCCCAATGTTTATGACTACTGGCATCACGGCCCGTTGGCGACATCCATCTTGGATAACCGCCGAAAAGAAGCTATATGACGGTTAGTGTCAGCTATCAACTTTCATACAAAAGAGATCTCGGTCAAAATTGTGTACTATGGGCCAGGTCTTTGCGGAAAAACGACCTCACTGCAGTCGATCTACGCGACTATTCCCGAGCATGAGCGACCCCAGCTGGTCTCCCTCGCCACCGACGTTGACAGAACGATTTTCTTCGATTTTCTGCCTTTGACCGCTTACCGCATTCGAGACTTCAAAGTCAGGTTGCAGCTCTACACCGTCCCAGGTCAAGTGTTCTACAACGCCACCCGCAAGCTTGTCCTCAATGGCGTCGACGGAATCGTGTTTGTCGCAGACTCGCAACGAGCGATGCAGGACTCCAATCTCGAGTCTCTACAAAACCTCGAGGAGAACCTCGCTGAGTTAGGCCTTGATCTCGATCGCGTACCGATGGTCATGCAGTTCAATAAACGGGATCTGGGCGACACACTTGAGCTCGCAGAGATGGACCGCATCTACAATACTCGCCAGGTGCCAGTGTTCGCCACCATCGCGACTTCCGGCGAAGGATTGTTTGATGTTCTCAAGACCATCAGTCAGTCGGTCGTCAACGATCTGATTCGCAAAGGGCTCGGCCAGCAACTGCGGCAACAGGAGAAGAGCCCCCCTGCCAAACCCCCCGATTCCGCCGACTCGTTTAGCGCCGGTTATTCGACAGTCGAAGAGGCTGTCACCAAGGCCACACATCAACAAACAGCTGACTTGGCAGCGCCAAAAATCGGCGGACAAGCCACCCAAACGGGCGGGCAAGCCACCAAGACGGCTGGCAGTCTTTGGCCCTCCCGCGAAGCGCACCGTCTCGGCACCATCGCCACCGGGGCGGTCGAACGCGGGGCTTGGCAGCAGGCGATCCTCGCTGTCGATGAGCTTTTGGAATTTTCCGTGGGACAATGGGCATCCAACGAAGGTCGTTCAGCTGCCGACGCTCTTGCAACTTTTCTCTTCCTTCGCGGCGTTACAGCCAGCCGATATCGCCACTACATGCAGTCGTTGCTTGCGGCACGAACTGAAAAGCCTTTGAGTCGCGGTGACGCTGTCAATGCGGTCATACTCGCCCTCGAAGCACTCTGGTCATGCAACAAACCGGTGTTCGGATGGACCCTAGGCTCCCCAGTGCCCCCGCAGCTCCTCCAGGGCGACGAGGTGATGGATGGTCCGCATCGAGAGCTCGGCCTTGTCGAGCTCCCGCAGCTCCGACCAAGAGCGTCGGAGGTTCTTGGCGAAGCTCGCGGGAAGGGACCGGAGCCAACCATCCATGCGCAAGTCAACGAACTCGCGTTTCTCTTCGAGCGTAAGCTCGCGGGCAAGCAACAAGCGGGGGGCGTCTTCGTGATCGACGAGGGTCTGCAACGCCTCCCAGCGGCAGCCGGGCTTCCCGGTGGCCAGTGCCGAGAATGCGCTGGAGCTGGTCTCGCGGATCAGCTCTCCCTGGCGTGTCGCCAGGCTCTCGTGCTCCTTGGTTTCGTCCCAACTGTCCGCGTCTTCCGCCAGAAAGCGGGTGTAGAGCATGGCGAAGAGGCAGGTCGGTGCCGCTAGGTCCTCGCGCGGGGACATGTCGGCCCACAAGACCGCGGCGGCGCGGGCGCATTGTCGTTCGACCAGCTCGGCGAAGCTCTTGCCGAATACCAGGGCCACGGACTCGCGCACGAAATAGCCCAGCTCACTCGCCAGGATCTCCCGAAATCCAGGAACGTGGCGGTCCAAGAGCAACGCCGCACGTTTGTCCAGAGCCGCGAGGTCACTCGTGACCGGCGGCAAGCCCAGGCTCATGCATCCCAGGTTGAAGACAATGGCGCGTGGCAACATCACGCCTTCGGGCCATGCATCCCGGAGGTCGCGATTGTCCGGTAGCCCGTGCCCGCCCCCCCATTCTTCCGGGTACACGGGGATCAACCGCCCATAGCTTGCCGAGCCCGTCGGTCGGATCCGAACCCGCGTCTGCGGGACCAGACCCCCCATGGGTGAAATCAAAGGAGCGATGTGCAGCAACGTCCTGGTGTGCACACCCACCCCGGCCTCGAGCAGGCGGAGGAGGCCCTCGCGGTCCGCGGGGTTCAAGGCCATTGGGCTGCGTTTGCGTGCGGCCGCTTGTTGCAACTCCTGTGCGAGACGCACAGTCTCCTCGGGGGCATCGGCGCGAACACCCTGTAGGGTGACGCCGTCGGCGTTCGCGAATTGAGCGATTACGCCACCATGTGCAAGATCGAGCCCACCGCGAAAACCCGCACGACCGGCACCGATCAAGAACGTCACCTTGGGTGAAGGTTCGCCGAGGGCGCGGGCCAAGATCTCGAGCCGGCTCTCGGCTTCCTCACGACCAGCCAGCGCCAGCGTGAAAGCACAGTCGGTGGCAATCTTCCCGCTCTGCTGCGCAGTGTCGGACATGGCAACAAACACGCGCACGATGCTCTCGACGCCATCGAACCGTGTGCAGAAACCTTTCACCGACGGCGCCTCCGGGTCGTCTTTTTGAGCGGCGAGAGTCTCGTACAGCGCCGCCAGCAGCTCCGGCAGATGCGCCAAGGCCCCCACGTTCTCCACCAGGGGCACGAGGCGCACGAGGGCCACTTTGTGGCTGAGCTCGGCGATTCGTGTTTCCGGAATTCGGCTGGTCAGAAAGCGGTCGATGCGTTCGGTTCGGCCGTGGAACAATCCAGCGATCGCCTCGAGGTAGAGCGTGCCGATCTTGGCGAGCGCACCCACGTCGGCGCGGGAATTGGTCTGCGGGACCGTGATCTCGTGGATCGCGTTCTGTTTGGGCTCGATCCCCAGCTTCTCGCACGCGAGAAGAAACAGGAGATTGGTTCGCGCGACCATGGCGAGGAGCTTGGAGATCTTCTCCTCATCAGGCTCGATCCAGGGATTGGGAACCCGGAACAAGAGATAACGATCTTCGCCGGGGACGATCCCTAGGCGCAACAAGGCGAGGACCACCTTCTCCGGCATGCCCAGCCACTCCGGATTGATGTTTCTGCCCTCGTAGTCGAGCAAGACCTCGTTGCACGAGCCCGTGAGATCGCGCAGGGTCTCGTCGAATTCTTCTTTGGCCTCGAAGAATGGATTCCACTCCAGGTGCGCCAGCGCCCGGCTCCCGTGCTCGGGTCCGTTGCCGGCCTGTTCTTCCGCGCGGGTGAGCTGTCCGCGGCGGTGGGCCGTCGAGTCCGGGTGTTTGGTGCCGGTCAGACGGAACGCGCCCGGCATCAGGGCGGGACCCAACGCGCGCCGCGCCTGCGCGAAGGCTCCGGGCTCCAGAGCATCCAGAGCCGAGTACCCTGACTCCGAGCAGGCGCTGTTCCACACCTGATCAGCGGGCGGCTGCGCGGCAGGGCCATGCGCACTCGCCCCCTGACGTCCCAGGTGCTCGAGGCTGTCCTTGACGCGGGAGATGAAGACCGCGAGCTCACGCACATCCTTGGAGCCGTATGAGAGACGCTGCCAGGTGCCGTAACGCAGTGAGTTTCGTCCGGCAAACGCTGCGAATGGGATCCCACCTACGCCGGCGGACAACAAAAAGTCGAAGACATCTTCTGAGTTGTTGACTACGGCTTTCTCGCGCACGCCGTTTTTGAGTCGAAAGAAATGCTCCCCGACCAAACCGGGAAACGCAAGTGGTGCGTAAAACGTTCCACCGAAATCCGTGCGCTCGACACCAAAGGCCGCAAGCTCGTCTGCGGCTCGGACCATGAAGTCCCGCCGCTCGCGCATATACGGGGACGGGTGACGCAACGCCGCCAACGGGCTCTGCAGAGCCGCCAGCGCCCAGTCTTGAGCGAGGGTGGAGGGGGTCGCGACCAGCCACGCGGAGAGGTTGGCGATGATGTCGCGGGCGCGGACGCCGTTGGCGCGAATCTCGTCGGGGAGAACCATCCAGCATGCACGCGCCCCCGTGGACGCGCCGAACATGTCCATCTTGGACAAACCCGACAACGTCACGACCCAACCCCGCCACTCGGAGCTCGCGAACGCCGGGTTGGTGAAGGCGCCGGTGTAGTCGAGGCGTTGGTACACGGAGTCGTAAAGCATGAACACGCCATGTTCGGCGCACACGCGCGCCAGCTCCTCCATGAGCTCGCGTGAATAAACACGGGCGGTCGGGTTGTGAGGGTTGTTGATGATGACGGACGAGATATTCCCGGACGCGAGCAATCGGGCAAGCGCTTGCGGATCCGGCAGGAAGCTCGGCGGGATAGTCTCGAGCTCGACCAGGCGTTTGCCCGCCCGTTCGACGAACCAGTCATACTCCCAGCTCGGGCGCGGCACGACCACGCCGGAGCCGTCTTCTCCCAACACCTCTAAGACCATCGCCAACCCGGCACGGGTGCCGGGCGTGAAGATGACCTCGTCGGGAAAGAAACGTACCGGCGACGAGGGATAATCGAGCAGCCCGTCGCGGTTCACGAACTCTGCCACCTCGGCGCGCACATCCATGCGTCCCACCGCCGGGCCATAGCTATGCACGGTGTTGCGGGTGATGCGTTGCGCCGCGCGCACCACCTCGGGATGCGGGGCGAAGTCGGTGTTCTTGTAATCGCCTTGAGTAAGATCGAGCGCACCTTCTTGTTGCACGCGGCGAGAAAAGGCGCGCACCAGGGGCTCGGGCGTCGAGACGGCTTTGGTGGAGAAATCCATCGGCGTGATCGCTCCTCGGCTCGGTCGCGATGGACCAAGGTGACGGAACCCTAACAGGCTGACGACCCTTGCCGCTTCTGTCGCGGGCGTTTTGACGGCAAGGGGCACCAGGTTTGGGCATCTGCGTAGCAGGAAAGTAGGTCCCTTGGGTAGCCCTAATCCGTGAACAACGTTCTTGGCCGAACTGCTGAAGGCGGTCAACCAGGGCGAGTTCGTCATCAACGGTTTGCGCAACCGCGACCTGCGTCATTCTGACCAACCCAAAGACCGGATCCAACAAAGACGAAAGCGGTCTACTTACGCATGTCTTCGGCGAGGTAGGAGAGGATGACCTCGTCGAGGGACTTCTCGCTGATGAGATCCTCACCAAAAATTGAATCGACCGCTGTCTCGTCATTGGAAGCAAAAGCGCGAGCAAGAGTCTCAGCTTCAATAACTTGCTCCGCCGGTGGCGCGTCACCGAAGAAGCTCGATGTTGTGTCGGCAAAAATACTCGTCGGCTCTGGCATTTGCACCGACCGTAATGGCGGCGGCGGCAACTTGACGGCTGGCGGCGGCGGCAACTTGACGGCTGGCGGCGCTACCTTCGGTGGGCTGAGCACTGGCGGCTGCGGTTTCTTGAGCGTTGCCCCACCACCACCACCACCAAACAAGGACACACGATTTTGTGCGCCTGCCTCTACGTTGAGAGGAGCGGGGCCGTTGAGCTTGCCGGCGCCAGCGGAGCGTTCACTGATCTTTGCATCGAGCCTGCCGCCGATGAGATCCTTGATCATTCCCTTGTGCTGGTCTTGCATCAAGTCGACCAACAGCTCGCCCAGCCGCTCGCTGTTGACGATGTCGGCATAGGAGGTCTTGCGAGATTCCACAATGTTTCCCCCCACAAAAACGTGGGTGATGATGTGGGGATTGTGAACGCCAGAGTCCTCCGTCTGAATGTGGAAGACCTGGTCCCGGTACCGAATGTTGTGATTGTATCCCGGAATCATAACAATTGTTGCGAGCGCCTCTCAACACGACTGAGTAGCACAAAAAGCTGAGTGTGGCCAAGAGTTGCGCAAAAAGACGGGCTAAACTGGCCTACCGCTGATTCTCGCTTGCGATCGTTGGAAATGAAAATGAATGGGGTGAGCGAGGGGAGTTGAACCCCCGGCCGCTGGAGCCACAATCCAGTGCTCTACCAACTGAGCTACGCCCACCACAATTCACCACAAAGAGACTACAACTGCGCAAGTCCAGCATCACCACCACGGCAGCGCATGCACAAACGATTGCCAGGTCCGCTGGACAAAAAAACGCGATCACAACACAAACAGGTCCGAGCACCCAACGCCGTCGGTGTTCGCTTTCCACCCGGACGCTCACCAGCCAGATCGGCCGCCACTCCCTGCACTTGCCTGATATAAGCCTCGCTGAGACCCAGGTCGGCAGCCCGACGCATGACAGTCGCGGCTTTGATTCCTTCTTTCGCCATATCCTCAAGCAAAGCCTTGCGGTCATGAAGCATCCCCTCGATGATACGTCGATCGAGGCGCGGGTCATCACGCATGCTTGGGTCTTGGGGGATAGGGAGAAGCTCCGGATCGGCGTCCATATCTATGTCTGCATCTACACCTACATCTGCATCTACAACTACGTCTACTTCGACGTCGATATCGAGGTCGTCCGCAGCCGGTTTGGGCTGAGGTCTCGATGTTCGGCTACCACCACTGCGCTTGGTGCGACTATTGGTAACACGTCGATTGCGTTTGCCCGCCGTGCTGTTGCCGTTCGCTCTGGTTGCCCGTCGAGCCGTCATTCCACACCCCCGCAGAAGTCCCTAATCAGGCTTTGCGTTGTTATATTGAGGGGTTCTATTGCCATGATCGCCCTGCTGTCACCATGTCCAACCGAGTAGAACCCCGAATACCAGGCGCTCGATATCCTCTACTTGCACAAAAATGTCAATCATTTCCGACACTCCACATGGGAACAATAATATCCTTATTTTTCAGATAGATTATTGGACCAAGGACCAAGGACCAAGGAGTCCAGAGCTCACCGTCGCCCTTGGCGGCGGATTCGTTCTTCTGTTTCATCGAATCTACGGGCCAGCCAAATTGCAGCCGCCACCCCAACGGCAAAACCTACCCCACCCAGACCAAATTGCATGGACTGATCGGCCGCGTCATCCACGACCCATGGGGCAACCAGGGCAAACAGCCCGATCAAGACGAGAGCCGCCAGAGTGACCCACTTGAACCAGGGCGGCAAACGAATGGGAGGGCGATTGTTGTCGACTTTTTTGGCAGACGCCTCCGCCTGCAACAACAACCAACGGCCAAGGGAGATACCGACGACAATCGCTATTGCCGCCGCACCAAAAACAACGCCACTCACGGCGCTTCCGGAGATCAGGCCTGAGCTCGGCAGCCAAAACACAATGATAACGATTCCAAGGACGACGAACGCAAGAGTCAACCAACGGCCGAGCGCTGAGGGAGGTCGTTCCTCCTGCACAGGGCGCTCCACGTACCGTACGGTTGCATCGCGTACCCATGCCCAGAGCCAGCGACCACCCGCAACTCCGACGACCGTGGCAAGCACGCAGACGAGAAAAAACACCCCACTGGAGTAACCAAAGGATTGGTAAGTAGCGCTTTGGGGGAACCAAATGATAAACCCGCCCATACCAAGCAAGGCGACCAACGCCACCCATCGCCACCACGGACTGCGCGGCCTGTCGATATCGAGCTCAATATGGTCGAGGTCGAGCTTCGACAAATCAACACCGCCGAGGTCGTCGAATTGAAAATCATCGTTGCCAGGGCGGGCCAAAGTCAGCCTCCTCGCAGCGCATTGTATCGACGCGGTGGGGACAAAACCAGGCTTCAAATCAGCCCTTGGTGCGATGGGCTCGTAGATCAGGGAATACCAGGACCCGCGCACCTGCGAGATTGCTGCAGGCAACCAAGACTTCGCCCTGACTGCCATTCAAAGGTGATACCGTGAATCCGTATGACACCAGCCGCCGCTCGACGACCTCGACACCCGCAGGGGCACGTCCATTCGTTCGCAAGACAAGCCCAACAGAGTCGCGTTCGAGTACAGGACGCACCTCGTCGGCGGTAGGTACTCTGCGCAACCCATGGAACCGACGAGAAATGAGCTGCACAAGCAGCCCCAGGACCTCCACACGATCAGCAGGTTGAAAACGCTCGGGCGCGGCTTCGTGCGCCAGCTCAAACCAAGCATCAACGATGAGCAAGAGTGTACCCATCAGCTCCCCCATGGGAGACGGCCCGTGGCCTGTCGATTTATCCTTTTGGGTCACTGCCGCAAGGGTAGCGCAAGCGCTCCCACCCCACCACACAAACTGGGTTGCGAAGATATCGCGGTCAAACGTTCTTTTTTATTTGCTCGATCACTTCCGAGTACGAGGTCGCCTCCACCAGGGTCGACATCTGCCCGGTGTACCGAGCCACAGAATCGACCCGGTTCTGCTCGCGGGCATGACTGAGAGCCTTGTGCAACGCGACAAAGGAGCGCTCACTGTTGACAAAAAACTCAACGGCTTTGACGACAACAGCGATCGACGACCCCGTGACTGACGGTGAAGAGTGCTGAAAAGCAAACTCGCGGCCCTCGGAGTTGGCGACGCGCAATGTGACCTTGGCGGCCATGTCCGAGCGTGCCGCCTCACGCCCCGTGTCGACATCGGCGAACACGTTGAAATCGGCAAACCGGATCGACTTCAGCGAGGGAAAATCGTCGGAGTACTCCCGCACCAAGCCGACGAAAAATGCGTCGACCAGACCGACCCCCTTCCCCTCGATCGTCTGTCTATCCCCCGTCCTCTGGTCATGCACTTCGCACCGCACGGTGACCTCGCTGCTCTCAAGGTTCTCCTCTGCAGCGTACTTGTCGATCTTCAACTTCAGCTCGGTGCCGTCCAGCACCTGGGCGATCAACTTTTCGATGGTCTCACGATCGGTCATCTATCCCTCCACATTGCCCTACTCGAACACATGCAGAGTGCGCTCCCAAAACCCCTCGGTCAACACGAAAACCCACGGTCAACACCACCGGGAATCTGCCAAACCAGCAGAATCGTCTCCGAATGGCGTTTGTTGCCCATTTTGGACAACTCAAAAAAGACACCGCCCAGTGGCTTGCCCCGTGTGGTCCTGCGTTGTATGTCCCGGGCCGAATCGGCGGCAGCTCCCGCGGGGCTGGCCACCACACACAATTTCAAGTGAATCACGGAGGTAGCGATGGGCTCCCAGAAGGTTACCATCGACGGAAACACAGCTGCCGCACATGTTGCGTATCGGTGCAGCGAAGTCGTCGCCATTTACCCAATCACACCGTCCTCAGGCATGGGCGAAATGGCCGATGAATGGGCCGCAGAGGGCATCAAGAACGTGTTCGGCACAGTTCCGAACGTGGTCGAGATGCAAAGTGAAGCCGGGGCAGCCGGTGCGGTCCACGGCGCGGTCACCACGGGTGCCCTGAGCACCACGTTCACGGCATCACAGGGTTTGCTCCTGATGATCCCCAACATGCTCAAGATCGCCGGCGAGCTCACCTCGGTTGTCTTCC
>MGST01000017.1:0-5923 GCA_001798605.1 Deltaproteobacteria bacterium RIFOXYA12_FULL_58_15 | reverse complement strand
CAGCTCGGACCGTGGCCACCCATGCGTTGTCGATTTTCGGAGACCACAGCGACATCATGGCCGCGCGCACCACAGGCTTCGCCCTGCTCTGCTCCGGCGGCATTCAAGAGATCGGGGATATGGCAATGGTGGCCCACGCCGCCACATTGGACTCCCGCATCCCGTTCGTTCACTTCTTCGACGGCTTCCGCTCATCGCACGAGATCCTCAAGGTCGAGAGCGTCAAAGACGAAACCATTCTTAAGATGCTCAACGTCGAAGGCGTGCTGGCACACCGCTCCCGCGGCCTCTCCCCAGACCATCCAGTCCTTCGCGGGTCATCACAGAATCCCGATGTGTTCTTCCAGGCGCGGGAAACGATCAACCCGTACTACAACGCCTGCCCCGGTATCGTGCAGAAGGCGATGGACCGCCTCTTCGATCTCACCGGCCGGCGCTACAACCTGTTCGACTACGTCGGCGCTGCTGACGCCGACCGTGTTGTTGTCCTCATGGGTTCAGGTGCTGAAGCCGCACACGAGGCCGTCGTTCACATGACCCAAAATGGTGAGAAGGTCGGTATTGTCAAGGTCCGCCTGTACCGTCCCTTCGCCGCCGAGGCTTTCCTCGCCGCCTTGCCGAAGACGGTCAAGAAGATTTCCGTTCTCGATCGCACCAAAGAGCCCGGTGCCGATGGCGAGCCGATGTACAAGGATGTCGTCACCGCGATCGCTCAGGCCGTTGCCGATGGCACCGCGTCGTTCAAAGAGATGCCACGCATCGTGGGCGGTCGTTACGGCCTGTCGTCGAAGGAATTCACTTCGCCCATGGTCAAGGGTGTGTTCGATGAGCTCAAGAAAGACAAGCCGAAGAACCATTTCACAGTCGGCATCAATGACGACGTGACCCACACCAGCATCGACGAAGACAAAGACTTCGACGCCGAGTCGAAAAAAGTCGTTCGCTGCTTGTTCTACGGGTTGGGCTCTGACGGCACCGTCGGTGCAAACAAGAACTCGATCAAGATCATCGGTGAGGAAACCGACAACTACGCACAGGGGTACTTCGTTTACGACTCCAAGAAGGCCGGCGCCGTTACAGTGTCCCACCTCCGTTTTGGTCCGGACGAGATTCGATCGACCTTCTTGGTCAATCGCGCCAACTTCATCGCTTGCCACCAGTGGTCGTTCGTCGAGAAGTACGACATGCTCGCGTCCGCGGTGAAGGGTGCAACCTTCCTGCTCAACAGCCCGTACAGCAAGGATGAGGTGTGGGGGCAACTACCCAAGGAAGTGCAGCAGCAGATCATCGACAAAGAGATCAAGCTGTGGACCATCGACGCCCCCGTCGTCTCCAAAGCGACCGGCATGGGTGCCCGCATCAACACCATTATGCAAACCTGCTTCTTCGCCATCAGCGGCATCCTGCCCAAGGATGAGGCCATCGCGAAGATCAAGGAAGCCATCAAGAAGACCTACGGTGGCCGCGGCGAAGAGGTCGTCAAGAAGAACTACGCCGCAGTGGACCAGTCCCTCGCAAACCTGCACGAAGTGAAGGTGCCGAAGGAAGCCACCAGCAAGCTGACCAAGCCGCCGATGGTGCCCGTCGAGGCGCCCGACTTCGTCAAGAACACTCTTGGTGCCATGATCGCCGGCAAGGGCGACTCGTTACCCGTGAGCGCAATGCCCCACGATGGAACCTTCCCCCTCGGCACGACTCAGTGGGAGAAGCGGAACATCGCTCTCGAGATCCCCGCGTGGGATCCCGAGGTCTGCATCCAGTGTGGTAAGTGCGTTCTCGTTTGTCCGCACGCCGCCATTCGCCAAAAAGCGTTCGATCCGAAGCTTCTCGACAAGGCACCGGCCACCTTCAAGTCGATCGACTACAAGGGCAAGGAGTTCGCCGCCGGTTGGAAATACAGTCTGCAAGTCGCACCCGAGGATTGCACCGGTTGCGCACTGTGCGTCGATTTCTGCCCCGCGAAGAACAAGAAAGAGGCCAAGCTCAAGGCCATCAACATGGTCGACCAGATGCCTCTGCGCCTTCCTGAGCGGGAAAACTACAAGTTCTTCCTCGAGGAGATTCCCGAAGTCGATCGTGGGGCCGTCAAGCACGATACCATCAAGGGTTCGGCGTTTTTGCAGCCGTTGTTCGAGTACTCTGGTGCTTGCTCCGGTTGCGGCGAGACTCCCTACGTGAAGCTGCTCACCCAGCTGTTTGGCGATCGCGCGGTCATCGGCAACGCCACTGGCTGCTCGTCGATTTATGGTGGCAACTTGCCCACCACACCATACACAACGAACAGAGCTGGCCGGGGCGTTGCCTGGTCAAACAGCCTGTTTGAAGACAATGCTGAATTCGCGCTCGGTCACCGCTTGACCCTCGACAAGTTCGCGGTGCAGGCAGCCGAGTACGTGGCCAAGCTCTCGAGCAAGATCGGCGACGATCTGGCCAAGGGCCTGCTCGAGGCCAAGCAAACTGAAGAGGCAGCGATCTTTGCGCAACGCGAGAGAGTTGTGGCGCTCAAGAAGAAGCTCAAGAGCATCGAAGGCTCTGAAGCCCGGCAACTCGAATCACTCGCCGACTATCTGGTCAAGAAGAGTGTTTGGGCCGTCGGTGGCGACGGCTGGGCCTATGACATCGGCTACGGCGGTCTCGATCACGTGCTCGCCAGCGGCCGCAACGTCAACATCCTGGTCCTCGACACCGAGGTTTACTCCAACACCGGTGGGCAGATGTCGAAGGCAACGCCACGCGGCGCGGTTGCGAAGTTTGCCGCCGCTGGCAAGCCCCTCAATAAGAAGGATTTGGCCCTGCTGGCCGTGACCTACGGCAATGTCTACGTTGCTCGGGTGGCCATGGGTGCGAACGATGTCCACACCGTTCGCGCGTTCATGGAAGCCGAAGCTTGGGACGGTCCGTCGATCATTATCGCTTACAGCCACTGCATTGCCCACGGCATCAACATGACCAATGGGATGCAGCAACAGAAAGCTGCCGTCGAGTGCGGTCACTGGCCACTGATGCGGTACAACCCGGCAGTCGCCGACAAGCCCTTCAAGTTGGACAGCAAGGCACCGACGATCTCGTTCCGCGACTACGCTTACAACGAAACCCGCTTCAAGATGCTCACCAAGAGCTATCCTGAGCGGGCCAAGGAGCTCTTGGCACTGGGCCAAAAGGATGTAGAATCCCGTTGGCAAGTCTACGAGCAAATGGCCAACATCAACTTCACTGGGGCCAAGGCCGACTGAAGTTGACAAGGTATTCAGTGTGATGAGGCCCCCGTCACATGCCCAGCGCGTGACGGGGGCTTTTTTTTGACGGTGCCAGCGGCACCAATGTCACGACGGTGGTAGCGCCCTCTGACACAAATGACTATGTTCCAGCCATAGCAGTTTCAGAAACCTTGCACAAAACACTTCGGAACCTTTCGAGGAGGGGACAAACAAATGGATCTCTCAACCACCTACATGGGCTTGAAGCTGAAAAACCCGCTGGTACCCGCGGCATCACCACTCTCACAGAAAGTGGATTCGGTCCGAGCCATGGAAGACGCCGGCGCATCAGCCGTCACCATATACTCACTGTTCGAAGAACAAATTCGCCACGAACAAAACGAGCTGAATCACTACCTCTCAAGGGATGAGAACAGCCATGCGGAAGCGCTGAGTTATTTCCCAGACCTCGGTAACTACAAGATTGGGCCAGAAGCCTATTTGGAGCATATCAGCAAGCTCAAAGAGGCTGTCGACATTCCCATCATTGGCTCCCTCAACGGCACATCGAATGGTGGATGGATAGACTACGCAGCCAAGATCGAGAAGGCCGGTGCCTCGGCTCTCGAGCTCAATATTTATCAGGTGGCCGCCGATCCCTCCACAAGCGGCGTTGACGTCGAGCAAAAATACATCGACATCGTCACTGCGGTGAAGAAGTCTGTGAAGATCCCGGTGGCGGTCAAGCTCAGTCCGTACTTCAGTTCCACAGCCAACATGGCCAAGAAACTCGACGAGGCCGGTGCCGACGGCCTCGTCCTGTTCAATAGGTTCTACCAACCGGACATAGACCTCGAGAACCTAGAGGTAACCCCCAACGTTGTCCTATCAACTTCAGCATCGGCGCGTTTACCGATGCGGTGGTTGGCGATCCTGTTCGGTCAGGTCAAAGCTAGCCTAGCGGCCTCGAGCGGCGTCCACACCGCAGAAGACGTGGTGAAGATGCTGGCCGTGGGAGCAGACATCACCACCATGGCTTCGGCCCTTCTCAAACACGGAGTGTGGCATCTCGCGAGTCTCCGAGAAGGACTCGAGCATTGGCTCGAGGCGCACGACTATGAGTCCGTAAAACAGCTCAAGGGCAGCCTTAGCCAGCGGTCGACCGCAGAGCCGGCGGTGTTTGAGCGGGCCAACTACATGAAGGCGCTCGACAGCCTCGGCTAAGGCTTCACCTCTTCTTCCATCTCTCTCTTGGGTACCCTTCCCCAAAATTCCCGGGACGTGGTAGAGTCCGAAAAATGACCAGATGGTTCATCAGCTCCGTCAGCATCTCTGCGGGCATTTGTATTGAGTCGAATAGCGCTCCCACGCAAGGGCAATTGAAAAGATGAGGTCGTTCACGCTCAGAGCAAACCTTGCGCTCGGCCGCCCGTGGCGGGTTCTCACCTTTTCGTCGCTTCCTCTGCTTCTCTTCGCAGTGATAGCCAGCGCTGCGACAGAAAACCTTGAAACCTTGACGCGGCAAATGAAGACCGAGTCGGACTTCAAGGTGCGACTCTCGGCAGCATTGAAGCTCGGACAACTGGGTGATCGCTTGGCGATCCCGGTTCTCACCGATGCGCTCGGCGATGCCCAATCGTCGGTTCGGGCAGTCGCAGCCAGTGCCATAGCCAAGTTGGTAGACCGAGAAGTAACAGCACAAGAACGGACGCGCGCCATGGCAGCGTTAAGAAAGGTCGCGGAACGGGATCCCGAACCGAGAACCCAGAACACCGCCAAAAATGCCATCGAGGTCCTCGATTACTACGAGCGGGTTGCCCGACCGCGCAGACCCAAAGGTGGAATATTTTTGGACGTCGCACGGCTGGAGGATTCAACCGGACAGCTCGATGCCGCGGCGCTAGAAGAATTGACGAAGATTGGCAGAGAGGCACTGCTCGCATCGACCGACGCGATCCTGGTGGAGTGGCCCGGCGGGCAAATGCCCAGCGACAAAGATTTGAAGAAGGCAAAGGTACGTGCCGGCTTTGCCGTCTTGGGTACCATCACCCAAATGGACATACAACGCTCAGGAAAGCAGGCCGTTGTCGAATGCAAGTTGAGCTTGATTCAGGCGACCTATCCCGACAGAGCCGCGCGCGCATTCATCGACGGCAAAGCAAGGCTCGAAACGTCAAACCGCGAGTCCGCCATAGAACGAGCCAAGACACTCTGCGCAACGAATATCGTCAAGCATCTGATGGGTAAACGACTGGCAGCAGACGTCACCGGCCCAGGTGAATGAGGAGAGTATGGCAAACCAAGAGCACCCAAAAAGACATTGGCGCAATTACCTGCTGGATGCCCGTTACCAAGTGACGTTCACCCTACCCATGGTTCTGCTTGCCGCTGCGTTGTTTGTCGGCTTGGGTCTGTTGGCGATTCGCAAGGCGGAGTCGGCAACCAAGATCGGTATCACACATCTTGAGCAGAGCGGCGCATTCCTGGAGAGCGCGACCGCCACCCGCGAGACGCTGCAGAATCGGGAGCGCTGGATACGCTACGGAATCGTCGGCGTCGGCATGCTTCTCACTTTCGGCCTCACAGGGTTCGGCGTCGTCTACACCCATCGCGTGGCCGGACCTTTGCACCGCATCGGGGTCGAGCTGGGCAACCTCAAGGATGGCAAGTATGCACCCTTGGCGCCTCTTCGGAAGGGTGATGAACTCACCGATCTGTACGAGCAG
>MGST01000016.1:1639-71193 GCA_001798605.1 Deltaproteobacteria bacterium RIFOXYA12_FULL_58_15 | reverse complement strand
AATGCGATCGGTCACGGTGACTGTGCCTTCAGCCCTCTCGGCCAAGAGCAGCTCATCTTGAGAACGTGCCTTCTGAGTTTCGGTGCCGAACACAAACTTGCCATCACCGAGGTAGGCAATCGACTCCGTGTCCCACCCGGGTGGTACACCGTCGAGTCGCAGCATCTCCTCAATCTCAATCCGTTCGCCAACCGCACGCAATGACACCACGAAGCGGTCACGCTCGGGCACGGCCCAAATGACGCCACCATCGCCGCTGGCGAGTCCTGACAAGCCACGAACATCGGCACCCGTCGCGAAAGCTATTCTTTTTTGCAGAGTGATCTGTGGCTCGGCCGTCACCGCCACCGCCGCTACCACTTTGGAATGCCGGTCGCCACGCTCGCAGCCGACCACCAGAACGAGAGCCGTCACCAACCAGATACTCATACGATGACTCCTGGGCCATAAGTGGATCTCTTCAAAGTCGAAGCCCAATCTCCTTGCCACGACTGTCGAACGGTCTCAACCGCAAAGACACAGCCGCGATGGCGAGCGGAACACCATCTCCTCTATCCGTTTCAAGGACCCCACAAAAAGGATCGCTTGGGTACAAAGAGCGTTTTCTTCCTGCACCCCGTATGCAGGAAATGCTTGAATTTTGCCGCCAGGTGCCTAGAATCGCCGCCACAAACCCACACAGGCAATGACAAGGAGATTCCCTCATGTCAAAGAACGAGATTCTCGTGGTTGCATCCAAGCTCAAAGATACCGTCAAGGCTCACAAGTGTCAGAGCTCTGGTGATCTGGTCGAGGCCGTCTCCGACAAGATTCACGAGATGCTCGAAATGGCTGCGAAGCGCGCCAAGGAAAATGGTCGCGCCACCATCCGCAAATACGATCTCTAAACTGCACAAGTGCTCCCGGCCCGGACCTCCGGGTCGGGGTGCAACTCCCGTCCCACATCCGAGGCCTGTCTCGGTATTCGTGACTGGGCCCCTTCCAGGATTGTTGTCCCATGCCGTTTGAGATCCTCACGTTTGAAAGCCGCGCCCTGCGCAATAACTTCGCCGGTGACCCCCACGTACGCGAGGTGTGGGTCTACCTACCGCCGAGCTATGCAACCAGCAACAGACGCTTTCCCGTCCTTTACTGCCTGCCAGCATTCGGCAGCACCGGCGCTCAAATCGCCGTGGGCAACCCCTGGTCCCCTGGCATGGTTCACCGCTTTGACACCGTGATCGGCGCTGGCGCTCCAGAGGTTATCGCAGTGTTTCCCAACTGTTTTACTCGATTCGGTGGCAGCCAGTACCTCAATTCTGTGGCGCTTGGATCCTACGAGGACTACGTCTGCGACGAGCTGGTCCCCTTTGTCGACACGAAGCTACGCACCCTCGCGAGCCGCGACAGTCGCGCCGTCTTCGGCCATTCCTCCGGCGGCTACGGGGCGCTCTGCTTGTCGATGAAACGGCCCGAAGTATTTGGCGCCTTTGCCTGTCACAGTGGCGACATGGGTTTCGCATTTTGTTACGTCCCCGACTTTGCCAATTGCGCTGACCACCTGATCCGTGCGGGTTCCATCGAGACCTGGGTCGAACGTTTTGACGCCCGAGCCAAAAAGTGCGGCAGCGACTTCGATGTCGTAAACGTGCTCGCGATGGCCGCCGCCTATTCGCCTAACCTGGAGTTGCCCCATGGACTGGAGCTTCCCTTCGATCTCAGCAGCGGTGAGCTCTCACCCCAAGTGTGGCAGCGTTGGCAAAGTCACGACCCAGTCAACATGGCTGGAGGTCACGCCGATGCATTGCGCTCCATGCGACTCGCGTTTTTCGACTGTGGCACCCGCGACGAACTCCACCTGCATCTCGGGCTCCAACTGATGCATCGGCGACTCAACGAGATCGGCGTACCCCACGAGCTTGAGACGTTCGACGACGGGCACCGATCGCTGGGCTACCGCCATGACATCGTCATACCGAAGCTCGCGAGTGCACTCTGTAGCAACTGACCCCCTCGGGAGGTCATGGGGGAACAGTCAGAAAAGAGTCGGTGTCTCTGAGACTGGCTCCATGCAGCTCGGATGGTCAAACGCTGCATTGTTGACCCAATGCCCCACTGGGGAGGCTCGCAACTGATCCGCCGGAAACGACTGCAACATCCCCGTCAGACGCTCCGGGTCATCGACTTCGGGATCGAGCCAAGTGTCGTAATCACGGGGCTCGAGAATCACTGGCATGCGATCATGGATAGGTGCCAACAGCTCGTTGGGCGCGGTGGTGATGATGGTGCACGACTCCATGGAAACGTCACCTTTGCTCCAGAACTCCCACAACCCCGCCATGGCAAAAGGCCTACCGTCTGTGCAGGCAATATGGAACGGCTGCTTGCGCGGCTTCGCTTTTTGCCACTCGTAAAACCCGTCGGCAACAATCAGGCACCGTCGCCGCCGGAACGCACTGCGAAATGAAGGTTTCTCCGCTACCGTTTCGGCGCGGGCATTGATCAGGCGCGCGCCAACCTTGGGATCTTTGGCCCAAGACGGCACCAATCCCCAACGCAGCAGAGCAAGATGACGCTTGCCGCCAACAACGCGAACAGCCGACACCATCTGGGTCGGAGCAATATTGTAACGGGGTGCGAGCGCCTCCACCTCGACATTAAAGATCGATGATAGGTCCTCACTGGGTGCGCTGAGTGTGAAACGCCCGCACATTCAAACCTCTTGAGTTCAGCTGTCCCTTTCCCAGGCGGGTGCCCTCAGCCGACGATCCAATGATCGGTGTGACACCTGCCAACACCGATGCGGCGCTCTGCCCCTTGCGAAATCTTCGTCCACGGTTTGCCGGGTTATCTCCTGGACGTCGGCACCCTCAATCACCTCGAGGTCAAAATGACGCGAGTGGGTCGAGAACAGCAGCACGCCATCGGGCGTGAGCAGCCGCAGGCAACCCTGGATCATGGCGATGTGGTCCCTTTGAATGTCGAGATCCTCATCCAATTTCTTTGAGCGAGAGAAGGTTGGCGGATCCATGTAGATGAGTCCATAGCGATCGCGGCACTGGGCGACAAAGGCGCCACAGTCAGCCTCGATGAGCTCATGATCCCGTCGCCCGAAACCATTGAGCTCGAGGTTGCGACGCGCCCAACGCAAATAACGCGACGACAGATCGACACTGGTGCTCGCCACCGCACCGCCCCGCGCTGCGTACACCGTCGCCGTACCTGTGTAGGCAAACAGGTTCAAGAATCGTCGCCCCAAGCTGAGCTCAGCTATCCGCCGGCGGATGAGCCTGCCATCGAGAAACAGACCGGTGTCGACATAATCACGCAGGTTTACCAAGAACCGACACTGCCCCTCAGCCACCTCGACGAGTTCGTGGCTTTGCGACAGGCGGCCGTATTGAGCTGTACCGCGCTGACGACGGCGGACCTTGACGATGACGTTGGCGGGCTCGATACCCAGAACGTCGGGAACCACAGCGATCACATCTTGCAGCCGTCTTGCTGCCTTGCCCGGCGGGATGGTTTTGGGCGGTTCGTATTCTTGCACCACCGCAAATTGCTCATACCGATCGATGGCCGCCGCGTACTCCGGTAGGTCGGCGTCATAGACGCGAAAACAAGAGACCTCGTTCTTCTTGGCCCAACGACTCAAGTGTTTGAAATTCTTGCGCAGACGGTTCTGCAGCATCTCGCCACCCGCCGACAGCGCTTGGTCGGTACGAATGTGAAGGTCGAGAACGCGGCAGGGAAGCTTGCCGTTGAAGACGCGCATCCGGCGACTCGCCTGCAGACCCAACCGACGACCGAGATCATCATCGGCAACAATCGCCACCGCCTGCCAACCGGCGAAGTTGCGTTTCAACTGACCACCGAGCGCCGTATATAGGCTCTGCAGATCACTGGCCTCGCCCATCCGTTCACCATAGGGCGGATTGACGGCCACCAGTCCCGTATCCTCCTTACCCAACGGCTCGGCGCTCGCAAGCTCGCGGCGTTCGATGTGCACAAATCCAGTAAGATTGGCCCGCTCGACATTACCGATCGCGTTGTGTACAGCGTCAGGGTTGGCGTCAAACCCACAGATGCGTGGCATCCGCACCGTGCCGGCATTGGCACGATCCTTGGCCTCTACAAGGAGCTTGTCCCACGCGGCGGACCGATGCTGCCGCCAGCCAACAAAGCCAAAACGCTGACGCAACAAACCTGGTGCCACGTCTGCGGCGATAAGCGCGGCCTCAATACACAGAGTGCCAGAGCCACACATCGGGTCGAGCATGGCCCCACCGTCGGCAGCGATCTCGGGCCAACCAGCCCACAGAAGCATCGCCGCAGCCAAGTTCTCCTTGAGGGGAGCCTCCCCGCCTTGTAGGCGATAACCCCGTCGATGCAGACTTCCACCGGAAAGGTCGAGGCTAACCACCGCACGCTCATCTTCGAGGTGCACGCTTACCCTGACGTCGGGCTCACGGGTGTCGACGTCTGGACGCTCTCCTCGGCCCTCGCGCAATTGGTCAACGATGGCGTCCTTGGCGCGAAACAAGGCAAACCGCGTGCTCTCAATGGGAGAACGAATCGCCGTCACATCGACGGCGAGAGTACGGCCCCGTTCGATATGCTCCCGCCACGGGACGGTTCCCACACCTTCGTAGAGACTGTCCGTGTCGGTCGCCACACATTCCGCAAGCGGCATCAAAACGCGGTTGGCGATCCGCGACCACAGACAAACCCGGTAGGCAGTTGTCAAATCACCATGAAAAGTAACGCCCGCATGGGTTGGCGCAATTTCCGTTGCGCCAAGGGTCTCGAGCTCCAGAGCCAGGAGCTCCTCCAGCAATCGCGGCGATGTGGCGAAAAATTGGGGCACAGCAGTCTCAAATACAACCGAGGCACCCACCTGTCCACCGACGTAAGATTTCTTTGCCGCGGACTCCTCTTGCAGCTAACATCGTGGTGTGCTCCTCGGAGCACCACGCAAGGAGAAGGTGCGACCCCGGTTTATTCCGTGGTCGCCCTTCTTTTTTTTTGCCGAGGGGATATTGTCGGCATCTGATCTGCATCCCGTTGACGGTTTTGGGCAAATGAGTTCCACTTGCCCTTCACATGCATTCGAGAAGGAACGATGAGCAAAGCAATCAAGTGGATCTTTATTGGTGGTTTGGCCCTGTTTGGCTTCGTTGCATTCATCGCGATCATAGCCGCCGTGGCAAAGGACAATGTTGAGGAGAACAGCGTACTCCTCGTCCACTTCGACGGAGAGTTGCGCGAGTCCCCCGACCCAGACGTCTGGTCTATTCTAAGTGACGAGCCCACGACTACTTTGCGGGAGCTCACGGACAGCATTCGCAGGGCGGCGACTGACGAAGACATCGTTGGGCTGGTCCTCGAGGTGAAAGACTTTCAGATTGGCCTAGCCCAATTGGCTGACATTGAGAACGCCATGGCAGTCTTCCGTGAGAGCGGCAAGTGGAATGCCGCGTTCTTGGAAACAGCCGGAGAGTTTGATCGTGGCACAGGCACCTACGCCCTCGCCGCGTGCGCGGACACCATCTATTTGGCCCCGCCTGGGGATATTAACCTCGTCGGCCTCGGAGCGCGTATCCCGTTCCTCAAGGGCGTGGCCGACAAACTCAAGATCGGTGTCCACTTCGATAAGCGGTACGAGTACAAAACCGCTGCCAACCAATTCACCGAAACAAAGATGACCGAGGCCCATCGTGAGTCAACGGTGGCGATGGTGGACCAGCTGCAAACCTGGTTGACCTCGCATATTGCAACCCGGCGCAAGGTTGACGTCACCAAGGCCACCGATTGGCTAAAGACCGGGCCGCACCTCGCGTCCGCCGCGCTTGAGCTCGGCCTTGTTGATCATCTCGCGTACTCGGACGAGATCCTGAGCCAGCTGACCAAGATGACTGGTCGTGACGAGCCGGTCGTACCGCTGTCCCAATATGCGGAGAGTGAATCAATCGGCAACGTCGGTCCCACTGTGGCCCTAATTTATGGCGATGGCCAAGTCGTCCGCGGAGAGAGCGCAAAGGGGGTGATGGGATCCGACACCGTTGCCGATGCGTTTCGTGAGGCTCGCAAAGAAAAGGTCGCCGGTGTGCTCTTTCGCGTCAACAGTCCTGGCGGCTCTTACATCGCTAGCGATTTGATTCGTCGTGAAGTGCGAGTAACGCGGGATGCGGGCATCCCTGTCGTCGTTTCCATGGGAGACCTGGCGGCCTCGGGTGGCTATTTCGTCGCCATGGAGGCCAACCACATTGTCGCCCAACCTGGGACTCTCACCGGCTCCATTGGTGTCTATGCCGGTAGATTCAACCTTAAGGAATTCTGGAATCACTGGTTTGGTGTCACCTTCGACGGCTACGAGACAACCGACAACGCGGCTTTTTATTCCTGGCTTGAAGATCCCAGCGAGGTCAATCAGAAGCGCGTCGATGAATTTCTCGATCGGGTCTACGACGACTTCGTGACCAAAGCCGCTGCCGGCCGAAGCATGGAGCGTGACACCCTTGAGCCGCTCGCGCGAGGCCGCGTCTGGACCGGGGCCGCGGCAAAAGAGCTGGGATTGGTTGACAGCATCGGCGATATGCAGGTTGCTATCGCGGAGCTGAAGAATCTCATCAAGGCACCCGATGCCGACGTCAACCTTCGCGTCTTCCCAGCTCCTAAGACGACTTTCGAAATCCTCACAGAAGCTTTTTCGCAAACTGCCCACGCGGTGGAGACGCTGCACCGAGGTGCACAATTTGTCGAGTCGGTTCGAGCGGGACGAGAGCCGGGCCTGTTGAGCATGCCAATCGGTCTGCAAATCCGATGAGATATCGCCGCCACCCCATGCCATGTGTTTGTTGACAGCCTTATTCCACGTCCATCCGGACGCCCCGCTTGTCATCGCGGCCAATCGTGACGAGTGGCTGAACCGGCCTGCAAGCCCATTGGGTGTCCTGCGTCGTGCGTCCCCCCGCATCCTCGGCGGGCGCGATCATGTAGCCAACGGCACGTGGCTCGCCGTCAACGAGCACGGCGTCATCGCTGGCCTCACCAACAAACCGCTGCTCGACGGTGCCGACAAATCAAAGCGCTCACGAGGTGAGTTGCCCTTGTTGTGCACCCACCATTCAACTGCGGTGGATGCCACTATGGCGTTGGCCGCCGCGTTGTGCCCGACTGATTTCAACCCTTGCTGGGTCTTGGTCGGCGACACCCACAGACTGTTTTATATCGACATGACGACCGGCGACCGCCCTCTCGTCAGAGAACTCACTCCTGGCATCACAGTGCTCGAAAATCGTCCCGTCGACGCCGATTCGGCCAAAGCAAGTTGGGTAAGAGGCGCTCTCGACAACGCCGCAAGCTGGCACGGCGAAGTATTGGTAGAGGGTCTGGCGAAGATTCTCGGTAGTCACACGATTCCCGAGACGGTGTTGGCCGCTCCCGACCAACGCAGCGAGGCCTGGCGACCCACCGCAACCGAAGCCGCATGTGTGCATGCGGGCCCCTACGGCACCCGCTCTGCGTCCATCATCATGGCAAACAATGACGGACGCCCTCTCCTTTGGCATGCGGAAGGACCGCCCTGTACGACCCCTTTGGTTGCACAGGCACTTTGGTCCTGAGTTTGCGACATTCATTTCGCGGTCTGTTGCCGAACGAGCGCTTCCACCAAGTCACCGATCTGTTTTTGTCGCTTCGGATCACCGCTCAGAAAAAGCACACCGAATCCCCGGGGCTCGCGCTTTCGTTGCCACGCGACCTCGGCATTGAATATGACTGCAGGCCCACCCCCAGGCGGTTGAATGCGGATAGCCAGCAGGGTTCCCGCCTCTAGCAGGTCATCGGTAACAAGAAACGCACCCGTCTTGTTGAGGTCTTCGGTGGTGGCGCGAGTGAACACCTCGTCGGTGGCGTATTCGAGCTCCATATCCACTGGAAAACGTCGCCCTCGCCGTTGCACCTCCTGGGAGAGGGTTCCATTCACATACTCCAAGACAATCTTGCATGACGGGTCCACTGAGCTCGGCAGGTCAACCCGCATCATCGCGGGAGAAGCCATGGAAAAATGCTCGCCGACGACACCACGCACTTGAAAGATCATCAGCCTGTCTGCAAAAACCACTTCGAGATGAACCGCGTCCCCAACACCCAGGTGCGGGCGGTCTGGCAGCATCAAACCGCCAGGTTGGCCCTGTTTCTCAACATAGCTTGCCAAGAACGCATTGCGATTGGCAAAGGTGAGGACCTCTCGATCGATCTTTGCGTTAGCCACGTCTGCGAATCTAAAACATCGTCACCTCAACGGCAACATGTGTGCCAGTGCGTTTTTGGAGGGCGACGAATGTCTTTGCTGAGGTTGGTTCTGCAAGCTAGTTGCAAGAACCATCGGCCTCGCGCGAACGAATGATTGGAGGACTCAGTCGGTCGCGTCTTTCTTGGACTTCTTGGCAACGATGTCTTTGGTCTTTTCTTTGGTCTTTTCTTTGGTCTTTTCTTTGGCCTTTTCTTTGGTCTTTTCTTTGCCCTTCTCGTGCGCCTGCTTCTCGGCAGCATGCTTTTCGGCCTTCACCTTGATGTGTTCTTCGTTGGCCGTTTCGATGTCTTTGATGCGGCGAAGTCTGACTGCGGAGGTGCGAATCGCGGCCTTGAGTTTTCTGATCGTCGGGTTGCGACGCACAGCTGCGTCGTCGAGACCCTTCTCCTTGAGGATGGCCGTCCGAGCAGCCAATTCGGTCGCCACAGTCTGCCTTTGATTCTCCACATGAGATTTGTATTTGAGATTCACTTATCTCTCCTGCGTTGAAAAGTACTTTCAATTGGGTTACGGGCCGCGCACCGTATACTCGCCCAAACGGCTCGAGACCACTAAAATCATCACTGACCGAGATGTGGACTCGAGTCCGATTCTAGCTACAATTCGGTTCGTGAGGCACAAACCGACATTGTGGGCGATCGCACTTGCCGTTGGCAGCATGACAGGCTGCGATGCAATCGCCAACCTGCGGGCAATGTTCCATCCGGAGGAACAACAGCCGGACAAGGTTGGCAAGGCTGGACTTCGGGTCGATGTCGAGCCAGAAACGGGAATCACCATTTTGTTGGACGGCGACCGGGTGGCCACCGAGTCACCCTATGTCAATGAGAGTCTTACCGCTGGCACGCACCGCCTCGAGGTTCGTGGCATGGGGTTTCAATCGTTAACCTTGCCAGTCCATCTTGAGAACCGACAACTCGTAACTGTCCCGGTCAAGCTCTTACCGCGGGCTATCTCCCCCGCTGAGCGCAAAGTCGCGCCCACACCCAGCAGGAACGTGCCACCGCCTGACCCTCCCCCGCCTCCCGCGCCAATCTTGCCTCCTGGGGTCGAGCCTATCGCTTTGAGCGCGATGCCCAAGCCCCAAGCGGCCGTACTTTTGGACCATCAATCTGTCGACCCGAACAACATCATTCTCGAACGCGTGCACGGAACCCTTGCGATCGGCGACCTCACCCTTCTTTATCGCGTTGGCGGTGCCGGACTGCTCACCTTGCTCATTGCCGACGATGGTGCTCAATGGTTCAAACATCGAACTCGACTCGAAGGCGGTGGGCAAATCAAGTTGCATCGCGGTGCAGTAAGGATTCGCCGTGCCGCACCCGATGGCAGCGACCAAACGGTCATTCTCCGCCGACAGTGACGTTACGATGGCCTGGCTCAACCCATGGCAAACAATCGCGCATCGACCGGCGGCGGTGCGGAATTCGACATCGCCATGACGCAATGCGTTATTCTATGGCGACGGCTGAACCCTTTGTCGCTTTCCTCTCGTTTGTTGCCGATTTTTTGACGGGATCAGGATCGTGGGATACACGGGATCGAATTGGGGATGCGCGTTCCCTGAGAATTTTCTTCTCGGCATTGGAGGTTCGTGTGGCGGCGTTCAACGGCAAATCTTTCCTCCTCGGCATCCAACACCTCGACTCCGGCAGTCGTGACCTCTTTGAGCGCCACGGCAACAACATCAATGGACGTTGGAGCTTCGTCGAGCAGATTGTGGATGAGGCCATGGTCCGCATGGTCAGTAACCTCCAGAGTCCAGGCCCCCATGGCATCGACGGCGATTGTTGAGACGAGGCACCCAATGGCACGAATAGATGATTGGCAGGATGAGATGCGGGTAACCTTCGATTCGGAGGAGCTCGCCACGTTCTTCGATGGCTTTGACCCACTGGAGTTCGATGACGAGGGCTCGCCTGTCGAGCTAACTGACGAGGTCGATCGGTGATTCGCCGTACCTAGTTCTTGGATGGGTCTTCGAGGACTGATTCGTCGAGCTCGATGAATCCATCGGCAGCCGCCAACAGTTCCTTGGCGCTGCGCTCGGTAAACGCCGCCACCTCCACCCTGAGACCCTTCTGCCGCAGATGATGAACTGCAGGAACGAAATCTCCATCTCCAGATCCAAGCACGACGACGTCCAGCTTGCTCTGCATCGAGAGCATCTCGACAGTAATGCCCACATCCCAGTCGGCCTTCACAGATCCGTCTGCGAATGTCTTGGGTCTCTTGGTGAAAACCTTGTAGCCGGCTTCTCTCAGAGCAACAGCAAAGGCATCATAGCCGCTGGTCCCTTTGTCGATGGCAAAAGCGAATGCCCCAGATAGGTTTTTGCCGGCAACGACCAAATGCAGCAAACGGCGGTAGTCAACGGCACCGCCGTAGACGCGCCGGGCCGCGCCAGCGAGATTGGCCACATCGACAAACACACCGACTCGTTTGTTCCCCTTTAGCACCTGATGACGCCGCGGTGACTCAACCAACGGCGCGCCCGACACGGTTGTCTCGATGGGATCGGCGTTGTGGCGACCGTTGTCTTTTTCCCGGTGTTTGCGCAGCATCTCAATGGTTCGGCGCAAGCGCTCATTGTCGGCTTCGAGATCGGGCACCCGATCACAAATCTTTCGCAAGCCATCCCGCTCCCGCTCCACGGCGGCGAGGCGCTTCTGCAATTTGTGTCGATGCCGCTCTAGCTCAGCGGTGTTCTGCTCGGGTGGGGGCGATACGTGGGGCGTAGAAGACTTCTGCACCTCGGCCAATTGGGCCGCCAGTTCCCGACGGCGCTCCATCTCCTTACGCAGTTCAGCCTTCTGACGACCGACCTCAACCAAGAGAGTTGCCCTCTCCTTTTCCACAGCCGACACTTCCGCCTCGAGAAAATGCGCTCGTTTGGCGGCGCTCTGAAACAGGTTCTCGAACTCATTGAGCTCGGCCTCTGCGCCCTTCTCGCGTACCACTTTGCGAGCACGATCGAGCTTGTCCGCACGCTCAACGTATTCGCGAACCACATCCCTCGCCATACTGGAGATAATCTCGCGCTCATCACGTGCCAGCGCCCAAAATAATTTGGCACCGTGGCGCCGGAGACGCAGCGCCTCGAACGAACCCATCTGCTCACGGATGGTGCTCACATCCAGGGAGGACACCAATGAACATTCCGCATGTGTGGCCCGGTCCAAGTCGCGCACCATCTCCTTGGCGATGTCATCCCGCTCGAAGAACGCGGCCGCCAAGGTAGTCATAAGCTCGAGGCGCGGAGTGTTCCTTAACATCCCCTTGGGGCGTTTGAAAACCTTGGCGATGAGCTTCTCGGCACGGGTTCTGTCGTAGGCACCAGTGGTCACAACTCGCAAGGAGGCTGGGTCGAAGATCGAACGGAGCCGGGGCAATAGCTCAAGAAGCTCTCGATTGGTCACGCCACCCGGTTTGGCAGTTCCCTTGCTCACCACGACTCCGTTTGCGTTGTCACCACGACTTTGTCTGCGCTGATACCTCAGCCCGATAGAGCTCGTGCAGGCGAGCGACATTTCTTCCGACGTTGCCCGTACCAATCGGTTTGCCATTGAGTAGGACAATAGGAACGATCTCACGCATTGAGCTGCAGATACAGACCTCGGATGCCGCCGCCAAATCCTCAGGCCAGATCATTCTCTCTTCCGCTGCAACTTTGGCCGTACCACAAATGGACAACAAGGTGTGACGCGTGATGCCTCCGAGGATCCCAACCTCCAGCGGGGGGGTCACCCACACGCCATCAATGAGCGCCCAGACATTGGCCGAGCTGCCCTCTGCCACCCGGCCTTCGACATCGAGCATGATTGCTTCGTCAGCGCCGTGCCTGCGTGCATCTGCCACCGCGAGAACGTTATTCATATAGTTGCCGGTCTTCGCTTGCGGATCGATAGCTCTTTTGAGATTGCGCCGAACCGACACTGTCCATGCGCTTCGCCCACGCTCGTAGGTCTCCTTTGACGGCACAGTTGGCGCGAGAGCCATGACGATGAGCTGGGGATCAATGGCTGCCTGCGGTGCCAAATCGAGGGGTCCGCATCCACGCGTCGCAATGACTCGCAGATAGGCATCAGTGGCCGCTGCTGCCTCCAACGTCTCCTTGATTACGTTCCGTAACTCGTTGCGAGACCACGGCAGTGCAAAACCTATCCGTTCTCCAGACGCGTAGAACCGCTCAAGGTGTGCCTCGAGGGCAAATGGTACGCCATTGTAGACACGGGCAACCTCGTAAATCGAGTCACCGTAAAGAAAACCCCGGTCGAGAACGCTAATTCGCGCGTCCTCAGGCTCCATGAGCTGACCTCTGATGTAGATCTTTGGTTTCACAAAAATATCCTACTGCCGATTGCCACCAGCCGCCAACAGACCCCAGGCCATCTTTGACGAAAGCCGGACAGAATCAACCCTTGCAGTGGTCGAGGCGTTGGCGCTAACGTCCCAAACCATGACCAGCTATCTGGAAGGCGGGTGGTACTCAAAAGCAGGACGAGCTCGTTTGCGTACCGAGGTAATCGATGGTGCCATCGACATTGCGGGTACGCTTTTGCGCTCGGGTGTACCAATCCGCCTGGTGTTGCGCGTTGCACTCAAAGTTCGCTCACTCGTTGTCATTGCTGATCCATTAATGCACGGCAGCTCACAATTTGGCCCCAGCCATCGCCAACGCATCGCAGAACGCCTCGACGTGATGACCGACGGCTTTCCCGAGCTGCAGAGCTTTGTCGCCGATTGCGTAACACACGTGTCGAGCGCTTCACATATGACGGCGTTCTATCTGCATCTGATTCACATCACCCGGATGATGCAGCTCCTTGGCCACGCTATTGGCCCTGAAATAGGTGCGATCATCGCCCAAACGGCAGCTCCTTTGGCCAAGAAGAAGACGGCCAAGAAGAAGACGGCCAAGAAGAAGACGGCCAAGAAGAAGACGGCCAAGAAGAAGGCGGCCAAGAAGAAGTAGGTAGCGACGCATCACTGGAACATTCTCGCTCGGTCGTGCTACCCTCGCTCCACAATGTTGCGATACCGCGCCCCTGCAAGTTCTGGTGCAATGTACACATGGGTGGCCTTCGTCGCTGCAACTCTAGGCTGCAGTTGTGACGAGAGCAGCAAACAACCCACATTCCAGATCCCCGAAGCGGGAATCGCCCTTCCAGCGCTACCCGGGTGGGTTGTGGATGCTTCTATTGGACCGTCGGATCCAAAATCCGGCGGCGTGGTTTTCCGACTCACCCGCGAAAGCCCGGTACCGCTCTCACCGCGAATCGACGTGCTCGTTCAACCCCAAGGCTTGCAAGCGACCCGGCTGGAGGAATTTTTCACCGAGAATCTCAGAGACATGGCTGCACATGAGAAGGATGGCTCACTGCGAATAGCCAGCGTCGAGCAGCGGCCCATAACCATCGGCCCGCGGCGCGGGTTCCGCGTGAAACACGACTACACCTTAACGACCAACCCAACCTCAAATCCCATTGCCGTTACGCAAATATCGACGCTCCTGGTCATCGACGGACGTGGCGTAGCAGTCGTCGCCGCGGGGCGGACCGAGCTCTTTCATCCTCTCGCTGAATCCATTGAGGCACTCATGAACGGCATTGTCGTACCTGTGCCCGTAGGGGGCCCCGCCAAGACAACTGCCACTCCGATCGCGCCGACCTCCACACGGGAAGCGCCAAGCGCTCCGAGCGCGGAGCCCGTCGACTTAGGCAAAATAGGCGGCAAGTGATCCGATGAAAGCGTTTCTGCGCCCGGAAGACCGCGTCTAATTCTCTATGACAAGGGACGAACCATCCGGGATGTTGGCCAGGTTGCCACCCTCGAGGTGACCGACAACAATCGCAGCTCCGTCTCGCAGTGTACCAGTGCCATCACGGATCACCACGCTCGAAGCATCACGGCTGAGAACTTCAACGTTGCGCCAATGTGCACTGTTTTGCAGAGCCTCAATGACGTAAGGAGCACCTTCGGCCCCCGTCAAGCCGCCCGTGGGAATCCGAAACGCTGGCTCCACAAACTGCTTCACCAAACCAAACTCTTCCGGTGCAATGTCGACAAACCCCCCAGAGGGGTCCTCCAGTTTCAGCACGACACGGCCCCCTTCACCCACTTCCAGCACCTTGGCGCGATTGGGGGCACCACGCCCAAGGGCAACATGTGCCTCACCTCCAGTCTGCAGCTCCGCGGCCGTACCAACCTCGAAGGTGAGCCTGACGCCATCAACATCCCGGAGCTGCACCAACTGTTCACCGGCTTTGACTGTTTTACCCACAGCAGCATTGAGCGCGACCACTCTGCCATCAAATGGAGCACGGATGAAATTGTCCCCCAGTTGTTGTTGCAGGCTCTCGAATCGTTTTTGGGCCGCAACTAGCTTCTTTTCTGCATTGGCGACCTGTTTCTTCGGCCCTCGCGCCTTCTTGGTGAGCTTCGACAGTTTCTTGTTGGCCTCGACTTTGACCGTTTTCCACTTTTCGATGTCCCGTTTTGACACTCCACCTTGCTTGAGAACACTCTGAGGACGAAGCAGCCCCTTGAGCTTTTCTTCGGCGACAGTGCGCTCAGTTTGCACTCCTTCCATTTCATCGGTGATCTTGCCGAGCTTCTCCATCGCCTTGTTGTAGACCACTGTGTTCTTGTCGACGGCCTTCTGTGCCTTGGCAAGCTGCTCGGTGGCCCGATCAGGAAGCTCAAGCGACACCAACACATCGCCAGCGCTCACGCGATTGGAGATTGCAACATGAACCTTGTCGACGACACCATCGCCGCCGATCTTCAGCCATTTCTCATTGAGTGGCTCCACGGCGGTGGCCTTCCCATCATGGAAGATGGGAATCCGCTCGGCCTTGACCGCGGCCACACGCACCCGCTCCGCCGTTCCAAAGATGTGATTGCCATATTCCATGAACACGAAGACCAAGCCGGCAATTCCACCTGCGAGCACGACGAGGGCGACGACAGCCCATACCAACCGCGATCGAATGTCCTCACCACCAGATCCGGTGGTCTCACCTTCATCGCTGTCCACCTGTGTGCCGCCGGAATGGGCGTCAACGAAGGGGCCCAACCTAGCCGCCACATCAGGGAACAGCTCAGTGGCCTGGTTCCACAGGTACTCCACCTCAGCTGGGCCGCTCGCGTCGCCAATGATTTCTAAATGATGGACCAATTTTGCCAATCGGTCGTCGGTGGGATTGAGTTCCTTTGCAGCAAGAAAATAGTCCCGCGCGTGGACGATATACCCCTGCTTCACGTGCATGAAAGCAGACCGCAGGAGTCGGTCGAACTCGGCCTGATCAAGGTGGGGCTCAGCGCCACCTGCATCATCGAGCAAGTCAAGGGACTCCGGTGCGGCAGCAGGAGCCTTGCTCGGGCGCGCCATAACGGCGGTCTCCTGTTCCACAGAAGCTTCGCCATCACGGCCACCGAGGAGAAAACCCATTGACTCTAACTGATTGACGAACCGCTGCAAGTCTGGCTCGGAGATATCGAAATTGAATTCCTTTTTGACCGCTGCGATGACCTCGAGAAGTGTGCGAGTGCCGTCGAGCTTCTTGGCAATCAGATACTCGATTTCATAAAGACGAAAGCTCGTCTGGGCCTTGGGGTCGTCAATCCTATAGAAAACGACACCCTGTTGTTCCTCGCGCGAGCAAGTAAGGTCACTTCGGAAGGTTGGTGTCATGGTCGGTTTGGGGCCAAAACGCAATTGCTACAAAACCACAAACGTCTGGAGTATATGGCGGAAACCAGGGCGGCTGCAAAGGATCCGATACGAATTTTCGTGGAATATTGTCAACGGTGTGGACCGCGTCTGACCTCCTCAAACAGTTTGATGTAGCGAGACGTGGCAAATCGCTCGATCGTGGCCTTGTTTATCCGATCCAGGGCGGGCCTGCCAATCTTTGCAGAAAACAACTTGGTGTCGATCTCGTTCACACACCATAGCCCAAGGATCTTCACAACCGGGCCTCCTTGGGAAGTGGCCCAAGCCACATGTGCAGCCTCTTTGTCCCGATCTCGCTCATCGCCACACCGCCACTTGACCCATGCCACGGCATGTCCCGAATCAAGGTTGAGCTCGACCGATACGACCTGCTTACCAATCGGGGTCTGCTCCAATTCCTCCTTGATACCTGCCTCTGTCCCAGCCTTGAGCTCGACCAGAAGCGGTTCAACCTTATCGATGTTGGCCTGCAGCTGTTTGCTGCTAACTCCAAGATTCTTGGCAATCTTCTTTAGCTTGGCAGCTTCGTCGAACTTCTCTAGGCGTGGGTCCTCGCACCCCTCTTTCCAATCAGAGTACATCGAGAACTCTTCGGGTGAGATCTCCGGTCCCTTGGCACCAGCTGGAAACGCTCCCCCGAGAACAGCGGCGATCACAAAAAAGCGTAACAACACACTCAGCTCCTCTTGCCCCTCGACCCCTGCCAACAAAAACACAAACTCTTTGACCTGGCCAAAATCTGGCACCTTAGGCCAACCTCAGGCAACCTAAATGTGCCATGCCCCACGAAAAACGAGTACCTCAACCCCACGTCTCCACACGGCGAAAACAGCCTGGCAAGGCGTTTCGCGCTGAAATCCTCGCCATGCATCGCGCCATATTCCGCGACAATAGGACGCGAATCAATCACTCCGTATTCGGGTACAGTCCGGCATTTCAACGCTATGAGGAAGAATACGCCCGCGGGGTGAGAAAATACCAGAGAAGAGCGAAATTAGAAGAACTGGATCTCGAGCTGGCGCGAGCCACCGTCGCCTATGTCGGTGATTACCATACATTACCACAGGCGCAACGCGCGTTTCTTCGCCTCCTCAAACGATTGCCCGCCAATCGCCCCGTGACCGTGGCGTTGGAAATGATCCAGGGACGACATCAAAAACACCTGGACGCATACATGCGTGGCCGCTTGTCGCAAACGGCCTTCTTGCGGGCCGTTGAGCACGAAACCCATTGGCAGTTTGGTGGTTGGGGAAATTTCCGCGAAATCCTCGAACTCGCACGCGGCTGCAGTTGGCGAGCCATAGGCATCGACATGGCCGGCCGTGGGCCCGCCGGACAATCATTGAAGAATCGCGATCGGTACGCCGCTCGCCGAATTGCCGATGAGCTCACAGATGATCCCGAGCGCCTGGTGATGGTCCTCATGGGTGAGCTACACATCTGTCCGAGTCACCTTCCCAAGGAGGTAGACGATATTCTCGAGAAGAAGAACATCCGGGCCAACAACCTTATTATCTACCAGAACTGTCACGAGCTCTTCTGCCAATTGGAGAGCCGCGGCCTCGAGCACGAAGTTGAGCTCGTCAAGATCGAGCACGGACGCTACTGCTTGATGAATACGCCCCCCATCGTCTGTCAGCAATCATTCCTCAATTGGCTCGACATCAACGATTCGACACCGGCCCTCGAAGCGCCAGAAGAGATTTTCAAACATTACGCCCGACTCATAGCGCAGTTCTTTGACGTCCCTCTGGGCGACGCCCTCGACGACGTCGACATCACCACCGTTGCTGACCTTTCGTTTCTCGCACGATTGCGACGACGCGGGGATTTTTCTACCGGTGACATGAAAAAGATCCGTGAACAGATCCTCCGTTCAGAAAGCTATTACATTCCACGAGCCAACACTGTGTACCTCGGCAACCTCTCGGTAAATCACGCCGCGGAGGAGGCCACCCATTTCCTTCGTCATCGCTGCTCGGGGTCGCAGGACCCGCGTCTGCTCGTCGACGCCTTCTACAGCCGAACAATCGAAGAGGCGGTGGGTTTTCTCGGCTCGAAGCTCATCAACCACAAACGCAAACCGCCTCGGCTCCAGAGAATGGAGCGCCAGGCAAAGAAGACTGGTGACAGCGAAACCCGCGAGCTCCTACGACTCGCTCGCAAACATATTTCCCTGGAAGCCGGTCGCCGTGTGCGAAACATTTCTCAAGTCTATGAATGTGGTGCCGAAATGTTCAACGCGGTTACACATGTGCTCGGCTATCGCCTCGGAGAACGACTCTATTACGGTTTGCTCGCCGGCATCATCGAAAAGAAAGAAATTCGCAATCTCTTCTTCGACAATCTCGAAGAGGAGGGCGCTGCTTTGGCAACCTATTTGTATTTCGTGTCCGCCACGGCATCAGTCAAACTGCCCGAGCGTTTTTGACGAGCGTTTTTGAATAGAGTCTTTGCTCTTCACCTGTGGGAGCGCCGATGTGCCTATGCGGCCGATGTGGCGACGTGGCAATCATACTTGATTCACTGTCCAACCCCATGCATGATGCTACCGCTTAGTCTTTGGCCAGAAGGCATCGATCCACCTGGCACGTTGCTCGGGAGACCATCTATGGCTGATATGGATACGGCAGGAGTCATCGGACGTGGCTTGTTCATCAAAGGCGAGCTTCACGGCGAGGAAGACCTGATCATTGAAGGTCGCGTTGAGGGAGAGATCACCCTCAAGAAGCACCTGGTGATCGAGTCGACCGGCATTATTCTCGCAGACATCCAAACCGAGAACATCACCATCAAAGGCGAAATGCGCGGCAACATGTCCGCCACGGACAAAGTCGCAATCCACTCGGAAGCACGCGTCGTCGGCGATATCGTTGCGCCACGGGTCGTTATCGAGGATGGGGCCAAGTTCAAGGGTCACATCGAGATGCGCGTCAAGTCCTGATCGTCCACCCCGAATCACCATCTGCACCGTTATCTCTTCGTCGCAGCTCCCGAAATGTTTTGTGTGAGGCCGGATTTGCTGCTCGACGTACGTCAAAGTACGCTTCACACAAAACATTTCGGAATTGCGCGCAAATCCTCGCTGCTCCTCGACCTAACGGCACATCTGGCGATTCGGATAGCATTTGATGGTGGATTTGGGGTCCACCTCCACAAGGCGCAACGACACAACTACTCACAGACATCTGCGACCGGTAAAGATTTCGGGTAACGGCGCGATTACTCTGAGATCTGACGTTCAATGAATTCATTGAGCAGCCGCATCTCACGCACGCCGATTTCCATAAGGCGTACGCCAATGCCTTCCTTGCCTTGCCCTCGTTCGGGGGAATCCTTCGTCGACCAAACAACAAAACCTTTGCACTTGATCACTCGAGGATCCACGGGGAGAGAGAATTCCAGATCAATGTCGGTGCCGAACGGAAGCGGATCTTTCATCTCGATGAAAACGCCACCGAGACTCACGTTGCGAATCTGCTCAGCAGACGAACGGCGACCATCAGGCGAACGCACCTTGACCCCGATAATCGCACTGACTCTTTTGTGCTCTCGTCGACTCGAAGGGTTCACAGATTCAATCCTCTGACAACTGCCCTGAACCCAAAGGGGTCCAGGATTGGATGACTCTGCCACGTCCTGCGGCGGCACTCAACCTCGCGCGTCGCACCTCGCGCGTCGCATGGGGTCGCATGAGAATGACCGTTCTCAGCCCTCAATGGCAACCATGCGCAAGTACTTCACCCGGCGCACCCAGGTGTTCTTGTCCGGAAAATCTGACACAGGTTGGGGATCCCCGGTCTTGAGGCCAAGCGCGCCTGTTCCAACTGCGATGTCGGCTATGCTGTCATCGAGGGTCTCTCCGGAGCGGTGCGACACAACGCACTGCATGTCATGCCTGCGTGCGTGCTTCATGACTTCGAGGGTACCCGTTACGGACCCATTCTGATTGACCTTGATGAGAATGGCGTGCGCCGCCCTCTTGTCGATGCCCTGATTCAAACGCGGCATCTGCGTCACAAATAGGTCGTCGCCGATGGTCAACACACCGCGCTCTTTGAGCTTGGCCGACAATTTGGTCCATCCGTCCCAGTCGTTCTCGTCGAGTCCATCCTCGATGGACAAAATCTTGCCTGGATACTTGTCGACCAGCCCCACGAGGTAATCAATCATGCCATCGGTCGAGATGGTCTTTCCTCCAAACGCATACTTGCCATCTTTGTAGAACGAAGCAGCCGCAACATCGAGAGCGAGCTTGACGTCTTTGCCTGGCTTATATCCGGCCGCGACAATGGCATCGAAGACGTAACCAAATGCCTCGGTTGAATCCCCAAGTCCCTTGACTGAGAAACCAGCTTCATCGGCGCGAGTAACCGCGTTTGCACCGAACTTCTCAATCAGACTCTTTTTGAGGGCTGCGTCAATCTTCTCGCCAATCTCGAGTTCCTCTTTGTAGGACTTGGCAGCGACCGGGACGACCATGATTTCCTGAACATCGATGCGATCGCGCCCTAGTTTCTCGCCCTTGTCCTTTTTCAACGCGTGCAACCCACCGTTGAAGATATTCATGTAAAAGAACACTCGATTGTCGGAGGCGAGATCTGGCTCTGCGTCACGAATGTACTTCCACAACTCAACGCCCTTGAGCTTGGCCGCCGCCTGCCACAATGCCCGCGATACGGGAAGCACTGCGTTGGCACCTATGTCTTTGTAATTAGCACCGGAGCGCTTCGTCATCTTGTGATCCGCTGCCACAAGATCAGCGTGTTTGCGAATGTCGAGACCAGAATCGCGCAATAACGGCAAGAGTATCTCGTGCACGTTCTTGATGGCCTGCTCGACATCTACCGTCGCCGCCTCGTCGACACCTTTCGATGCGCCGGCAGGAACATCACCCACCGTCTCGACTCCGCCGAAGCGCGCTGTCACTTGAACGGTGGGCCGACCACGTGAGTCCGCAATTTTCTTGGCTTCGAGTTGTAGCTCCTTCATCTGTATCTCCTTGTTCTCTTTTTACTTGGGTTTGACGGGACCGCGAGACTTGGAACCAGCTTTATCGTCGGCCTTCCCATCCGCAGGCTTCACTTCATCTTCCGTCGTTGCGTTCACCTCAGACTCTGCACCTTCTTTTTCATCATCGCTGGCTGCGGCCTCGAGTTCGCCTTCGCCAACGCCGTCGCCTTTTTTCACTTCACCAGCTATTTCCTTCGTCTCACCTTCGCCGGTGACCGCTTTGGGCTTCGGTTTGACGAGAACATCCATGGATGCCTTTTCCAAATCGGCAAGCTCGTCATCGGAGATCATTGGAGTTGCCGGTTTCTCGGGGGTCGCAACAGCATCGGGCACTTTTGTCGCTTCTGGCGTCGTTTCAGGTTTCGCCTCGGCCGGCTGCGCCACGGTATCAGGCTCAGGACCCCGAGTCGGGAAACGAGTCCGTTCCCTCCCAGTCGGTCCGCCAACCGCTGCTCGCTCCGAGGACTGGCGTCCAAGACCAACTGCCAGGGTGAACATCACGTCACCTACCGGTCTGCCGTAGCGATCATCAAAGAAGCGCGAAAGATTCTCACTTCCCTCCGCGCCCAACGCCAACAGTTTGAGGTAAGTCTCTTCCGCCAGTGCCATGCTACCGTTCACTACGCGTTCGCGGGCTTGCGCTTCGTAATCTGCGGCCCACTTCGTGACCGCCGCTGCCACCGAGGCCTGTACCTCTTGCGCAACCCCTTCAGCGGCCTCGGCTGCGAGCGCTGATACACTTTTTGCGTCGAGAGGATCTGCGGGAATCGTCAAACCCTGTTTGCTAGCCGCATCATTGCTTGCGTCTGTTGATTCGCGGCTGACGGTGAACGACCGCTTGGTCTCGGCCTCACCGTTAAGCTCCACAACTCCCTCGTATGACACCTGCCGCGACACAGTCGTCACGTCGTAGCTGAGCACCTTCTCTGGCGGCAAAGGATCTGTGACGGGACGGGTCTTGCGGATGCGTCGAACCTTCTCGACCTCCTTCTTGACCGTCTTGGGTATCTTCACCTCGACATCTTCAACCCAGGTGCGACAGCCCCGCGGTTGCCCCGGCAGCGGCGCGCAGTCGCGTCGTTCTTTCTGCTCCATTTTGACGTCGTACTCGGTCACCTCCTCAACAACGGTGTACGGCTCCTCGACGAAGTATTCTTCCTCGGTTTTCAGCTCCACCCCCGGCAACGGCTTGTAGGCACGGGTCGTATTCTGGTCATCGACAATCTCGACTTTGGAAAGTGCAATCTCGACGCCCAAGGGTCGCATCCCCTCGCCACACTGAGCGCGCAAAGTCTCGAGCTCGCGTCGTGCGGTGGTCTCGATTTTCGCCGACAATCCTTTCGCTTGGTCCGATTTAGCGACCACATCAATAGCGGGCTCGGCAAAACAGGTGGGCTCGGCAAATCGATTCCACAGTTGTTGTATGTCTGTCACCTCGACTTCGGCGCCCAAACGCTTGGCCATGGCCAACTGGATCGCCGCACTGCCTGCGAAACCTTTGCTGCCGAGTTCCTGTGCCTGAGATGTGTAGTACTCAATCGCAGACTTTTTGACGTTGGCGGCCCAGTCCTCACGGGCCATGGCTCCCGCAGAAGCCTCGACAATTTGCTCGCTGAGCTCCACGGCCGAAAGGAAATGCCCCTTGTGAATGTATTGGTTGACCGTTTCGCCGGCGAGCTTCGCTGCCTCGTCAACGGTTCCATCGATCCTGCGCACCAACTCGGTGTCCTCGAGATCCAGGGGCATACGGCGTGCTTGCATGGCGTGGCGCAACGCCGCTGCGAGCTCACCGGCGGAGAGGGCCTCATCCGCCACTTTGAGCTTGTCGCGGACCGCGGCCCGTCGAGCCGTGCGGATTCCCTCGTGGGCTCTCTCGTGCCCGGGAGAAATCCGCAACGCTTCCTCGTAGGCGGCGATCGCCTTGTCGTGCTCACCGGCCTTCAGAAAACGCTCACCACGTTTGAGATGCTCGCGAACGGCGCAACCGCCAAGGATTACCGCCACTAACACTGCGACCAGCGTCTGTTTGACGACGACCTTTATCATGCTTCGTACCTCCAGGTACGGGTCCGTGACGTGCTTAACGTAAGAGGCCGGTTGATAACGACACACGGACGAGAATGTCAACTGATCCGATATCGTGCCGAAACAAATCGACACCCTGCCTTGACGCCAGCGAAACAAAGCGCCGCATCGATGCTAGAAGAATAGCGAGAACCTATCAGCCCTTACCGATCACACCCTTCTGCACCAGCTGCGAAATGATGCGCAGCGCCTCAAGCCGATCCATCCCCGACAACTCCATGAGCTCATCGTAGGTTGATACGCCATCGACTTGGGCCAAAATGAAACCAGAGCGGTGGTCCAAGTCCAGCCAAATCACTTGCTCCGGTGGCACCAACACTCGCGGCACTCCCAAAAGGTCACCAATCTTCGACTCGTACATCCCCTTCAAGACGTCGCGACAACGTGCCCGCGCGACAAGCGCCAATTCGTGACCTGAATCTCTCTGCAGGAGCTCATCCGCAACGGCGAGCGCCCCCGTGAAGTCGTCCAAGTTCAAGAATTCCTTGAGGCGATTCTCCCCTTGAACGATCTCGGCAGGCGGCAAAGATGTCTGGCTCCGCTCGGAAGTCGGCACCAGCACAAGATCGAGCCCCCCGGAGCTCTGCGCCACCTCGATCGCCGGCCCCAATGCCGTTGCCCCTCCCCAAGGGCCGTCATCTGGTGACCGGGGCACAGCACTTGGTGACGGGGGCACGGCAATCGGAGCCTGCAACACTGCAGCCTGTGCCAAGGTAGGAGACCGTTCCGTCACGCCAGGCAGAGCAATGGGCGAATCGGTTCTGACGGTCGGAATCGATGGCACCAAAGAAGAAGAATGCACCTGCACAACTGTTGGTGGATCGATCGCTGCGGACGGCATCAAAGGTGCCTGGGCTTGCGGTGCCAAAGGGAGCTCAATCGGAGTGGGGAAACTGACCGAACTCATACCAGGCGCGATGGGCTCGAGAGTCGGCGCGATGGGCTCGAGAGTTGGCGCGGTGAGCTCAACCGCTTGCGGTGATTGACCAACACCCTTCTCCGCGTTGATCTTCTCAATGATGGCCGGCGCGACGCTGGCTACATGGTACAAATAGTCTTCAATCTGTGGATCCGCTGCGCCGTGTTCCTTGGCCTCCAGCCACTTGCGCGCTGCTCCTTCCAGATCACCTCTGGCAAATAGCTCCAACCCCGCATTCAGCAAATCTCCACCCACAGGAGTTCCCCTATCCGCCAAGTTTCTGGATCACATTGTTGAGCAGAGACAAGGTGCGTTCCAACGGTTTGATGCAGTCTGACAGCTCTTTGGTGTCCTTCTGCAACATCGCATGACGGGCCCGCTCGAGGGTTTGCTCAGCCTTGTTCAGTGCATCAACACCAAAATCGGTGCCATCAATGATTGGCCGCGCCTGCGGTAGAAACTTGTCGATCTCGTTGAGCAGGTTCTGCACTTTTTGGCGAACCTCATCGTTCCCCCCTGCGCTATCTGATTTCACCAAGAAATCCTGATTGCGTGCTGCCATCTCGCGGATCTCATCTTCAGTGAGACCACTCGACGCCGTGACCATGATGGTCTGTTCGCGCCCTGTCTCGACGTCCTTCGCCGAGACCCCGACGATGCCATCAGCTGTAATGTCAAAGGTCACCTCGACGCGGACTTCGCCCCGTGGCGCCGCACGCAATCCATCGAGGACGAACTCACCGAGAAGCTCGTTCTCCTCGGCTTGGCTCGACTCTCCCTGCAACACCATGATGCGTACCTGCGGCTGCCCGTCGCGAACTGTGGTGAAAACTTTGGTGGCGCTCGTGGGTATCGTGGTGTCCTTGTGAATGATGACGTCGAAGAGCCCACCTGCCACCATGATGCCAAGATGATGGGGCGTCACGTCGAGGAGCAAGGTGTCAATGGACCCGGTGGACAGCAGATGCGCTTGAATTGCCGCCCCACATGCAACGACCTCGTCAGGATGGACCCCCTTGGACGGAGGAATGCCGAAAAAATCGTTGACCGTGCGCTGTACCCTCGGCATCCGAGTCATACCACCGACAAGAATCACCGCGGCAATATCCGACTTCTTCATCCCGGCATCGTCGAGCGCTTGCTCGCAGATCGCGACGGTCCGCTCAATGAGATCGCCCACCAATCCGTCGAGTGCCGCTCGGGTGAGCTGTTTTTGCAGATGCAACGCCTCCCCTTTGCCCTTGGAGAAAATGAACGGCAGATTGATATCGACTTCATTCAATGACGAGAGCTCTATCTTTGCCTTCTCAGCGGCGTCACGCAACCGTTGCACAGCCATCTTGTCCTGTCGCAGATCGATGCCGTGCTGCCCTTGGAAATCTTCGATAAGCCAGGCGATGATACGCTCATCGAAATCCTCACCACCAAGGAAGGTATCTCCACCGGTGGATAGAACCTCGAAAACCCCCTGGCCGATTTCCAATATGGAAATATCAAAAGTGCCGCCACCGAGGTCATAGATGGCGACTTTCTGCTCCAATCCCTTGCCATAACCATAGGCCAAAGCCGCAGCAGTTGGCTCATTGATGATGCGCAAGACGTCGAGACCAGCGATCCGACCGGCATCCTTGGTCGCTTGCCGCTGGTTGTCATTGAAATAGGCAGGCACAGTAATCACGGCCTGCCCAACGGATTCGCCCAAATTCTCCTCGGCGACGACACGCATCTCATGTAGCACCAGGGAAGAGATCTCTGGGATAGCGTATTCCTTGCCGCCCATGCTCAATCGGACGTCGTCGTGAGGGCCCTTCGACATGTCGAAGGACACCAGCGATATGGACTTCTGAACGTCCCTCGAATCCCAACGCCGACCAATCAAGCGCTTGGCACCGTAAATGGTATTGCGGGGATTCGTGATCGCCTGACGCTTCGCCAGATGGCCAACCAGCTGTTTGCCACTTTCCGTGATCGCCACGACCGACGGCATGGTGTGCTGACCCGTGCGGCTCGGAATCACCCTGGGTCCGTCATGGTCGACAATCGCCACGCAGGAGTTGGTGGTACCGAGGTCTATACCAATTACCTTGCCCATATTACCCACATCAGGGCCACTTGGCCCCATCAATGCCGCTCGGACCCGAGACAGCCCCTCGAGGTTTCCGAAACCGGCAGTTGGCATGGGACAGACAGCGCCTGCAGTCAATGCCCCCACTGTTGCTGTCCACTTATCTCAGTCTCTTCATCAGGCGTTTGATGGATTTTGTAACATGGCTGTCACTGGCATCCAAGGTCTGGGCTTTCTCCAACGCCACGAGCGCTGCCCGAAGATCTCCGGTGTTTTCCAACACCGCTGCCTTTGCGACATGAGCACTTGGCCGGTTGGGAGACACTTCGACAGCCTGGGTGGCGAACCGCAACGCCTCGCTGGTTTTGCCGGCTGCGAGCAGCTGTTCAGCTGCTCGCACCGCATACTCGGCTCTATGCGGCACCATCTCAAATGCCCGGGAGAAGAGCCGACCCGCATCGCCTGACTTGCCCGAAGCAACGGCGTCCTCTGCCTCCCCGGCAACCTGACGCGCCCTCTCAAGCAGAGCGCCGCCGTTGGCTTCCGCAAATGCGTTTTGATACCGTTCATTGGTCTCGTCGTAGGTCATGGCCAACTTGAAGCTCGCGACCGCGGCGAAAACGTTGCCTCTGTTTAACTGAGCGAGACCCAACTGGTAGATCTCCTCGGCCTTTCGCTTTCTTCCACCAGCCGCTTGGCCGGCAGAAGAGGCGTGTTTGCTCAGACGTTTCGAGCGCCGTTCTTCAAGAATCTGCTGACGACGTTTTTCAAGCCGTGCCGCCTTGTCGTCAGCGCTTTCTCCCCGAGGTACTGTTGTTGCCCTCGTGGATGACGGTGCAGGACTCTGGACGGCCCCCGAGATGCCCTCGGATTTCTGATTCAACTCAACTGGTGGTGGGTGGGCGGCATGATAGCTCTTGCGGCTCTCCTCGCGACTGAGCGTGTCGTAGGCCAACTTCACGCCGCGGAAGATCTTATCCAAACGCCCCCGGAACGAACCTAGGTCCCGGCCAAAGAAGCGATCCGGATGAAACGACTTGGACGCAACAAAGTAGGCACGCTTGACTTCAGCTCCAGTCGCGTCGCCACCGATTCCCAGAACTTCCCAATGAGTGCCAGCGAGACTACCCTCAGCCTTGAGAATCAAGAGGCGTTCATCGCGGGAGAGATCACACGCTTCGGTCAGAGCTGGATCCTCGGCAACGCTATCCGCGATCACCCGCTGCGCCGCGGTATCGTCCGCCGACTGCCGGACTCCCTTGGGGCCTGTGTTTCGCCGTGCCCAACGAACAACACCCAGCTTCTCAAGGCGCAAAAGAGCAATGATCAGGGTGGTTTCGTCCATGGCGAGCAGATCGCACAACACGCCCGCCGGAGTCAGGCCATCCACCTGAGAGATGATAAAACCCTCTTGCGCGTTCAGCTGCAACGACTTCAGGTCGCTATCGGCCCGGAGAACAGGCGCGAGCGTCAACAACGATTCTCTTCCCAACTCAACCATTTCTAGACACCCAGAGGAGTGTCGATCGGCGCCCCACCGCGGTCAAGTGCGTTGATGATACGGATCCGACGGATCCGAGCGAGGGCCGCCACCGGCTCAAGGCCCGGTGTATACACAACGTGAGGTGCACGTCTCGTGCACCACAACTGCCGTCAGGCCCGGCAATAACAAAATCATTCGCTCCCACAGCCACCCTGCCAAAACCTCACTGGTAGGGTTCTCCAATCCTCCGACCTCATTGAGGGTGTGGTGATCCAGCTGCACACGTAGCGGCAAGAAGGCCTGACGTAGCTCGTCGAAGTCGCACACCCAGCCGGTTTCGGGATCCACTTCGCCAGTCACGTGAATTTCGATGACATAGCTGTGGCCATGAAGTCTGCGGCATTTGTGCCCCTCGGGTGTCTTGGGCAAAAAATGGGCCGCCTCAAAACGCATCTCCCGAATAATCGTCGTACTCATCTCGCACTCATCTCGTTCGCGTTCTCTTCCTTTGGGCTCGGCCGATATCACACCGCAGGGGACTGGTGTCAAACGGTCCGCCTTATCTACCGCGCAAAAATGGCGAAAACCTACCATCACCGCGTAGACTTGTGGCCGGAGTGGTTCATCCATGTGGACTCTCGCACTTTTGGTCGTCGCGGCACCGGCGTGGGGCGTCGAGCTCGATATTGATCCGACGCCGAGTGAGCTCGCGCTCGAAGGCACAGGTATCCCAAGCGAGGCAGCTCACCTCCGACCGCTTGAGGCACTCACAATCCATACCGATGGGCCCGGCAAGATCACCCTGCGATTCATCGGCCTGCGTCAACGCAGCAATGGCCGACTCTCGAAGCCGGGCATGGCTGTCGTGTGGGTGGACGGCAAACTCCACAAGAAGGTCCAGCTGCGCAACAAACGCCAAAGTGGGTGGCGGGTGAGCGGAAAGAAACGCTGGATCCCCACACGTGAACGCCAGATCTCGATTCCACTCAAGCCAGGCACACACACCGTCATCGTCCGCGTGCGCAAAAACGCCCGCATTGGCCTCGGGCTCATTGTCGAGGTCGACAATCCTTCCGCGCCCCCCGCAGTCAACGTTTCAGCCACTGAGCCTGGTGGAACCGAGTCCACCCAAAGCGATCTCGCCCACAGCGCATCCACCAAGTCTGCGAGCTCGAGTTCCGAAAGCGGGACCGAGCCCAAAACGCCCCTCATGGCTGCAGACACCCCGCCACAGTTGCCAGAGCCATCCCGCGCAATTGCGAGCAGCCCGATTCGAATTGTCTCAGAGCCAGGAATCGCTGTGAGCGGCGCACCATCCACACACACCATTCACGGTCCGAGCGGAGACGAAAAGTTCTATCTGGCGACCATCGACGAGGGTCTCAGCCTCGATGCGATGGGCCCAGGCTTGCTTTCGTTGGACATCCATGCGCACCGCCAGTCGGACACCCCTGACACTCTCAAAACCCTGATTGTCGGGGTCATGCTCGACGAAGTGCTTCTCAAGTCTCTGGCCATTGGCGAGGCCGCAGGCTCGGCCTACACCATTGATGGTGCCGTGTTTTCGCTTTCCGCCCGAACGACACAACGAGTGCCTATCAATGCAGGCTCCCACAAAATCCGGCTGACTCTCTCCGACACGGCGAGTGCTGGTGCATCTGTGCGGCCGCAGTTCGCCGGCACAGGCCGCTTCGACGAGCCGGGGTTACTGAGTGCCGAGGTTGCACGCTCTGACGATCTCCACATCGAAGCGCCACCGCCAGAGGTTTCCGGTGATGTCTCGGTCGCGATGCTGGGTGCCGGTTTTCTCCCACTCGAATTGTCCCACTTGGGATTCGCCGTCCGTGCCGAGACCGCTTTCGCAGTGCCCGTGGCGGGCCCGCATTTTTCCATCGGACTCGGCGTGTCCATGGCCCGAGTTCATGATCCCCGCACCTACGCCGACCCCAGGGCCGCCAATGGCATCGCGAGGATGAGCTCGACACTCACCTCAATGCCAGTTTTGGCGGAGGCAAAATGGTCGGCGGCCATGCCATCACCCTTGGGTCTCGAGATCGGCATCGGCGGCGGTGCCTTGCTCGGCTGGATGGAATTGCGAGCTGGGGGCGTAACCATTTCGGACAACAGTGTCACCGCGGCGGCCGTCGCCCAACTCACCTGGACGCTCCATATGGGTCCCGGTCAGGTGCTATTGCGAAGCGACTTCATTCTGGCGCATCCGTTTGCCGCAAGACAGATCGGCCTGGTTGATCCCAGTGGCGCTTCCTTTGGCCTCGGTTACCGCTGGATTTTTGGCGGCGAATAGTCGCCTGCTGGGCCCATCGCCGATCGACGGGGCAAACACAAAAAAGCATCACAAGGGTGTATCGGTCTCGACCAACGCTGTAACATGGGCCGATGATCCTCCTACTTGTTGCCTCATTGGGTGCGGCCCCGCAGTGGGCCACACAAATGCAACTCAAACCCCAACCCGACGAGACCCGGCTGGCTGGTGCGGTTCCTTCCGAAGCGGTGATCATCCCCGCCAAACGAAAGACGAGTCTCGAGGTCCAAGGGCCGGGCATTCTGCGGGTGCGTGCCTGGGGACTGATGAAGAAATCGGGGCACAGCCTCTCGGCCCCTGGCTCATTGAGGGTGTGGGTAGGGACCGTGCGGCGGATGACTCTAGCGCTGTCTGACAAGGCGTTGGATGACGTGTCTGTCACGGGAAAACCACGCTGGCGCGTCGGAGAGGAACGAGAGCTCAGCTTCCCCATCACTGAGGGGACACACACGGTTTCGATTCTGCATCAGAACAAAAAGGGGGCGATCGGCTACGCTCTGTTGGTGCAGGTTGACGTTCCAACCGTGGAACCTCCCACGGATGGCACCCAACCCAATCTCGCTCAGTCCAACGCTGGCGAGGTGGGGCACCCTTCCGACGCGGGCGAGCCCACTCTCGTTGCAGGAGAGCCGAAACCGGCAGTATCAGATCCCGACATGGTTGATGCAGGGCCCGACCTGGCTATCGCAGAACCATCCCCCACCGCGGAGACGAACCGGCCGCAGGCCGAGCCGGGTCTGGTTTCCAGTCCCGTGACAGTGACGTCCGCCGAACCGGGACTCGAGATCGCTGGAGTGCTCAAGCGGCACACCATCACGGCGGCCGGCGGTTCCAACGAGTATTACCAGGTGGCTATTGATCCAGGTTTGGCGCTCAACGTCGTTGGCCCGGGCACTGTGCTCTTGACCATCCATGCCCACCGCTCGCAGATGCAACCGCAAACTCTCTCATCCGTGGTTCTGGGGATCTTGCTCGATGACGTGTTGGTGCAGACCCTTGCCCTCGATCAGCCAGCCTCAGAGGATTTTCGCACTCCAGACCCGAACTATCAATTGTCGCAGCCAGTCGCGGTGCGCGTGCCGATTCCCGTGGGCGCGCACAAGCTGCAGATGTCGCTCTCTGATACCGCGGTTTTGGGCGCGTCAGTTCGTCCTGATTTTGTCGCTGTCGGAAACGAGGAGCCCCCGATCCTCGGCATTGACGCCGCTCGCAAAGGGGATCTGAGGACATCGGAGCGCCCACAGGGAGGAGTCAGCTTCGCAATACTGGGTGGCACCTGGGCCCCAAACGCTTTCGCTGAAGTGGGAGGCGCGGGACTGTTCGAAGCCAATTTCGCCATTCCGATCTCTAGCTCGCAATTGTTGATCCACTTCGTCGCAGGTTATGGCATGGCCGACGCTTCGCGCCAGGTGGCCGATTTCAACAGCCCCGAAGGCGTGAGCCGTGTCCGCATCGGGCTCACGACTGTCCCGGTGCTGCTCGGCGCAACTTGGTCCGCTCCGACCCCTGCATCGGGATTACTTCTGGAGGTGGGCGCTTCGGGGGGTGCCATCTTGACGTGGGCGAAAACGCGGTATCGTCGAGTGGACGCCGACTCAGGCCCGAATGTCACGCCAGCACTTAATGTGCTCGCAGGGGCTGGATACCGAGTTGGGCCGGGCTGCGTGCTCGCGCGCGTCTACGTCACCAGCGGAATACCATGGTCATCGGATAACATCGACGGCCTCGACCCTGGTGCGGTCATGGCCGCCGTTGGTTATCGCCTGGAGCTTTGACCCGAATCCAGCAGTTACCCCGCGCCGGTTCGATACGTCCCCGATTTGAGACGCCAGTACTTTGATCGACAGACTCCGATGTCAACGTGGGTTGCGGGCGTAGTAGTCAGAAATGATCTGTTTGACCTTCGGGGTGTCGCGGTGGCTTGGCGATACCTTCACGAACTGCTCGTAGGCTTGCACAGCGCTCTTCTCGCGACCGAGTAGCATGTAGGCCACTCCCAGTGAGCGATATGCCAGGCCATACTGCGGATTGGCGGCCAAGCACTCTTTGAGCTCATCGATTGCCAATGCGACCTTTTTCTCTCTTAGATACAGATTACCCTGCTTGTAATGCAGGTCCGCTGCGGCATCTTTGCTTGGCGCAGATGGCGCCACGGGTGGCGGCGGAACTGCGGGGGACTGTGGCACCCCGGACTCGACGGTAGGTGCGGGACGCAAAGGGCGGTCATCAGCCGGGTCGACATCATCCTCTCGCCCTTTTCCCTTGCGGCGACCTTTCTTCTGTTTTTGTCGCTTGCCGCGATTGCCGTCAAGAGCCACATCGTTGTACGGCTGCCCGTCGTCGGAAATTGGCTGCGACGGCTCAATATCGGCGGTGGGCACTCTTCCGGTGGTCGGCACGGCTCCGGTGGTTGACGTTGAATCAATAGTAGGCACCGGCTCGGGTATCGGCGACAGCTGAGCGATTTCGACCGGTTCACGCGCAGCACCGGGAACCGGGAGACCAGGGATGCGGACAATTCCCGCGGCCCACAACGCCGTCCCGGTCAGAAACAAAGCCAGTGCCGCAACAACCATAGGCATGCGACCGCTTCGGGCCTCCCGGCGAAAGACCGCCTCGTCCATGGGCACCGTACCGGCTCGACCCCCATACCCCCTGCCTGGCAAAGAATTGACAGACCAGTCCATCTCGGCAGTCGACTCGACTTGGGTGCGCGGCTCTGTATCGCGAGGCGCAACAACCGGCGTGGGCTCGACAGCGATTCCTATTGGTTCTGGAATGATGGGCCGCGGCTCAACCCTCATTACGGACTTTGGAACGGGCGGTTCAGGTTGATACTCGGGAGGTGGAACGATCCCATGCATCTCTGGCTGATGCATATCTTGCGCATAAATCGCATGGGCAGGTTGCACAGGTTGCACAGCGGCCGTCTCCGCCAGTGCAGTCCACTGAGTGTTGCCATGGCAGTCGTTTTGGTCAGCACCGTCCGAGCCCGTCCCCATCGTCGGCACCGGTATATCGAGGGGTGCCTCCATGAATGACTCAATGGGCGCTGTCTCCCACAGGTCTGTTTCCCCGGCTCCTACCTCATCAACTAAACTGGTCTGCACAGGCGGTAGAGGGGGCGGCCCTGACGGTGGCCCGGGTGCTGCCTCAATGTACACCGGCTCAGAGGGTGGCTGTGGTTCTGCCTCAATGTACGGCGGCTCTGATGGTGGCTGTGGCGCTACCCCAATGTGTGGCGGCAACCCAGCGTGCGCCAGCGGCTCAACCTGAGGCGGTGACTCGAACTCAGGAACCTCAATCCGTGGGGGCTCAGATTCCAACGGATCGTCGGCCGGCATTTCGGTTTCCAAGCGCACTGATCCCCCGCTCGAAACGATCAACGCCGCACTGCACGCATTGCAGGGGATTGTGGCCTCTCCGGCAGCCACAATGGACGAGCTGACGAAGACCGGCTTTTTGCACTTCAAACAGGTGATCAACATGTTTCCGCTCGGAGCCCGCACCCTGAGAATCCACCCCAGGATTGGTGAAATCATAGCACCCGATCGACAAAAGACCCAACTTCAATGCAAATTCTATACGGATACGGATTGAAAGGTGCATTGGACAACGGGAACGGGTTTAGACGACAAACCGTCCCTCCCATCTCGCCGCAACCTCTGATAGGTTGTCCCCGTGTCAACCGTACTCATAGCCGACGACGAAGCCAACCTGCGCAAGGTCCTATGCGCGCTGCTAGAGCGAGATGGTCATGAAACCATGGCTGTGGCCGATGGCGAGCAGGCTTTGCAGGTTATCAAAGGGGGTGGCATCGACATCCTCATCACCGATCTCAAGATGCCCAAGATGACAGGACTCGAGCTGCTAAGCGAGGTCAACGCGATCGAGCCCGGACTTCCGGTTATTGTTATCACCGCACATGGCACTGTCGACACCGCAGTCACAGCGTTGAAAACTGGAGCGTTTGACTACATCACCAAACCGTTCGACAAGGATGAGCTTCGCCTTGCCGTTCGCAAGGCGTCGTCTGTAGGGAAGGAATCCCGTCGAGAGCCCCCACTCACACACGAAGGCACGGGCCGCTTCGGCATGATCGGACAGGCGTCGCCCATGCAAGAGGTCTACTCGATCATCGAAAAGGTCGCTGCCACACCGTCGACGGTACTCATCACTGGGGAATCTGGCACAGGCAAAGAGCTCGTCGCAACTGCATTGCACCAGAACAGCAAGCGACGGGAACAACCACTGATCAAGGTCAATTGCGCCGCCATCCCTAAAGACCTCATGGAAAGTGAATTCTTCGGTTACGAAAAGGGCGCATTCACTGGGGCCGTGAGTTCCAAACCAGGTAGGTTCGAGCTCGCCGATACCGGCACGCTGTTTCTTGACGAGATCGCAGAAATCCCCAACGAGATGCAGGTCAAGCTCTTGCGCGCCCTGCAAGAGAATGAGTTGGAGCGGGTGGGTGGCATCCGGACGATCCGAGTCGACGTGCGCGTCGTCGCCGCCACCAACCGAAACCTCGCGGAAGAGATTGCAGCCGGTCGGTTCCGGGAAGACCTCTATTATCGACTCAATGTTGTTCCCATACGACTGCCACCGTTGCGGGATCGCACTGACGACATCCCGTTGTTGGTGAAAGCATTCGTCACCAAGTACAATGAGCGGTTGCAGAAGAACATCACGGGACTCTCAGAGACCGCCATCGCCGCTTTGAGATCCTATGCGTGGCCAGGCAACATCCGTGAGCTTGAGAACGTCATCGAACGAACTTCTCTGTTCGCAGAGAGCGACGTCGTCGAGTTGGCAGATCTTCCCGAGCCCTTGCGATCTCCTATCACCGGTGGACACCTTGGGCGATCCCTCGACACAACCAATGCGTCCATGAAAGAGATCGTCAGGCAAGCAACCGAAGAGCTGGAGCGCGATCTCATCGTCAAGGCACTGGAAACAACCGGGGGAAACGTTACTCGGGCCGCCCACCTCTTGCGCATCAGCCGCAAAGGCTTGCAGAACAAGATGAAGGAGTTTGACTTGCGCAACGGGGAAAGGACTTGACCTTCTAACCGCTCGCGTCTAGCCTAGCCGCCGAGCTCGATTTTGGATTGTTTCTCAAGGGTTGGGAGATATCCACGGCTCAAGCCATCGGGAGCAGCGATGCCTAAACGGTTGTGTTTGCACTTTTTGCTGATCCTCGTTTTGGTGGCCCTTGGCAGCGTGGCGTCGGCGGCAGAGATAACAGACGTGGCGGACGCAGCCGACACCATCATCATTGGCGACACCGAGCGTCCTGATCCTTTCGATTTGTACATGGGCGTCGCCTTCAGGATGCACCTGTCCAACGGCAAGATCACTCGCGAGCCTCTCGTTCGCCAGGGGTTGTCATCTGACGGCTGTGAGGAGGGCAACAGTCGCGATTGCCTGCCGGTGGATGAGGCCGAGTGGGAACGGGGAGTCAATGTCCTCGACATCAAGTCCCAGATCGGCATTTTTCACGACCTCGCCGCCGTGCTCAATTTTCATTACGTGCTTGGTGACACCACGGCGCTCAAATACGCAAAGGGAGTCACTCCTGACACCAGCTCGATCGATCCCAAGACAGGGGACGCCAACGATTCCCTGTTCGTGCTCGGCGAGACGTTCGACGATGGTTTCCGCAGCAAGCACACTGGTTGGGGCAACATCGACGAGTTCGGCTACCGAACTGGGGGTATGGACTTCGGGCTCAAATGGGCAGCCCTGAGCGACGAACGCGACGAGAGCAAGCCCATGTGGCAGCTATCGTTCATTTGGTCCAATCCTTGGCTCGCCGATGCGTTCTCATTTAGCAAACGAGCCAGCGAGGACAAACCCGGTTCAGTAGGTGATGGCGTACACTACCTCACTTTCGGCACAGCACTGTCGAAACGCATTGGCAATTTTGGTCTCATCGGCATCGACCCCAATGAAAATCGCCGCGGTTACATCGACCCCTACATGGAATTCACTTACACACTGCCGGTTCCCTCAGCTCAGGCCCCCAAGGCCCTGACCCGCTCCTATGAAGACTTTGGTCGCAAGCCCCCCCACCGTGCCGAGCTCAATGCTGGCATGGAGATTGTGGCGGTCGAGGATCTGAAGAACAGCCGCAAGGTCGCCATCGATCTCGGCATCCGCACGGCATTTTATAGCGAGGGCCGCAGCTATGGTTTGCTCAGCGACGCCCTGGGGGAGATGACCTACGTCGAGCAGGCATTTGGAGTCCGGGGTTTGTTGGGCCTTTATATTCAAGCGGCAGAGTTTCTGCGCTTCCAGGCAGGTCTCTCATTCGGTTACATGAATGAGCACTTTGTCACCTATGAGGAGGTGGGGAGCGACGAAAACGGCGACAACCAAGTACTCCCCCCCGATTCTGATTTGAACACCGAAAAAGACGTCATCAACCCCTACTTCTGCCACAACTCGAGCGGTGACGTCTGCTCTGAAAAAAATCTGCCATCGTACGATCAGGTAGGCTTCCGCTTCAAAGACGAGCAGCACGTGGTTTTCAGCTGGTTCGCCTCATTGATCTTCACCTTCTGATCCCCAACACTGGAGCGAGGTTCCATGCATCTCAAGTCATTATTCATCGGCGTACTCATTGGCGCGGCTCTGGCCACTGGGGCACTCTTGACCTTCGGCGATCAAATTCTCGGCGGAGTTGCCGACACGACAAAACAGGTCGGCAAGTCCGTAGAGAAGGCAGGCAAGGCCATCGAGAAACAGGGCGACCAGTTGAACTAAGCCACAGATTCATGGTGCACTTACATCGCCGACGACACAAACGAAGCGGTATCACATGACAACAGTAGGCATCATAGGGGGTACAGGGCTGTACGCCCTCGATGGGCTCTCTTTTGCACGGGAAATCAAAGTCGACACGCCATTTGGCAGCCCATCAGATGTGTTGGTCACTGGCGACCTCGAGAGTGTTCACTTGGTGTTCGTCCCACGCCATGGACGGGGGCACAGTCTACTGCCAACCGAGGTGCCATACAGAGCCAATGTCTTCGCCCTCAAGAGCCTCGGTGTGGAGTGGTTGATCTCTGTGTCAGCGGTCGGGTCGATGCGAGAGGATATCAATCCTGGAGACTTCGTCGTACCATCACAATTTGTCGACCGGACCCACGGCCAACGTCCCAGCACCTTCTTCGGTGAGGGCATCGTTGCACACGTGGGCCTCGGGGATCCCGTCTGCTCTCCCCTCGCTGAGCACCTGGCGGCAAGTGTCGTTGCGTGCGGGGTGCAGTGCCATCCCAAAGGTACATACGTCTGCATGGAAGGCCCGGCGTTCTCAACTCGTGCTGAGTCGAGCATCTATCGCAGCTGGGAAGTCGACGTCATCGGCATGACCGCCATTCCAGAATGCAAATTGGCACGTGAAGCCGAGATGCATTACGCCACCCTCGCGTTGGTAACCGACTACGATTGCTGGCACCAAAGCGAAAAGGATGTCAGCGCCAGCGCCGTTGTCGAGATCCTCAAACGCAATGCCGCCAACGTACGACGAGTCTTGGAACACGCGCTGCCCGGTATGGACGCAATGGACAAACAACACGCCGAACATGCCCACTGTGGCTGCGCCACTGCCCTCGCCTCAGCAATCCTCACCCACGAGGGCGCAATACCAAAGGAGCGCAAAGAGGTGCTGCAGCCGATCATTGGCAAGTACGTAACCACGTAACCCACGTAATCTGATCGCGTTGATCGACGTCACGCAGTCATTTATTGTCCCCATTTATGAAACGGGGACTCAACCTATTTAAGACAGAAGACTATTGGGCCATATGGCTCGGTCTATTGGTCATTGTGATTGCGGTGGCCTTTTTCTGGTCGGGATCGACCTTGAAGCCGTGGGTAGTGAAGCCTGGATCTTGGTCGACTTTGGCGGAGCTCGGAAGTGATTTCGCCAAACACGCCGGCGGCTACGTTGCCATTCTGTTTGGTTTCGGTGCGGTGTTCGCCCTCAGCATGAAGGTGATGGGCCGCGATGTGCGGCAGTTCCTCCTCGGTTTCGTCGTTTTGTTCGCTGGTGCCCTCGCCATTTTTTACCTCGCCGGTTGGTCGATCATGCAAAAAGCCGACCTTGGGGCACCCCTGTTGGCGCTTCTGGTGGGATTGGTCATTGGCAACATCAAGGCGATGCCCCATTGGATCGCAGCGTCTCTGCGGACTGAGTATTACATCAAGACCGGCATCGTCCTCCTTGGTGCCACTTTGCCGCTGACACTCATTGCGGAAGCTGGCCCCATTGCTTTTCTACAGGCAACCATCGTGTCGGTGACGACCTGGTTGACCATCTATCTTGCCGCGACCCGGCTCTTCAAGCTCGACCCACGCTTCGGTGCGGTCCTCGGCACCGGAGGTGCGGTTTGTGGCGTGTCAGGCTCGATCGCCATCGGTGGCGCAGTCCGCGCAGATAAAGATCACATCGCCATCGGTATCGGCGTGGTTTCTGTCTGGGCTATCGTCATGATTTTTACTCTCGCCATCTTGACCAAGATGATGATCCCGCTGCCGACGGTGGGAATAGCAGGCACGCCTGCACAGGTCACACCGACGGGCGCGTGGGAACTAAGTCCTGCGGAGGCCGGTGCATGGGTTGGCACTTCTGAATATGCCGATGCTGCGGGGTTCGCGGTCGTCGCCGAGATCGCCGAAGAGCACGGTGACGCGGCCATCTATGCGTTCACTCTGATGAAGGTCATTGGTCGCGACATCTGGATAGGCATTTGGGCATTTGTCCTATCCATTGTGTCAGTGGTCTATTGGGAGAAGAAAGATGACGTCAACAGTCCGCACGGTCGCGTGGCAGCCACGGTAATTTGGGAACGATTCCCCAAGTTCGTGCTCGGATTTTTCGCCGCGACCATCCTCATGTCAATAATCGCGGCACAGGCACCCGAAGATCGCCGGGGCATGGCTCCAATGAAGGGCACGTTCAAATCAAAGGCTCAGAAGGCCAATTATGACGCAGACTTTTCGTCATTCGTCGTTCCCCAAAATCTCGCTGACCGTTTCATCATCGACACGGGTTCGGGAACCATTTCCTTTGTTGGCAAGATGTCTCTCCCGGACCTCCGGGAGATTCTGAAAACGGCGAACTCTGACCAAGCGTGGGCACTCAAGAGCCTACATCACGAGTCGGACTGGTACGAGAGTGTTCTGCTGCCCAAGGTGATCGACCCAATCAAGACACTGCGCTCGTGGGCGTTCGTCCTCTGTTTTCTGTGTATCGGTCTATCGACCCGCTTCAGAGATTTGATGACATTTGGCCTCAAACCCTTTTGGGCTTTCACGATCGGGGTCATCGTCAATGTGCCGCTCGGATTCATTCTCACCACCAAGGTGTTCGTCGACTACTGGCGCGGCCTCCAATGACGACGAGCGAAAGAGTCTGCAGGCGCTGTCGCTATTTCGTCGACGACCCCCATGCTGTCGAACAAGCTTTTGTGGGACTGACGATACTGAGCTCCGCATGGGGCGACACCCGCGGCAACCAGGGGTTGTGCATCGTCCATCAGCAGTTCTTGACACCCAAACTCACCTGCAATCACTTCACGATACGTAGATGAGCTGGTTATGATCCGCCCGCCTCCGGCCGCCCGCGGCGTCGGGATCGTTCATGAGAGAAACGGGACAGACCCTGTGCCCAAGCGAGCGCCTGCGGTGGCAACGGGGCGCGCGGTATTCACAGAGAACAAGGAAGCCGCCGAAGTGATGCGCTCAATCGAGACGAGAGTCTTTGGAGGCGGAACCGAGCGTGCCCAGTTGCCGCCGCAAAGCGAACGGCGACACAGGGTTAGTGGATGTTGAATGGACCGAAGGGGAAGTTCTTAACTGGCGAGTCGCTCTGTGACGCCGGGAATGTCCACGTGCGCATGCCCCGAGCAAAACACGCAGGCAACGAGGTGCCAAGAACGTAATTGGGACCTATGACTGAAGGATCCACGACTTTGCCATTGGCCTTGATGGTCCACTTGAGCACCAGAGTGTGCTTACCTGGGGTCAGCTCGCCCTTGCCACGGGCACCCTGAATGCAGTCCTTCACTGCCCCCATGCCATTCTTGACGCCACTCATAATGTCGGCCTTGGACAGCGAGGCCTTCGCCGCGCTCTTGAAGATGTCGTCTGCGGGACCCTTAGGCGGCTTGGTTGGCGTAACCTTCGGGGGCGTCGGAGACGGTGCAGGGCTTGGATTAACCGAGCCGCCTTTCCTCTTGCGTCGTCCCTTGCCCAACTCATCGTCAGAAGAGCCTGGTCCGGGATCTTCGACCTTGGACTCCGTAACTGGCTTTTCGGGCTGCGGATCCGGGACGGGCTTTGGATCGTTGGCTGCCAACATTCCCACCGGTTCTGGGTTTCTGATGGGCTCACCTGGCACTGTTACCGGAGGCCGCAGGACCACCAACACAACAACAACGACCAAGCCCACCAACAGCACCGCCATTCCGGCGAGAGCCAAGTGAATGGGCTTGAGGCCGCTCGATTTTGCTTCTGGCTTGGGAACCGACCAACCGCCACCACCACCGGCAAAGGGATCTGCCGCGGGCATTGGTGCTGGCATGGCCATAGCAGCACCGCCACTGGCACCGCCAAATAGGTCACTGGCACCAAAGCTCGGCATTCCCATGTCTGAGGGAGTCGGTGCAGGCACTGCCGCTGGCTGGGCGGGACTCGTGGTCAACTCGTCTTGGACCAACGACGACAGAGCACTGGCAGCAGACGGAGTCCAGGACACATCCCCACCGCGATTACCACCACCCCCCGTCTCGCCGCCAAAGCTTACCGGCCCGAGACCGGTGGAGGCGATGGCACCAAGAGATCCACCTGAAGTCGCGCTCGGCACGGCACCAAGAGCGGCTTTCCTCTGCGGCCGCTCGGTCACCAGATAGGCGAGATCAGCAATCTCTGCCACGGGAACCCAGTCCTGCATTCCCGACTTCCAGGCTAGGGTGTCCTCGTCTACTTCCAAGGCATCCCAGCGCTGCTCTATTTCTGCGATATCGACAGGGCCGATCTGAGCCTCATCGACAGCCACATACCATTCCTTCTCACCCGGTGCCCTCATCGAAGGCGCCAGGGCGGAGGTATCCGCCCCTAGTGAATCCAACGCCGTTTCGCCGCTTTGGTGCCCACCAAAAGAGGGATTGGCACCGCCAAAACCACCAGCAAAGGCGTTGGCGCTGTCGCCAAAGCCTGCACCAAAATTGGCACCAAAAGCACTTCCTGGTTCGTCGGCAGGTACTTGCGAACCGGCAGAGGCGTTACCAAAACTTGGGGCTTGGCCAAAACCCGTATCACCACCAAAGATGGACGATTCGCTCGCAACGCCACCAAAGCTCGGAGCGTTACCACCAAAGCTCGGAGCGTCACCACCGAAACTTGGGCTCGCGCCGCCAAAACCTGCGGCACCACCGAATCGGGCATCACTTACAGGCGCTTGATCGCCAGACGCCGCAAACGGATCATTTCCAAACAGGTCACCACCATTTCCCTCACCAGAGGAATCCTTGAGTGCCGCGAGCTGATCTGCGGACATTGCTTGGGTAGGCTCATTGAACCCACCGAATCCGCCCACATTTGACTCGAACTTCTCTGCCTTGAGCTCTTCAGCGGTTGCTGGCTTGACAATGATGATGTGTGCACACTTCTTGCACTTGACCTTAACACCCTTGGCGCCGACCTTCTCGTCGGCAATCATGTATTGGGCGTTGCACTGATCACATGTAAACTTCATATGAAAAAGATGTCTCTTCCCCGGTTCGTCAAAAAGACTACTGGAGCTGAGGTTAGCGTACCCGACTCGGTCACGTCAAATTCATGGTCCCGAATTTTCAACATTTGACCTCGACCTCACCCTTGCTGTTGCTCAACCAAAGCAGCTCCAATAATCTTGCGAATCTGCAGATGCTCCCTGGAGACAGCATAGAGTACCAACTCCTTGACTCGCGTCCGCGTTGGCAAACTGGATGCCCCAGGCCCCCCTTCAGTCACACCCTGGACTGCCGAGGCGAGATCCCCGCAAGCCACAAGCCCCGCTCGTGACGCGGTGATCTCCACCGCAGCAGCGTAAGCCTCCAGGCCCCGCCCCTGTACCAGCTCAGGATAGGCCAAACGGGCTGGCTGTTGCAGCCGTTTGAGAATCTGCGACGGCAACCGCTCGAATTGCTGTGTCCACTTTTCCACGGCCTGCGGATCTCCGTTGTGTTGCAGCCCGCGATTGTAGACCAAACACATACCCAGAAGTACGTCGCGTAGGTCGTCCCCAGGAATGACCCGCGGCAGGAACATCTCAGGACGCACATAGGCCAAGGCTCTACCCGCATGATAGAGAACAGCCTGCTGCGTCGCCCCTTGCCGCAACTCGCTCTTCTCCCCAACCACCAACGCTGGCGGCTGGGATGGCGCTATCTGCATGGCCTCCATGGAGCCGGGTTTGAAGAACAGCTCCACCGCCTGCACATTGAGCATCTTCGCCGCGTACCGCATCATGTTGGCAAAGAGCAGAGTTGATGAACGCCAATCGACCTGATCTTTAGGGCGTAACCCGAGGTTTTTTGCGGGTGAGGTAAACTGTTCCGGAACACTGCGATACAGCCAGGTCGCCAAGGTCCCCACAGGGTTCATCAGATCCTTGTGGTAGAGCAGCTGCCACTGATCGTCGATCAGACGCTGCGTGGCCTTCGGTGGCACACCCTGGGCGAGATACTCTCGGATCTTTTGTTCCTCGGCATCAGCCTCCTTGAGGAACGAAAGCACGCTGCACAGAACATAGACCGCATCAAACTCGCGTTGCGCATGGTAGAGCTTACGCAGCTTGTGAATTGGCCCCACCGGATTCTCAACCGACGTAAGCACGTCGTGCTCCATCTGGATCGCCTTGGCACGATGTTCTGGCTTCTCGGCGTAGAGCTCAGCCAGGATCGCCACATCTTCTGGTTTGCCCGGCTCCAACTTCTGAATGACTTCGTAGGCCATAATCGCATTGTCGACCGACTTCATGACACGGCGATACAGCTCAGCCAGATTGCGCCACAAGACCAGTCGAATCTGTGGATTGAGATCCTTCGCACGGGCAATCATGGCACGATAATTCTGTTCCAACAGACCCCATTCTTGACGAGCGGAGAGAATCTTCTCCACCGCCTCAAACGCTTTGACGTTCTTCGGCGAATGATCGAGCGCAGCGTTGTATTTCTGTACCGCCAATGGTTCGTGCTTGATCTCGGTCTGGTACACTCGACCGAGCTTGAAGCTCAAATCAGAGAGAACCTCATGGTCCGTGGTCGCAGTCAAAGCCTGCTCCAGAACCTCGACGGCCTTGGGAGCCTGATGAGTTTCCAGATACGCATCGGCTAGCAGATCGAGCACCGCCACGGGTGGTTGGCCCATGCGCCGCGCCCGCTCCAGAGCTTCAACCGCCCTGCGAATATCGCCGAGGCGGTTGCGGGCGATGTCGGAGAGTTGGAGCAGGACCTCGCCTCGCTCAGTCCCTGCCACAGCATCCGCCAGTCGACTCAACTTCTCATGCGCCCCCTCCCAATTTTCCATACGTTGGTCGAGCTGCGACAGCGCCGACAACGAAGGACTGTGATCGGGGTCGATCTCTAGGGCCTTCTCGAACTGTTTGTAAGCGCGGTCAGGTTGGTCCTGCTTCAAGCATATGTCGCCCAACTGCCACTGCACATCCACGATCTCAGACTCCGTGAGTGAATCGCGATGATGCACAAGAATGGTGCCGAAAACCCTCTGCGCCTCCTCCCACTCCTCGGCTCCCAATAACGCTTGGCCCAAACCTTCGAGGGCTGGCAGGTACGTCGCGTCAGCTTCGAAGGCTTCGCGATAGAAAGCAAGCGCCGTATCCACCTCACCCAGCTTCTCTGCAACATAACCAAGTCGATAGTTCTTTTGGCAGTACTCCTTGGGATCGTCGGCCTTGTCGAGCTTGGAGACCACTATCTCGTAAAGATCGCCAGCCTCCTGCCACATTTCATTGCGGAAATAGATCTCAGCAAGGGCCCGCGCACTGTCGAAGTGCCCAGGAGTTATCTCCAGCGACCTTTGGAAGTAGCGAATGGCCAATTGTTCGTCCTCGCGAACGTCCGTGTAGAACTTGGCCGCTTCGTAGAAGAGCTCCGTTTTGTCCTCTGCGTCATCGGAGCTCTCAGCTTCCGCGATGAGATGCTCTGCGTAAGTGTCCCAATCCTCGGCAGCCCGGGCGATCTCCTTCATCGCCTGCAGAGCTGGCCCGTAGTTGCGATCGATTTCGAGGGCCCGCTGATATGCGGTTTGCGCGGCACCCATATCCATCAACATGTCCTCGTTGATCTTGCCTATCCGCAACAGGACTGGCAGGGCGGCATCAACGGCCCCGAGAGCTTCAGATTCCTTCTGCAACATCTCCAGTGATTGGAACCAGTTGCCGCTGCGCTCATAGAGCTGGCCGAGCGCATGCAGCGCTGCAGCGCTGTTCGGGTTGAAGTCACGAGCAGCATTGTAAATCTGCTCCGCCTTATCGACTTGCGACAGCTCGTGGTAGTAGACCTCACCCACCTGAAGATACAGTTCGGTGATCTCCTCAGCCTCCTTCGCGAGAGAGATGTGGTGCTGCAATACCTCGATGAGTCGCTGCCACTCGCCAAGAGCACGCAACAGCCGCTCAAGGTTTTTGATCCCCGATATGTTTGTCGAGTCGCACTCAAAAACGCGTTCGTAGCTAGCGGCTGCATCCTTGGCGCTCTCAAACTCCTCCTCGTAGATCGACGCCATTTTGGCCAAGATTGCTATCTTGTGATCAACATTGACAGTATTGGCCAACTGCAACTCGAAGGTCTGGATCAACTCACTCCAGGCCTCTTGGCCAGTGTAGAGTCGCTCGAGCGCCGACAGTGCCCCAACGTGACCCGCGTCGAAATCGAGAACACCGCGATACCACTGGACCGCAGCCTCTGGATCGCCAAGATCTCCCTCGCAGAGAGCCGCGACCCGCATGCGCAGTTCGACATTGTCTGACGTATCTTTGGCTAGTTCGACTTTGCGAGTGAGCGTATAAGCCAGTTCTGACCAACGGGATTCCTGGTCATAGAGTCGGACTAAACCATCAAGGGCTTTGAGATCGGCACCGTCGATCTCGAGTACTCGTTGCATGGCCCCAATGGCCTCGTCAATTTCGCCGATTTGCTCTTCCCAAATGCGGGCGATCTCAAAGAGCACGCTTTTGCGGTCAGTGTCCTCAACCACATGTTGCAGCTTCTTCTCTAGGGCTTGAGCCTGTTTGTCGAAGCGTTCTTCAACAGCGCCAAGGGAAGCAAGCTCATCCAGTGCTGTGAGATCACCCGGATCGATCTCAAGAATGCGATTGAGAGTCCCCTCCGCTGATGGTGTGTCGTCCAGATTCTTGGCATAGATCCGCGCCACCCGTCTGAATACCGCCACCTTGGCGTCAGGACTGACAATGTGCTCGATCTCATCCTCGAGGACCGCAACCAGTTCCTCGGCCCCATCGGTTTCAATTCCTAGGCGTTCGAGAGCATCCGCCGCCGCCGAATCATCTGGTGATTCCTTGTACACCCGGCAGGCTGCAATGAATGCGAGCTCCTTCTCGCCGAGCTTCTGATCTTGAACGTCACGAATCTCGGTGAGAATCGTCAATCGCAGAGCGTCATCGGCGTAGGGAACAAAGTCTTCGTCGAGCGCCACGAGCTTGCGCCACGACTCGGTGTTTCGATAAATCTCTGCGAGAGCCGTGAAGGCGGCCCCATCTTCCGGAACGGCCTCTCGAATGGCCTCATAGGCAACACGTGCATCGTTGGGTTTGCTGAGCTTTTCCCGATGAATCTCGGCAGATTCGTAAAACAGCGCGACCTTGACGTCGGTGTTCTCCTCGAGAGAGGCCGCCTTCTCCAAGGCTATGACCGCCTCATCGAAGACCTCGATGTTCTTGAGCATCTCCGCTAACCGGGTCATCTGGTTGGCGGTGTGAGGCTCCGTTGCCCGCACTTCCCGAGCAAGCTTCACTGCCTCATCCTTCTCACCGAGGTTCTCCCCCAACGCTTTGGCAAGCAGGAAACGAACCTCCTTGGCTTCGACCGGATCAGTCAGGGGAATCATCCGCCGAGCGACATCCACGAACTCCTCCCACATCGCCCGTTCGGTGTAGAGGCCCAAAAGGGCTCGCAGTGCACCGACATTCTTCGCGTCGGAGACCAAAACATCCAGCCAACTGGTGAGGGCGTCGTCCGTGCGGCCCAGTTTCTCACCAAGGATGACACCGAGTGCTTGATTGATCTCCGACTTGGCAAGCGGATCCTGGGCGTGTGCCAGTTGTTTGTGATAGAGCTCGGCCAGTTCCTCCCAACGTTCCTCAGTATTGAGTAGGACACGCAACGAATCGTTGCCCTCAACATGAGTCGGATCTAGGTCAACAACCGCCTTCCAGTGCTCAATGGCGGCATCGTAGTCGGACAACTCTTCGGCATAGAGCTGACCGGCGGCGGCGTGAATGCGAACCTGGTCTTCGTCGTCGGTTAGAACCTCAATCTGACGAGCCAAGTTCTTGGCCAACGAGTCCCAGTCCTGGACCTCTGCGTAGAGCTTCTGCATCGACTTGAGCGAGATTGGGTGGTCAGGATCGATCTCAAGGATCTGCTGATGGCAACGCAATGCCGCTTCGGCATCCATCATCCGATCGGACCAGACTTCGGCGAGGCGCTCCAAAAGCCGACTCTTCACCCCAGGCTCGGTGGCCAAATCGATGCGACGCTCGAGAAGATCTGCGAGTGCTGCCCACATCTCATTCTTCTCGAGAAGGCTGTCGAGTGCCGCCAGGGAGTCATCGTCGTTTGGATCGTATTGCAGAGCGGCCTGGAAGTACTGCACAGCAGTCTGCACGTCGCCAAGATGTTCGCCGCTTATGGCACCGATGCGACGCAGAATGTGCTGTCGCACCTTCGGATCTGGAATGGCGTCAATGTCAGGGCTGAGTACCGCCACAAGATTCCGCCAGGCGTTGTAACGGCCGGCGAGTTCTTCGAGCCTTTCTACGATCTCAAAGTTGGTGCGGTCTTCCTGGTGCGCTCGGGTGAGAGCCTGAAAAGCCATGTCGCCGACATGCAACTTGTCGTCGTAAGTCTCGGACAAGGCAACATAGATCGCCCGGCGACGCTCAGTCTCCGCCGTGTTGTTGAGCTTGACCTCGAGCAGCGCGACAAATTTCTGCCACGCTTCGGCATTCTGGTAGACCGACTCGAGTATTTCTATTGCCTCAAGCACCCCCTGATTGGCCCGCGCCTCAAGGTAATGGATCGTCGACCCGTGCGTCGCCTCTTCGCCGAGAATTCCTTCGAAGATCTCACGGGCCTGTTCACGTTCATTGAACTGCTCGTCGAGCACTCGACCGCGGCGGTAAGTGAACTCGAGCCGACGGGCAGCAACATCGCGGCCGCGCTTCTCGCCAAGGCGCTGCACCTCTGCCTCGTACACTCCGGCGAGTTTCTCCCATTGTCCCATCTGCGCCAGAGTCTGCTCAATGCGTCCAAATGCAACCGTGTCATCGGGTGATATCTCGAGGATCTCGCGATAGGTCGCCACCGCGTCGAGCCCCTCATTGAGCTTGCCGATTTGGAGTTCGGCGATCTCCGTCAGATACTCGCGCTTGCGTTCCAAACCCGCTGTCATATCCAACCGGCGACGCAACAACACAATGAGATCAACCCAATTTTCGCTGGCGCGGTAGATGCCTTCGAGGCCGGTCAGCGCCTTCTCATCTCTGCCTTCCACATCGAGGATGGCGTTGTACTCTCGCACCGCCGCATTCACGTCGTTGAGCTTCTCGTGGTAAATGGCTGCGGCACGGCGATGGAACTGTAACGCCAGTTGTGGTTCTGCGGACTGCGCTTCTTCCACATAGGCTTCTGCGAGGTCACTCAACGCTCCTGTTTCACCTGAGAGTTTCTCGATCCACATGCGCACGCCCATGTCGGACGGGTCTTCATGGAGAGATCGGCGGGCCATGGCAAAGGCACGCTCTTTTTGATTGAGGCGATTCTCAAAAATGTCGCCAATCCGTCGCAGCAGGCCCTTGCGCTGGACCTTGTCCTCAGTCGCTGTGAGACGCGCCTCCAACACCATCGCTAGCTTCTCGTGATTTTGTTTTGCCGTGTAAATCGGCTCGAGAATCTGTGCGATCTCCAATTTGTTGGTCGCGGTGTCGAGCAGGGTTTCCAATCCCTCTATCGCATCAGGCTGCTCGCGGCGCTTGAGTAGCACAGCGCGAAAATGTTTGACGGCTTCCTCGGGTTTGTCGAGATGCACCTGCACCCTGGCGAGCTTGATCAGGTCATCAATCAGGGACGGGTTCTGTGCACCTTTAGCAACCATGACCTCGAGCACATCCGCCCTCTCCTGCAGGCGGCCAAGCTCCTCGAGAAGTGGATCGAGTGGACGCAACGCCCGCTCATCCTTGGCGTCGATTTCCAAGAGGGCACGATATGTCTCGACGGCTCGTTGTTTGTCGGCGAGAACCGTCTCGCACAACCCGGCGAGGTCGAGCAGCACTGTCTGTCGGCGTTGGGTTTGCTCTGCGCCAAGCTGTATGACTATGGCATAGAGCACATCGGCGAGTTCGGCTTGACGTCCCTGCTCACGCAACAACCGCTCCATTGACTCCAGGGATGGAAGATCCTCTGGCAGCGCGCCTCCAGTCGCCGCGCGCATGTGCTCGATGGCTTCGGCACCCCTTCCGAGCCTCTTGTCGAGGACCTCGGCGAGCTTGCGGCGGATCGGTTTTTGCGCCTCAAGATCCGCAATCACCCCGAGTGCCGCATTGTAGGCCTCGGCCAGCTGTTCCCAGGCATTGCCAGTTTCCGCCAACCGCTCGAGACGGGCACGCAGATCGGTGTCTGTGGGTTGGTCACGAAATGCTTTTTCTAGGTCAGCGTAGGCACCGACGGCGTTATCGAGTTTGTCAGCTTTTAGGGTCGCCGACTGTTTGTACAGCTCGATGCGCACGTCTTTGTCCGTGGCGACCTCGAGCCGTGCGGCAATGGCCATGACCGCTTCAGCCCATTTTCCCATGGCCAGGTAGCTCTGCAGGAGTAGATCACTTATCTCGTTCGCCACCGCGGGATCGGTCGCGGCCTGACTCAATTGCTCCAACAGGGCGACGGCTTCGACATGCTTGGTGTCGCTATGCAAAACACCCTTGAGCGCCTGCACCGCAGTTCCAACGTCGTGGAGTTGCATTCCAACGACGTTTGCGTAGGTCACGAGGCATCGTTGTCTATCGTCACCCTCCGGCAACAGCCCGAGTTCCTTGTGCATCGCCAATGCGGCCTCTTGGGGCTTTGCGGCTCGCATATTCAGATCATACAAGCGCTGCCACACCAGCCGTTGACCGGGGGCAACCTTCGCCACCGATGTGAGCTCAGCGATGGCACCGGCTAGATCCTGCATCCTATCGGCGAGCACCTCGGCGATTTGTCCGCCAAGCGCCGCGCGGCTCACATCGTCGGGTGCACTCTCCAACTTGGTACGCAGGTGGGCAACGAGATCGGCAGGCTCGGCACCCGACGCATAGAGGCGATCTATCTCGGCAGCCGCCTCGGCATCACCGTCGTGGGAGGCCAGAACCTGCTTCCAGGCTTCAATTGCATCAGTTGTGCTGTTCATCTCTTGCTCGTAAAAACGGGCCACTTTGCGCCAAAAGGCCCCTTGTTGTGACTGTTCCACCCCGGAAGCAACCTTACCCACGGCCGCGACGATATCCTGTCCGTTGATGCCGCCACCAAGAAGCATCTTGAGGCCGTCAAACGCCGACTTATCGATCTTGTCGCTAACGCCAATCGCTGTGACGTAGTCGACGGTCGCTCCAGTCAAATCCTTAGCCTTGTGGCTCGCCGATGCCGCTCGAATGATGGTGCGTGCTCGATCTTCTCCGTGGAGAGAAGATGCCAGCGTTCGATACGCGCGCGCGACCGGGCCGAAGTCACCAACCTGTGCGGCCAATCGCTCCAACTCGACCTGCAATCCTGAGTCAGATGGGTCGGACTGAAATGCCCGCAACAACGCAGCAAGTGCCGCCTGTGGCTGGTTGAGCTTGCTCTCGACAATGGTGCCAACGTTGCGCAACAACTCCGCCCGCTGTTTGGGATCCTCCGTTGCCTTGATGCGAATCTCCAACATTGCTACGGTCTTGTCCCATTGCCCGGCATTCGAGAAACGCGGTTGCAACGCTTCAGCGATCACAACCACTCGCTTGGCCCGGGACAACAAACGCTCCAAACCCAGAGCGGCTTGTTCGTTGTTGGAATCACCGCGCAAGCACGCCAGATACCAATCCACGGCCCTGTCGGTCTCCCCGAGTCGTTCGTTGATCTGTCCGAGCTCGAGATGGACTGGAATACGCTGGCTGGCAGGCAGCTTGTCCACCTTCTGCAACAACACGTCGGCAACCTCTGCCCAGCGGTTGTCGCGACGGTACAAATTGAGAAGGCCCTCTATCGCTCTCACGTGCTCAGGAGCGAGTTTGAGAATCTCACGAAAGACATCGATGGCCCTAATGTAATCCCGTGCCGTGTCGACGAGCTCCTTCGCAAGCTTCTCGAGAATGGAGAGCTTCTCTTCTTTGGTGCCAGCTGCATCGGCTTGCTCGCGATAAATTGCGAGCTTGTCGCCGCTCTCAGCGGCGGCCTGCAATAATCTCTCCAGCGACTCCTTGGCTCGTGGATCCTCGGCGTTGATCGTCAAGATGCGGCGATGCACTCGCAGAGCTTCGAGCGGACTTTCGCGCGCACCCTCATACAGGGCGGCCAGGGAATGCAGCGCCCCGATTCGGTCGCCGTCGTCGACAATGTGTTCGAAACCACCCTCCAGAACGTGAACAAGCTCGGCAAAAGCCCCAGCGGCTGCGGCATACTCCTCGAGTCGTTCGCGCAGACCCGCGCTCGGTTGCAGCTGATAGAGCTCACCCAAGATTTCTAACGCTTCCTTGGGTCGCTCCAGGGGTCCCGCATAGAGGTCCCCCAGCTCGCGAAGAGCTGTAATGCGATCCTCCCCCTGCAATCCCGCAAGCTTGCCACGCAGAGCACGCGCCAGAGCCTCGTGGTCAGAAGCGTCACGATAGACCGCCTCGAGAGCCAACGCTGCCGCCTGATTCTCTGGGTCGAGAGCGAGAATCGTTTCGTAGTGAGGTCTCGCCCGCAACTTATCGCCGACCTCTTCCTCCCAGATGCGACAGCAGGCGTAGTGTGCTGCGACCTTGTCACCCACCTGCGTCGCCCGCTGGGCCCACGCAGACAACACCGACAAAGCTTGGTCCCACTGCTGCCGTTCGCGAAAGTATTCCGCAAGGGCGTTGCTCGATACCTTGTTGCCCGGATCGAGCTCGAGAACTCGTTGATGAATGCCCGCGCTGGCCTCGGGATTGTCGAGCCGCACGGTGTAATGCATGGCGGCCTTGAGATAAAGCTCTACAGCCAACGCCGGCTCGCGTGCATAGGCAGCCATCATCTCGAGCTTGAGCGCGAGATCCTCGTACCGATCCTGAGCGGCGTAAACCTCTTCGAGCAGCCGCAGCGCATCGGGTTGGCCTGGTTTGCACGCGATCGCTTTGTTCAAGGAAAGCAACGCCGTGTCCGCGTCTTCTCCATAAACAAGCTGCAACTCCCCTACCGCAAGCCACAACGCCGCTGCTTTCTCTTTGTTGATACCCTGCGTCGTGCCAGCCTGTTTCTCCAAATCGATTGCCCGCGTCTGCCAAGAGACACGCACCGCATCGAGCTCTTGGCGAACCGACAATGCTGCAGCGTCATCGGGCCGGTGCTGCAAAATGGTGTCCGCTGCCCCTTTTGCGAGGTCGTGGAACTTTGGTCGTTCCAACAATCGCTGGGCCAGGGTACCGAGCCTTGCCAGGACGTCGTCATTGGGACCGCCGACTTCGATCTCGGCGAGCAGGGTCTTTCTCGCTTGGTCGAGGCGGCCTTGCCCCTCGTAGATTTCCGCCATCAGCCCAAACACACTCGGCAACTCTTTGTCGGCACGTTGAGCCTGTCGCAGGAGCGCCAATGCCTTGTCATCGCGGCCGAGCTTCTCGCGACAGATCTTCGCTGCTTCGACCAGCCCCAGCGCCTTCTCTGTCGGGTCGGCGACACGAGCAAGCTCTTTCTCATACACCGCCAGGCCGCGTTCATACTCACCGCGGCCCATGTGGATGGCACGCAAGGCGGCAAGCGACTCGAGATCGGCGGGTGCCACCTCAATGGCCCGTGACAGGTATGCCTCCGCGCGCGGCGCGCTACCTATCTGCTCAAGACATAGCGAAGCGGCCTTACGCAATAATGCAGGCACTAATTCGGACTGCGCGCGCAATGCATTGTCCTCGTAGACACGCAATAACTCTTCCCAACGGCCTTCGGTGGAATACGTCGATTCAACTGCAGACAGCGCAGTCTCATCTCCCGGCTGTTGGACCAAGGTTTCTAAGTAGTTTTGAACGTCGCTCATGGACTCGGAGATCCTCGCGCCATCGATTTTCGCAGTTGGGCTCGCTCCCGGGGCAAATTGCCCGCACCTATCCTCACGTTGCACTATATATGGGCACCGCCAAGAGACCTAGAAATCAACGGGAATCTTATACGCCTTCGCCGATTCGGATCCAGCCCCACCGCGAATTGAAGGTCCGTCTTGCTCTCAAGCCAATCACGATGGAGAAAAACGGCGGTAGACACCAAGGGGCTGGCACCTACCGCCGAGTGACGCCAAGGGGGGGGCCACGGCGTCTAAGTTAATGTAGGTCTTGATCCCCCGGTGTAAAGGCCACGCGGGATCAGAAGGTATATTTCACCGTGGGTGAGATGCCGAGAAACAACCTGAACGGACTCATCGGCGCAAGAACAGAGAGGTCAACACCAACGGAAAAATGGCGTATATGCACATAATATTCGAGGCCAACGTTGCCCAGAATGCCGACTCCCGACTCTGCTTCGTCCACAGAATTGCTAGCGCTGATGAACGCAACACCGATCGCCGAGACGAGATCGAGCCGATTCGTCAGATCAATCGCCAACCGAGCGCCAACACCACCAAACACGAGGCTCAGGTCCCGAACCGGATCTGCTGTGCGCCGCCCAGAAATCAGCGTTGCTCCTCCCAAGAGCTGCAGAGCGATCTGTTCACTGATGTCATATCCGGCAGAGAAGTGAACGTGCGCCCCCGCTCCCAGCTCCTCTGAAACACCGGCGTCGGGGTAGGCTAGCTGTAGCTCCTTGCTCATATCGGCGCTAACCAACGTGAAACCACCGCCCATGCGAGCATCCACGTAGAAGCCGCGAACAATTGCTTTGATTGGCTCGATCTGCCCTGTGGCGGTCGGTGTGGGCTCTGCAACATCACCCTCGCCAACCTTAGTGGCCATGACCTCGGTGGCCTCTTCGGCAAAACCGTCATCAGCTGCCGCAAAGATTAGGGCACCGCAAAAACAAGAAAGAAGGATACGCGCCATCGCCATCAGCTCGCCTTGAATATGAAGGGATAATTGACCTCAACAATACCACCACCTGCGGGCGCAGGAAACTGCCAGGTCTTGATCTTCTCCTTGATGCAATTCTCCACGGCACTGTTGTTCAGGGTCGTTTCGGTCACCAGGACTTTCGCCACAGCGCCTGTCGCAGCGATAACCCATTTCATGGCTACCTTGCCTGCGAGCTCCTGTTTGCGCTGCAACTGCACTTCATAGCAGTAGCGAATTTGATTCTTGTGCTGGTCGATGACCTTCTGGATCACCTCTTTGGCCAAGGCACCCATCACCACCGGAGTAGAGAAACCGATGAGGTTGCGATCCTTGCGGTCGCCGAGATTGACCCCCGAGCCGTACCGCATGCCGCCGCCGCCCAGACGCCCAGATGTCCCAATGCCAGCGATGCCACGACTCGTGCCAATGCCGCCACCGGTGAGCGCACCACCACGAATACCAAGGCCCGCGAGGCCCGCCGTGGCGGATCCAGCCCCGGTCGTGCCAATGACGTTCGACAAGGTCCCCGCAAGAGTGCCACCTCCACCACCACCAAGAATGCTGCCCATGCCACCGCCACCGCTGCCGGAGAACATCTTGGTGAACTTCTGCTTAACCTCGGCAGACTTCTGCGCCTCCGTCTTCTGCGGCCGTTTCTTGACTTCTTTGGTGTCGATCTTGAGCTGCTCGCGTTTGTCTGGCGGCCTCTCCTCCTCGATTTTCTGCTTCTCTTGCTCGACCTTCTTCTTCAGCTTGTCGAGCATGTTCTTGGTGGATTCCGTCTCCTGCGGCTGCTCGAGCACCAGTTTGGCAAAACGATCCGGCTCGTCGAACAAGTCCTCCCTGAGCGACTCTGTGTCGTAAGGGTAGACCATGAAAGTCACGATGGTCGCCACATGGAAAAAAATCGATAGCAGCAACATGTTGATGTACTGCAGATCGAGATTCTTGAAGAAAGGATTGGGTACCGGTCGCGCCGGTGCGGTAAACCGCAGGGCGAAGGTTGCGCCGCCCCAATGCACAACTGCCCGAGCATTCTCCGGAAGTTTCACAAAATAGCTGCCCTCGAGGTCGGGATCTTTTCTGGCACCCGCGGAGCCCCGCAGGCTCTGCAACGGCAGCAATTGGCCGTCAATCTCGACTTCGCCCTCCATCTGAGTGGTGAAGGTCAGCAGATACTCGTCGTCGACGTACCGAATCAGCGGGAATGCCTCAATCGGCAGGCCCTCACTGGAAAGAAAGATGTCAGTGTTCTTGCTCTCACCGATGGTGATCTTTTTCGGCTTCAGATAGTGATGCACACCGAGGAGAATCTCCCCCCAATACACTCGCATCTCCATGACGCGATTGTCCCGCGCCATCTTTTCTTCGGGCGGCAGAGCGGGATGCGGTTTGCTTTCCACAGCCGCGGAGCGGAGACGCTCTTTGGTTATGCGGCGAATCGGCTCATTGCCGGTGGATCCAGGATCAAAGCGTGGCTGCATCGGCTGACCAGCCGGTACCACGGCTGCAAGTGGTTGCGCCGGTTGGCCTCCAAAGTGTGGCATCCCCATTGGGGCCATGGGTGGCAGCTGACCGGCCATCATGCCGGGCGGGTGGCCCACGGGAGCCATGCTGGGGGCGGGCATGTTCGCAGTTGCAGCAACCTGTGCCTGCGCCCCACCAATGCCAATGATCAATAGAGCGTTGCCAATCAAGACCTGGTCGCCGTTGGCCAACTTCACCTTGTGTACCTTGGCACCATTGACCGCCGTCCCCGTCGTCGAGCCCATATCCACCAGTGAGATCTCATCACCGGCAAACTCAATCACCGCATGGATTCGGGCAACCTTCGGGTCTTCGATCTTGATCTGAGCGGATGGAAGCCGCCCAATCTTGATCGTTCGGTGCGTTTCCGAGTCAAACTCGTGCCGCGCGACCACCTGTCCATCTTGTAACACCTGAACGTTGAACGTTACGCTCATTGCTTCCTCGAGCTGTCGAGCCCTGCTGCCAGCATTACAGCACCCGAACCGATTGCAGAATCTCGGGCCGGAACGACTCACGCACCTTGATCAGCCGCTGGTGTCGCTGTGTCTTGCGACTCTCGAGGTACGCCCCGTCGGGCTTTGAAAGGTTGCCGTCGATCGTGTCATCGCCAAAATCGACCACTGTATGTTTCTTGAAGATGACTTCCTCTTGAGCGTGCGCGGACACCCCGACCAACATCAGGGCCAAGGCGATCGGAGCCGCAAACAGAATCAAAACAGCTATTCTCCTCATGGCACTCCTCACTTGGTTGGGTCCCAGTATACACCATGGACGACTTTGGCCCCAACAACCCCACCACACTCAGGACTCCGAAAACGGGGTGCGACAGGTCCCCACAATTCTGGCGGATCCACATACAAACATCGTTTGTGGCTTGCCGATCCGGACCTTGGCACCAGCGAATCTTTGCACACCAAACTCATGGCAAGAGCTCTTCCTCTCCGCCAGCGGGCGTCTCGTCAGCAGGAGTTTGTTCGGCACCTTTCGCCGCCTCCTCAGCTTGAAGTATGAGGCCGTCGATCTGCTCCAAGAATATTTGCGGATCTGGGTTCTCAGGATCGCACTCCACTGCCTTGGCAATCGTCTTCTTGGCACGGCGCAAATCATCTGGGGATACCAACAACCCCACCTGGTCCTGGAGCTGCACCCAGTTCACCCGCATCTGTGCACAGGCAACCATGCCGGGCCCCGGGGTCTCGGGAATGATGGCCAAGGCACATTCACCGAAGTTACGGAAGCCTTCGGTGTCGCCCTCTTGCGCTTTTGCCACCGCCGTAACCAGGAGCAGATCCCATGCTGCCTTAATGCGATCGTCGTCAGATCCAATAGCTGCGGCATCAGGTTTGCCTCCCGACGCCACAGCGGCACATGCCGCATCAATAGACTGACGTCTCTTGTTGTCTCGCTCTTCGCGAGCTTTGCGAGCCGCAATGTTCTTCTTTTCGTTGTCGATCTTCTTGACGATGGCACCCACTGCGGCGGCTTTCTTGTCATCGCCGACGGCCTTCTCGAATCGGGTGAACATGGCCATGGCGTCATCATATTTCTTAAGATGCCGCCAGAGAAGATAGCCGTAGTTCCACAATCCATCGACGTCGTTCGCGTCTTTGGCAAGAAGATCTTTGTAGATCTTCTCCGATTCGTCGTACCGTCCCAAGTGAGTGGCGCACACGGCGAAGCCGATACGGCTGGGACGGTGGTTGGGGGCCTCTTTGAGGATTGCCTCAAAGTGCGGCATGGCATTGCCCCAGGCGTCGTTAGAGACCAACAACTGCGCGAGCTCCCCGCGAACCTTGAGCCACTTGGGCTTGAGCTTGAGGACGTGCTGAAGCTTAGCGATTCCACCTGCGAGTTGCCCCCGTTGCAGGAGAATCTGGGCGGCCAGGTAGTGCAACTGGACGTCATCCTCCTTCATCGTCAGGCCCTTGCCAATAATGAGCTCGGCCATCGACACATCTTTGATGGCGAAGTAGCTCTCCGCGAGAATGCGGAATGCCTCAATGGCGTCCGCCTTGCGCTGAAGGACCTTGCGGCAGAGCTCAATCGCCGCTTTGTGTTCGCCCCGCCGCTGCAGAATACGCGCCAGGGCCATGCGTGATGTGAGCGCCTTGGGGTCTTTCTTGATGATTTCGCGGTACACCTCCGCGGCACCGTCCACGTCCCCTTTCTCAATCTTGCAGGCCGCCAGATTCTCAGCAGCAGGCGCAAACCCGTCATCGTCGTCGAGTATGGCCTCGTAGACCGCACACTTGTCACCACCGCCGTCTTTGCCCTCCAGCATGGCAAGATTGAAACGGGCGGTGGAGTGATCGGGGTTCAATTTCAACACGGCCCGCAACTCTGATTCCAACCAACTGCGGTCGATGGAACCCTCATGACCGAGATCCTCGAGATCCTTGGCGAGCTTGTCGAAGCGCGCAGCCGCGATGGCCTCTGGACCTTCCTCCGGGGGCTTCTTCTTGGGGCCTTCTTCCACCACAGCTGCCACTTGCGCCGGCCCTGTTGATGCTTGCTCACCACCACACCCGACAAACCCGACACCCGCCCATGCCCACGCAAGTGAACAGAGACAGAATCTATTCAAAGTTTTAAGAACCATCATCTCGCTCGACCACGCTTGCGCCCGCGTTGACCCTTGGCCGCTTTGGTGTCCTTGTCAGTTTTCTCTTCGCCGCCGTCGTCCTTGTCAATCTTTGGTTCCTTCTTGGGATCTTCCTTCTTCATGTCGCCGGGCTTCATCCCATCGGCTGCCACCACCGCACCCAACGGTTTCCACGAATCGCCGTCTGAGATGACGATGTCGTTGGTAGCAACCGTGAGTGCGTCAACGAATTTGACTTCGACCAACCGCTCGTCGGCTGGTGGGAACTCCTCCGGTCGCAACTCTTGGAGCCGCTTGAGAGCCTTGACCGACCACTGCGTGTAAACCCCGAGCCGGTTGGCGGTATTGACACAGACTCGATAAGCCTCAACGGCAGATTCCTCGATGGGCAATGATTGGTCTTTGAGCTGAGCGGTCAGCTCAGCCTTGATCTCCTCGGGCACTTTGACGCCTTGAACCTTTTGGACAATCGGTGCGTCTAACAACACCTTCACCGAATTCAGATAGGACTCACCAATATAGTAAAGCGCAGCCAGCGCCCATTCCGCAGCGGAGACCACTTCCCCATAGGCTGCGACGTCTTGATATTTCTTGATGAGGGCATCCCGCGCATCAATTTTTGCTTTTGTTGATGCCTTGAACTTCGCCATCCCTTTTTCGCTCGGGTTCACCTCTGAAATTTGGAGCTCTTTGTATTTCTTCAGCTCAGGCGTTAAATCCCGTAGCTCGATCTCTGCCACGGCAGCAGCGCACCGAGGAAGATCTTCCATCTTGTTGCGCCGTTTCCACGTTGGCCAGTTCTTCACCAGAAACTTCGCCTGTTCCGCATACCCCTTGGCGTACTTGGTCTTTGTCCGCATGATCTCGCCGCGGCGGAACTGTGCGTGGCAGACGCCGTCATCGTCCTTGCCCTCATAGGTCTTCGAATACTTGAAGTAGCAGTCATTGACCTCTTCCCACTTTTTGACAACGGCACGTTGATCGGATTCGCCGGCCTCGAAGAGCTCAGCTTCCTTCTCAAAGGATTCACAAATGGAGGAACTCACCTGTTGAACCAGCTCCTTGTCGTCCTTGTATTTGCGTATGAACTGGTCGCGGTTGCGCCGCGAGCCTGAGAAATCATGAAGTGTCGCGCGGTAGAGGCCGGCGTTAAACAAGACGTCCTTGCTTTTTTTGTCGTCGGGATACTTCTGCACGTAGAGTTCCAAGTAGTGCGCGGCCCGCTCGAAGTCGACGATGCGCTCATAGCTCGCGGCAATGTTGAATAGGGTCTCCTGTACGAGGTTCTTGTCCGCATTCGGCATCTTGTTAACGAGGAACTCACGTACCTCATTGGCCTTGTCGAGTCGTTGGGCCACGTCGTAGTTGTACGCGGCATTGTAGACGGCGTCATCAGCCGACTCGCTGCTCGGGAACTGCTTGTAAAACTCGAGATACGCCTTCGCCGCCTGGAGATTCTTGTGGTTGTCTTCGAGCTCAACTTTGATGAGAGTAAACGACGAACGCTCTTCAATCTGCGCAAACTTTGTGCGGTCGCCTTCACCGCAGGCGAGAGCCTTATTGTCTACGTAGGTGCGCGCGGTTTCCTTGAGGGCGCGGTAATTCTTGGCGCCATTGTAAATGTCCAAGGTGAGGTTGGCTGCAAAACACGCACGGTCGTGGCCCGGGTGGTTGGAGACAATGTCGTTGAAGGCTGGCGCCGCCTCACTGAAGTGATTGTAGGTGTAGTAGATGTAAGCAACCAGGTAACGGATCTCAACGATCTTGTCACCCACAGAGCCCACATACTTGATGTAGCGTTGGCACGCGTTGATCAACTTCGACTTAATCTCGGGAATCGTCTTAGGTTCTGTGCCACTGATCTGTGGTGGATTCTTGCGGTCTAGATCCTCCACCAGCTCCCGATAGGCGTGCACCGAGTTCTCGGCCGCGGCGAGGACTATGTCCTTCTCTTTCTTCTTTGGTGGATTCGGATCCATGTCGACGACAAGGTCGTAATTCTTGGCCGCCTCTTCAAAATTCTCGAGTTCGAAGAGTACCTCTGCATAGTAGAAACGCATGTAGAAGACGTAGTTGACTTCTGCGCCTGGTATCGGTTCGGGAAAGACCACGAGATAGTGCTTGTAAAGATCATGGGCAATCTTGAAGGTGCGATCCCTGGCGGTGCCGCGCGACAGTTTCTTGGCGTCCTTGTTGAACTCCATGGCCAGGCCACGCAAAGTGTTTTCGGCAATCTCCTCAGCCTCTTTAATATCGCGGATGACCCTCTTTTTGGCTTCTTGATCCTTGTCGAACTCGCCGGATGCCAATCGCTGACGGGTGCGCTCGAAATACTCAGTGAGAAGCTTCGACTGCGTTACCACCGCGCGCTTGTCAAGAATGCTTACTGCGTTGACAATGCGGCCCTGGAACAGCGGCAGCCGCGTAGACTTCGGATAATTTTTGATGAGCTCCTTGTAAACGGTGATAATGTCATTGTGAGCATCATTGTTAATGTACCACTTGCCGAGGGCCTCCATCATCCACTCAACGTCATCCTTGCCACCAACCTTGAGCAAGCTGCGGAAGGCCTGTTTCGCGTCACCGATGTTGGCGTAAGCGCGTACGAAGTCCTTCAGGCCTTCACGCCGCAGGCCAATGCGGCCACGTTTGTCCATATTGAGACGTTGGTCCTCACTGGTTTGCACAACAGTACGGAACCGCTCGAGCGCCATGTCCCAATCACCCGTGTTGACGTAGCACCATCCCTGTTTGTAAATCGCGTAACCGAAGGTCTGCGAGTCCTTGTGCCTCTCCGCTTCCTTGTAGGCGCGCAATGCCTGATTGGCATCATCCTCGTCGTTGAAGAAGTACTCGCCGACCATAAACCAAGCGTTGCCAACCCATTCCGAGTTGGGAAAGTCCTGGATGATCCGTTTGAAAAAGCCGACACCGTCGGACGATTTTTCGAGTTCCATGTAGGCCGATCCCTGAAAGAACAGGACCCGGGCGTAGTCAGGATACTCGGGACAGTCGTCGATAATTTGCTGATAATGCTCGATGGTCTGGCCCTGCAGCTTGCGCATCAACGCGATGTATTGATTGCGCTTTTCCTCAGCCAAATTGAAGTCCTCTGACTTGAAGAACGCGCGCTTTGATTTTTCCCAATAGAGATCGGCGAGCCTGAAACGGACCGGCGCTCCCTCATCACAGCCAGGTGTCAGCTGCAATAGCTCTTGCGCAACCCGAATCTCTTCGTTGATCTTGTCGCCGACCACGTCTTCCAGAGTTCGCGCTCGGCCAATTTCGATATCCTCGAGTCCAGGACCCTTGTCCTCAGCGGCGGGTTTGAGGCTCTTGGTCTTGCCAATGTCCTCGTCGAGGCCGAACTCCTCTTTGGGGGCGAGCGAGCCCTTGTCGATATCCCGCTTCTGGGTGTCCGCACCCCGCTTGTTGGTTTTGCGCTTGCCTTTGCGCCGCGCCTCGGCGGTATTGGGCACCGCCGGTATCACCAGGACCGCACCCACTCCGACACACAACGCCCATCCCAGAGCTGCGTGCCGCAAGCACCGCAACATTGAAGCTCCCACTCTCAGCTCCTAAACGCGAACGGCCATGAGTGACCGACCGACTCCTCGCAAATGGCCGCCATCATCTGCGACCCAGCCCACTCCAAACCCAAAAGACAAACGCTTCACAGCCAACCGATGACATCGAATCGCAAGCCCCCAGACGGACAATGGTCTGTGCAGCTCAGGGACCTGCCAGCGGCCGACACATGCTGAAATCGAGCTCATAGGTGCCGAGTTCATCACGCCAATACTCACCCTCGTAGGGCCAGTAGAGTTGCTCGTCCCCGACCACCGAACGTGCCACTGCGGGAACTATCGGATCAGGAGGGGGCTCGCCCTTGATCTTGGCCTGCAGAACTGCCTTCTCCGCAGAAACCACCTCAATCTTGATGCGCAACGCTTGCGCCAGAAGCCCCTTGAGGTCAAAGAGCTCACGTTCGAATTTTTGACGTGTGGCTTCGCCTGCAGCCCGGGCCCTCTGTGCCGACAACTCCTGCAGCTCGTCGTAGACCTCTTGGCCAATTCGCGCTTCTCGGAATTCGGCTGCCATCTCTTTCGCCATCGCGATATCGTCTTTTGTCTGCTGCACAACATTGCGAGCGGTGCGAATTGTCGGATCGGCGAGCGCCAATGACACCAACCGTTGGGCAACGTCGTCGCCGGCACCCTCTTGTGATTCCAGTTGTTGTTTCGCCACAATGCGATCGTAGAGAAGCTCGGGTGCCTCCTTTGACTCAGCGATCTTTTCGATTTCCTTCATGACGTCTTTGAATCGGCCATAGAAAGAATCGACGATGCTGCGGGTCTCCTGATAACGACACGCTTCGAAGTATATAATCGCTTTGACCAGCTGCGACTCGGGGAAATACTCCTTCTCGAAGAACGGCGAGTGCAAGGTCAACAGATTGCCCAACGCTTTCTCGTAGTCGCCACGGCGATAATAGGCCCACGACGCCTCGAATAGAGCGGTCAGCCAGTTCTCTGAGTCACGATCAATCAAGTCAAAGTAGTAAACGCTGCGATTGAACTGACGGTAGCCGTAATGAATTCTCGCCAGGCTTAGAAACGCCATCTCACGTAGCTGCGGATCGAGCCGCGTGGCTTCACGGGGGTTGAGAACCCGCACCACTTCCTGGAAGGCGGCCACAGCCGCCTGGTGCGCCTTCTGCTCCTCCTCGGTTGTGCCCGCCCCACCACGCAAGTAGTTGAGCAACCCTTCGAGATACTTGGCGCGGGGATAGAACTTACTCTCTTGTTCTACCTGCACCACGAGCTCAAGACCCTGGCGAATCGCCTCAGAGGCGGTCTGTGGCGCGGCCTCGCGCACGGGACCGGCGTCCTTCGCCACCGCGTCCTCGGGCGGCGCTGTTTCGCCTCCGCCGCCAAAATCAAAAGCCCCACCACCCTCAGCGCCACCGCCACCGAAATCGAAACCGCCGCCACCATCGCTGCTGCCACTGTCGGATCCGCTGGCCCCCGAGCCAAAGTCGAAGCCACTGTCGTCACCACCACCACCGCTTTCTCCGCCACCAAAGTCAAAGCCGCCGCCTTCTCCGCCACCAAAGTCAATACCGCCGCCCGCCGCGTCAAAGGCTCCCTCACCCATGAAGCCGTCCATGCCATCAAAATCGAGCTTGTCGACACCCGACTTCTTCGCCCGTTCGATCATGGCCCGCTCCATCCGCGAGACCTCGAAATCCTCAGCTTGGATGAACAGGTACTTGCTCAGTAGATAAAAGTACTCATTGCGGTAGGCCTTAGGAAAGGTGACATTGCGAAACTGTGCGAGCTCCGCAAGGACGGGCGTCTCGTCAGCCATCTTACGGGAGATAAAAAACAACCACTCAATCGACTTGCGATAACGACGGTGCGCGGGCCCTTGATCGAGGATGGTCTTGAAGCGCGTGAGCGAAGAATCGAGAAATCCCATCTTATAAAGCGCCTTGGCCAGCTGGTATTCGGACTCCCCCTTGAACTCGCCATATTTCGGATCCTCGAGGAAGGTGCGAAACGCCAAGGCAGCCTCGGGGTAGTCCTCATCGGACATCTTCGTCATGGCTTCATCGAATCGCTCCCGCTCAGCGCTATCGACTTGGAACTCAAGGTCAAAGTCGGCGAGGTCGCCTTCACCAAAGTCGATTCCTTCACCACCAAAGTCGAGCTGCACGCCACCACCAAAATCGAAGGAGCCTGGGTCTTGCTTCTTCTTCTTGCGCCGCTTGCCCTTGCCCGTGTCTTCCTCTGCTTTGGGCTCCTCCGTCCGCATCAGCAGCTCTTTTTTCGCCTCCTCGGTGTCAGTCCCAGCTCCACTGAGATCGAGCGTCGTCTCGTCCACAGCAGCATCGGGGCCAGGCGCCGTAGAAGTGCCACCCTCCCCCACAGGCGCAGGGGTATCAAAGAGGGCACCGGCCGCTTCTTCGGCTTCGGTGTCGGCTTCGGTCTTCTTGGCCTGTTTCTTGGCCTTGCGCTTGTTCTTGCCTTTGCTGCGCTTGCGCTTTGCCACAAGAGAGGACCCGTCCTCGTCGCCCTTGATTTGCACGGGTCCGTGGGAATCGACGCTGACACTCGGCAGTCCCACTGCGGGAACGAAGAGCAGCGCCAGAACCAAGCCGATGGATCGCAAGTAGGTCACGACACCTCCGCCTGCTGTGTTCCGCGACATCATGGATTAGCACCTGCTGCCTCAACCTCAAAGGTCGGTGGCAGATAGAAACAGACTCCCAGAGTTGCTGACAGGAAGTTCTGCAGCTCTTTGTCTTTGTTCTTTGCGGGTGCGCGGGCCAACCCGAAGATCTGATCCCGTAGCTCAAGCTTGAACGCCATCCATTCATTGATAAAAAAGTGCTCGCCAATGGCAAAGGTGCCCGCCAAGGTCGCATCGGTCTCGCTTGGCCCCACGACCCCGACTCCAGCAGAGACATAGGTATCGAAATGGAACACCTGCTCGGCGAGTAAGCTGAGCTTGCCGTAAATGGGCGACCAGCCGACCTCGAGACGAGCTGTGTAGACAGGCCGGTTGTAGTCAAACTGCTCTGGATCACGATTGGCAACGGCAATTGTGCTCGATGGCGAAATGTAGAAATCCGCCGAACCACCTATCCACAACCACTCAGTGACGTGGTAGGCAACCGCCCCAGAGGCCACAATGTGGTCATAAAATGGATCGTTCAGAGACAAACCGAAACCTGGCGAGAGCTCCAACCTGCCGCTCTTGGCGAACACTCTGCCGGTGACCGCCGGGATCCGTTCGGCGAGGGTCTTGCGCTCTGGGCCAGCGCCTGCTCGCGCACCGAGATCCTCTTCCTGGACCGCTTCGTCCTCTGCTGCCCACGCATTGACAGGCAACGCCAGTGACAGAATCAGCAATATGATTTTGGGCATCATCTGTAGGTGTACTCGAATGAAGGTGGAAGATAGAAACTCACCCCTGCCATAGCCATGACGTAGTTCTGCACGTCAGAACGTTCAAAGCCTTCAACGTCAGCAGTGTCGACAAACAAGTGGCTGCGCACTTCAAAGCGCAACGCCAACCAATCACTCACGAAGAACCGCTGGCCAATGCCGCCGTTGACCGCGGGCGGTTGCGCCGAACCAAACGAGGTCGCGAAACCGACACCGGCGGTCGCGTAGAAGTCAAAGTGAACAATCTGAGTATTGAACAAGCTTATCTTGCCGTAGATGGGCACCCAGTAGAAATCGAGATGCGCAAAAAGCCGTGGCTTCTCAAAGGTGGCCGGCACGGACGTCAAGGTCTGCCTTACCACATCGAGATTGCTTTGACGTGCGTGCGCATACATGTAGTCGACCCCGAGGCCGATACCGAAGGCATCATGGGGATAGTAAATGACCGAACCGCTCGCAGCGTAGTGTTGCCAAAAAGCGTCATTGACGCTGAACGTGGCGAACGCACCCAGCTCCAATCGCCCCATCTTGAGAACAGCCTTGCGCGGCACTGCTTTGATGCGGTCCTGCGCTGCTGGGCTCTCCTCACTCGCCTCTTCGGTCACTTTGGCCGCGGCGGCCGCCGGGGCTGCCGCGGGTTTGCCGGAGCCGCCCCCGCCCTCGAGCTCGTCGTCGAGGAAATCATCACCCGCAGGCGGGTTGGTGCGCTCCTTAGAAGGTGGCGGACCACCGATGGGAGCATCCAGCTCGTCGTCAAGGGAGTCATCAGCTTGCGCCCAACCATGCGAGGGTGCGGAGACTAACGCACCCACAACGAAGAGGGCAGAGATAAAAAACAGTAACCGATTCACGGCCACTCCAGTGCTCAAGATCCAATCAAGAGGCTATTAGGGGTCCCTGGCGGTGTCAATCATTCTGGGCGTCGATAAAGGCAACTGGTGGGAGACATCCCGCCCTGTTCCGTAGACAACTACAGAGCCGATCGATCTGATTGAGGATTTTCTAACCCAATGGGTGAGGATTTTGCTCGCACCGTGGCTGGCATGGTGGTAGACAGACCAACATGAGCGATGCCATCCAGGACCGACGAAGACGAGCTAAAGACAAACTGCGTGCGTTGACCTTTGAGCCTTTGATGCGTGGCTCGTTGGTCGAGCGCCGCCGCAAGTGCGGCAACTCCTATTGTGGCTGCGCCACCGACCCGGAACGTCGCCATCCGGGCATCTACCTCTCGGTTAAGGTTGAGGGACGCGCTCACGCTATTCATATCCGGCCGGAAGATGTTGATGCCGTGCGGCAACGCATTGAGGCGTACCACCGACTTTGGCAGTTGGTCGAAGAACTGACGGCCTGCGAGGTGGCAGAGTTACGACGTGAAGTTCGCAAACGGCGACGAGGGAAACGCTAATGTGCTTCCAGTCTCTGCTGCCTTTCTCGATCGAAGTGGTTCCGGGCGGCGACGGTGTCACAGCTCGTGCCGGCGCAACATTGGTCTACGAGATGATGCGCGTATTCGGCCTGCGAGAACTCGTGGCAAAACATGTGCGGATTCAACAGCGACAAGGGGGTCATAGCGACTTCGATAAAATAGCCGACATCGTGCTGACCCTCGCCACCGGCGGCGATTGCGTGGATGACGTGCGGATTTTGCACGCCGACCCTGGACTCTGTCGTTTGCTCGGCCGCACGCCAGCTTCAGCATCAACGCTATTGCAGCTTCTTTATGAGTTTCACGACGATGGCCTTCTGCTGGCGGCGCAAGAAAACGCCAAGCAGAAGGACCGCGAGGCGTACATTGTAGAGGAGAACGCGGCGTTGGCCGGGTTGGGTAAGGTCAACGAGGAATTTACACGGCGCATCGCCAAACACCTTGGTTTACGACGCGCGACGTTGGACCATGATGCGACGATTCAGGAGTCGCACAAGAAACAAGCCAAGGCGCACTACAAAAAGGGCCGCGGCTATCAACCAGCCGCTATTTATTGGGTGGAGGCAGACCAGGTTGTCGGCGATGAATACCGCGACGGCAACGTTGGCGCCGGCATGGAAAATCTGCCGCTGATCAAGCGAGGCTTTGCCATGCTGCCCAAATGGATCTGCGAGTACTATTTTCGCGCGGACACAGCCAGCTACGACATCGACGTGCTCAAATGGCTGGCAAACGAAAACCGCGCGAACGGCCCGCAGGGCCATATCGGCTTTACGATTGGGGCGGACATGACCGAGGCGCTGCAGGCAGTGTGCAAAAAAGTTCCCGAGGAACAATGGGTGGTTCTGGAAGAGCGCATTGATGAGACTGTGTACTGCACTGAGGTGGAGTTTACACCAGGGGACAAATGGTCGAAGACAGCGCAGCCTTTGCGCTATTTGGCGGTACGCATCCGCAAACGGCAGGGGTTACTGTTCGCCGCGGGAAACGATACAAAATATCTGGCCGTGGTGACCAACCGCCAAGGCCAGGTGGCAGTTCTGCTCCGTTGGCATTGGCAAAAGGCTGGGACCATCGAGTTGGTCCATGATGTGATGAAAAACGAGCTGGGAGCCGGCGTGCCGCCTTGCGCGAGGCTTGGTGCCAACGCGGCGTGGTACCGCCTAAGCGCGTTGACGTACAATATTTTGAGCGGGCTCAAGAGCTTGGCCTTACGGGCCGAGTACGAATCGGCGCGACCAAAGAAATTGCGCGCGATGGTGCTGACCTTACCGGCACGCATCATCAGCCACGCCGGCCGTCTCGTTGTGCAAATCAGCGAACAAGCCGAGAAGATGGCTGGCATCATCGAAGCGCGACGCAAATTGCTCATGGTTCTGAAAGAGCCAGCCGCCGCATAGGTCCAAGCCACCAAATGTCGTTTGACCATCGGCGCCGAAACCGGCGCTCTGGGGCTGTCTGCGAAAAACATCCGACGGAATGTCGTTGTCAGCTTCAAGTTGTTGTGACGAGTGCCACCGTGCGGTGAAAACTGGCGCGGGTACACCGCACTCGTCACATGTGGGCTCGCCCGCCCCAAACCACGTTGCTTGTCAACGGATTAGGGTCCCGTCAGAGTCCTTGCTGCGAACCATGGCGTCATGTTACTCGAAGGGTGTGTCCGCACGTCTTGCTCCCATGACCTCGTTCTTGCTGCTGGTTGGCGCCGCGGCCTGTGAGTCCCATGACATCGGCATGCCATGCGAGCAGCTCCTCAACGGACCTGCGGCCCAAACCGGCGGTACCCGATTGGTGACGCAAGAAGTCGTTGAGCAAAACGTCGAGTTCCCATGCGACGATCTCATCTGCGTGGCCACCGACGGGCGCAGCGGTTACTGTTCAAAGAAGTGTCGCGAAGACGCTGGCTGCCCCGCGGGATTTGAGTGCAGGCAAGTGCAAGTCATCGGCGAGTTCGCCAACGACAAATTCTGCACATGGAAACATTGTGATCGTCCCAAGGATTGCGGACTCAAAGACGACTTCAGGTGCTGCCACCCAGAGACCTCGTCACAATGCGGTGGCAAGGCTGAAGGATTGCACGCCGAGGCAGGTGAGGAGGTCAAGCTTTGTACCTTCAGAGAATGACCCTAGGGCGTTTCCGGCTGGCATTTACCACCACGGCGGCGATAGCCGCGACATGGGGCGCGAGCGCGTGTGAAAAGAGCGATCTCGGGAAGACGTGCGGCACTGTTCCCACAGAGATCTCCGATCCCATTGGCGGCGAAGTACCCACTATAGAGGTAGTCCGTATGGAGCGGGACGGAGATTGTGAATCCTTTCAGTGCCTCACCCACCGTGGGCTGTCACCTTACTGCACCCAGACTTGCGAGATCGACACGCCTCCCAACAAACAAAAAACCTGCACCCTGGACGACGATTGCAAAGGTGGCGAGTTTGCCAGCGGCCAGGTTGGTCATTGCGTCGCGGGCAAATGCACCTGTGAATTGGACGAAGAGTGCGACGATCCACTGCAATGCAGCGATGGCCGTTGCCGCGACGACGATTGCCCTGAAGGTTACTGGTGCAAGACCGTTCAAGATGTGGGGCCACTCGCCGGTCAACGCTTCTGCGTTTTCCGCGAAGGCTGCCAAGCGAACGGCGACTGCGAGGACTTCAGTACCATGAGCTGCAAGAAGCTCGGTTGTTTCGACGCGTGCCTGCGCGGTTACCACAGCTGCACGGTCGCAAATTCGGCGTGCGTCGACCTCGAGTGCTATGCCCCCTGTCCGCGGGTCGCCCCCGAGGTTCACTACTGCCCAGGCAACCACATCGCTTCCGCATCTGTCCAGAGTTGCATCGACGCCGGCTGTTTCGACAAATGCGAGCCGCTTGGACCCGATTGCCAGTTTCATCGGTTGGTCTGTGAGCCGCGCAGCGGTCTCGGCTGCGATTGCACCGGCGCAAACCAGAGCTCCGACATCGAGAGATGCCCTAACGCCAACCTGGTTTGCCAACCCGACAGCACCGCTGCGGTGTGGCCGGCTGGCACGGTGGAGAAGCTCAACGTTTGCCAACCCAAGTGATGACGCCAACCCAAGTGATGACGCCAACCCAAGTGATGACGCACAACCGTCTATTGCCCTGCTGCATCTTCGCGCTCTCGTTTGCTTGCCGTGACGGTGCGGCCACCGCCGGTGCGGCTACCTCTGGCGCTGTTTTGGGAAGTGACTCCGACGCCAGCAACAGAACACCGCTCGTGACGTTCGTGACCGACAGCGGCCAGGTGCCCGTGATTGTGGAGATCGCCCGCGATTCAGACACCCGCGCCCGTGGTTTGATGCACCGCAAGAAGCTTGAGCCATTGCACGGCATGATCTTCATTTTCGACGAGACCGAAGAGCACCCCTTCTGGATGAAGAACACTATGATCCCCCTCGACATGTTTTTCGTCGGCGAAAATCTTGAGATCATCGGCATCGTTGAGCGGGCAGAACCCCTCACCGAATCCATGCGCACCGTGCACGCCCCCTCACGCTATGTCGTCGAGGTGATCGGCGGCTTCGCACAAAAGCACGGCATCAAAGTCGGGGCGCGGATCCTTCTCAC
>MGST01000016.1:0-1614 GCA_001798605.1 Deltaproteobacteria bacterium RIFOXYA12_FULL_58_15 | reverse complement strand
GATTTGACTCGGATCGAGAATAGCCGTTAAAGGGCCCGCGGAGGGTCCATGGGGGGAAACACCTAAGCGGGCTAGCAGAGGATGTCATGTGAAGGATCCGGATCATTAAATTTGATCCAATTCTCGGGGGAGCCTATGATTTCGGAGTGCACGACAATTCGGACAATCGCACCCATCCCCGTACGCCCATCGAGCTGAAGGTGGAGTACAAGAAGATGAACACCTTCTTCGCTGACTACACCAAAAACATATCGAAGGGTGGAACGTTCATCAAAACCGATCGTCCGTTACCTGTGGGAACAGAGTTTCTTTTCAAGCTCACCCTCCCCAAGCGGGAGCACCCGTTCGAGCTCAAGGGAACGGTGATCTGGACCAATCAGCCCGCAGAGATGCAAAAACCCGAAGTCGAACAGATGGGCATGGGTATTCGCTTCATCTTTGCCGACGAGAGCGAGCGAGAGGGATTTGAGTTTGAGGTGGAACAGATGATGGTCTCGTCCCTCGGCCCCGACCTCTACGAGAAGCTCATCCAGCGCAAACCGCGCATGAGATACGATTGAGCACCTTGCCAACCAGCACCGTCCACCGATTTCCGTAAACATCTAGAGACAAGGGTCCGGGATTGCTCCCGAGAACCTGAGATGGTTTGCTAGCCTTCGTATGCGTATACCTCGTTGGTTCTGGATACCCGCCGCGCTACACGGTGCTCTGGGGATCGGCCTGTGCTTTGTGCCACTGTTTAATCTCCTCGCCTACGAGTTCGCCTTTGCGGTCTGCATTTTGGCAGCTCCCACGGGCCTTGCAATTGGCATGGGAGCGGGAAAGAGCATTGGCCCTGCCCGCCAGGCTATCCTCGCTACGTGGGGCATAGCGGTGTTGCATCTCGTTCCACCGTTGATCTTCATCAGTCTAAACGCCCTGCGCATCCAGAACTGCAATTATTGGGAGGGACTCAGCTTCTTTGCTCTGTTGCCTTTGTGTACCTCGCTATACGCGGGCACCCTGGGAGTTGTCATCGCCCGCACCCTCTCGGCCACGCGCCGCCGGGTGCGCGTCCTCGCGGCGTTACTCGTCACTCTCGGGCCCTTGGCGATCACATTGTGCACGCTCTATCAGGAGCCGCCGATTTTTGCCTTTGACCACCTCTGGGGCCATTTTGCAGGCAGTCTCTATGACGAGGTGATTCGCCTCGACGTACGCCTTTGGCTCTTTAGGTTGGGCACCCTGTTGCGCGTGCTCCTTCTGGCAGCTTTTGTCGTCGCCTGGGACCGACGGCGGAGCGTCGGGCGGTGGCAAATCGTGGGCATCATTGTACTCGGTGTGTTGGCAGCGAGCCTCTACGAGACGTCATTGGGTGGCCGCGTTGGATTTCGGGTCAACCGCGGCGACATCGAAGAGTTGCTGTCCGACAGCATTACCACCGAAAAGATCATTATTCACTTACCCGCTGGCGTTGAACCAAAGCTTCGCCAGCAAATTGTTGACGAGCACGTTTTTCGTGTCGACCAGCTCACCCAACGTCTCGGCGTCGAGCTCGAACAACCACTTCACTCCTACGTATATCCGAACGCCGACACCAAGGCGCAGCTGATGGGCGGCCACAACACCCAGATC
>MGST01000015.1 GCA_001798605.1 Deltaproteobacteria bacterium RIFOXYA12_FULL_58_15 | reverse complement strand
ACGTCCGAGGGTCCTGGGTATCCCTTCTGTTGCGACGACGGCCGTAACTTGTGTCCCCGTCAATGCCGCGTGTTCTTGTCGGTTCCGGCAAGATGGTGGTGGAGAGCCGTCGCAAACACTCAGCTCGCGGGAGAAACGGCCGTCGAGGAGCCACCGGTTAGCTCTTCTTCGAAGTCGGCGATGGCGGCACCTTGCATGGCGCAGCAGAAGGGCATGGTGAACAGCATGCCGATGCCGCAAGCAATTTGGCCAGCGCCACCGATGATGCCGGCAACGAAATACGTCAGCAAGAACATGAGATAGTTGTTCAAGTTACTGTTGATGATCTCGAGGATCTGACCAAACTTTGCCCCCGCCCAGCGCTCACCTTTTGCGAAGTGCAAATAGAGAATGGCTGGCATGGCCGCCCAGGCCGCCAATGAAGCAGCGATGAGTGCCAACATGCCAACGAAGGCAACAATACCTCCCAGTCGCGGTGCAATCTTGAACATGACGAAACCCATGACCTGGAAGAGAATGGCCAATACCACGATCACGCCAATCACTGGCAAAATCGCCACGAAGATCCACCAGCCGGCACCCATGTAGCTCAGGTTTGCGTCGGGCAAGATCGCATTCCCTTCTTTGCGGCGCTCATAGCAGGCTTTGATGTAACCGAGCGCATTGAAGGCTCCAGCAATGGGAATGAGCATAAAAACGCCGATGAGGAGAATCTTCTTGATCCAGTCTTTGTCTGCGGTGGGGGCTTTGATGACGGCTCCGATATCCATGGTGTAACCTCCGTTCGGGGGCTGTCACTCAAGCACGTTCCGGATCTGGCATCAACGGGCACGGGGTTGCTTGGTTGCTTTACTCAGGCTTGTGGTAGCAGATATCACAATTGCACGCCTGCACCAGCGAGCATGTACACGAGGCGACTCTCAGGCGCGCTGGCGACGCCCCGCAATGAAAAACGCCAGGCCCCTCGACCATAGACGATACCGAACACGCCCATGCCGGCGATGTTTGTGACGGTGGAGATGTCCTTCTCTTCACGGACACGAATCGTCACGGTGGTTATTCGCAACGCAGGGCCCAGCAGAGCCTCCACACCTAAGTGGCCGCCAGCGAGATCAAGAAGGCCCAAGTCGATCCCGGCGAGGGCTCCAAGCTCACCCTGCCAGGATTTGAGCTCAACTGCGGCGACGCCATCGCCCCCCGAAAAGGTGTCGGTTAGAAACATGGCCTCGAGTCGAAGCGGCAAATCTAGCTCGGCGCACAATCTCAAACCCAAATTGGCGGACAAACCGATGGCCGGCGTGACGCCAACGCCGGTGCTGTTGCTGCGCAGGCTCGCGCCCACTCCCACTCCGACTTCTAGGTCTGCGGCAGCGGCGGCCGCTGGAACCATGCTCAATAGAGCAGTGAGCACCGCGAGGCCATGGGGGGCAATCATAAGCAGACTCCCGAGAAACGATTCCAGGCGGCAGCGTAGGTATACTCGAGCTCGGCGCACGCATAGATGCGAGTGGATTCGTCGAGATGCTGCAAGAGAGCAATTTCAAAGTCACCGACCTGATAGGTGAAGCCGTGTGTTGAGAGGTCAATCCGCACGGAACGTTGGGCAGCCAGCACCGCGGTGTCCAAGTCGGCAATGGCGTCGACGAGATGCCACAAATTGGCGGCCAACACCGTCCCTAAGGGGTAGGGGTCGTAGACGCCGCTCTTCGTCGGTTTTGTGCCATCGAGCCACGCAACCTCGAGTTGTCGTGGGGTAGAGAGATCGCGGGCCGCGGCAGCGGTCTCGTCTAGGCTGTGACTCGTGAATTGCGGATCGTTGACGATGCGTGCCGCAAAATAGTCTGCGACTCCCTCGTCCACCGCTCCCAGTAGGTTTGCGGCCAGAGGGTCCATTTCGACATCCGCGAGCTCTGCGCCCCAGAGTTCGTAGTAGAACACGCGATGGGCATATTCGTGCGCCAACACGCCGGGGTTCAGCGCGAGGGGAATGTCCCCGAGCTTCTCCGTGCGCATGATGAGGAAAAGGTCAGCGATTGGAACATAGGCCGCGTTGTCGACGGTGGAGACGGTGAGATCATCACTGATGGGGATGTGAGGGTCGTAGAAACACGGTGCGCTGTTTTCGGTGACAATGGAGTCGAGTTCCGAGAAATATACCGCAGCACGTTCGAAATGGGCGTATGCCGACAGTAGCAGCAGGGAGGCGATATCGGTGGGAACAGCGACCTCCCCATCTTTCACCCAACTTGTCTGCACGGATTCGGGGTGGGACACCAGCTGGTCACGATTGACGCCCCGATCTCTTGCAGGGTTGGCCGAGTCGATGCGGATCGACGCGCCGCCGAACATTTCCACAACACTACCGCGCACGTGATCGATGCTGTCGAGGGTCGGAAGAGGTTTGTCGACTGTGGTGAAGCGGCCGGATCTCTCAATCCGATCGATGACGCGCACCCGGTGAACCTCGCCACAACCGATCATCAAAGTGACCGCAAGCATAGCAACGTAGTGTTGTTGGTAACCGTCCGCTCGCATGCAATGGAGACAAGGACGCTGTAATTTACTCAGCGTCGTTTTGTGCGTTGACGAGATCGTTGTCTTGGTTGATGGTCCAGACGTCAAGCTCATCGTCCCCGTCGATGTCACCTACTGCCACAAATGTAAATCCCGCCCTGGTGATTCCTGGCTCGATGTTGAGGGCCTCGAGGACTGGCATGGCTCTCATCCGTAGCAGCATGACACTGTCGGCTCCGGCACCGCCGACGATTTCGTCGCGACCCATGAAATAGAGGTATTTCATGGTCGGATCAGGCGTGAAGCCGCACGTCTCGAAGGTACGGCAATAGCGGCCGGTCTCGACGTATGTAGACTTGAGTGCCACGAAGAGCCGCTTGAGGTTGGTCTTCGCCTCTGATTGTTTGGCGCGCGCCTGGAACTTCAAGAAGTTTGGTATCGCGATCGCCGCGAGAATACCGGTAATGGCGACCGTGGTCATTATTGAGCCGCCCTGCAAGGTTGCCTTGGCGCGGCGGCCGGCGCGACTCTCCGGCTCTTCAACAGCGAGTTTCAACATGCCGTCGTAATATGCGGTGGGGTTACCCTCGAGCCTTTGATTGAGCGCCTTCACGTATTGATCTCTTGGGGCGATCTTTGAGCTGCACGCCGCAGTCGAGAGGGCCATCAGGATAATGAGTGTTGTCTTCATGGCTGCCTCCCTTAGATCTCAGAATTGAGTAGTTGAACGACGAGGACGCTGCCATCGAGATCAGCCCACAGAGTCATGTCGTACATGAGGCTCCAGGTGATCCCTTCCAAGACCAGGTAGGTCGGTAACTGGTTTGCCACCTTCTTGAGCAGGTCAAAATATGGGTTGGAGCCCATGGTTGCGGTCAGGGCTCCTTGCAAGGCGCTGCCCATCGTCCAGCTGAGGTACTCAAAAACATCGCCCTCGGAAGAGGCCAGCATGTAGCCGAGGATCATCGCTGGGCTGTTCAGTGCGTCGCGTATCGGTGCCGTGACGGGCCCGGCCACGGGTCGTGCCTCGCTGGGTTTTTCGGTCAATGTTTTCTGACGTTGCAACAAGGTGTCCAAGCGGTGCTTGGCGTTGACAACGACGAGGGTGTTACCGATGGCCGCCATCCGGGGGCCTTCGAGTCCAACCCCTGGGCGCATGTGAAGCACTGGGCCCGCGCCTTCAATGGCCTCGAGTGCATAGTTGTCGCTCACGTCGGTTTCCAGCTTAGCGGCCACCTGCACCCACCAGTCTTTCATCGCGGGGATGAGAGCCGTCACGGCGTTGGCATCCTTGAAACCGATACCCAGCGCCCAGTCCCCGGGAGCGTCGAAGGATACAAATCCGATCCGGCCATCGAGGAGAGCCAGACCCTGCGTGAGCTCATCGGGGAGTTGAATATCGGAGGATTGTAGCTCTCGTTGGAGGATGGGCAGGAGCATGGTGGTGAAGACTGGTGGTAAGGAGATGGAACCAAAACCGCTGAGGTGATCTCCCCAAACCGCGGCAAGGCTGTTCGCTAGCTCCGGTGGGCGCGCGACCTCGCGGATCTGCTCGAGCTCGGGTATGTCAACCAGCAAGCGAGTGATGGAGGTCTTCTCACCATCGTGCTTCCAACCGACAGCGATTGCCCGCATACTTTGAAGCAGTGGTGCCACCGGCCCGTCGGCCCGTGATGCGAGCATGCCGGCAAGCATGCCGCCGCCACGGGCAAAGAGAAGGCCGTCGCAGTCCTGTGTCCACTTGCTCATCTTCGTTTCAAAGAACTGGGTGCCGTTGCCATCGACAAGCATGGGTTCCGTTGGCCCAATGCGCAGCCAGCCATTCTCGTCGACTTTGCCGATAAAGGTCGCGTTGCCAACGTCTATCTGCAGCGCGCCGTCGACGACCCGGCCCTTCCACGCTGGTGGGTTGGCAGAACCGAGCGCGCTCGCCAAGCGCTCGATGGCACCCGCCTCCACATGCAACAACAACTGAGCGCCGGGACCCATGGGGCCTGAAAATGCTGCGACGCCAGCGGGTACCGGCTGTCCGCTGGGATTGGTCAGCGCAATGATGCTCTTGAGCTCCTCGAAGGGATCAAAACCAAGGGCTTGCTGTTGTCTCTGTTGGGTATAAAATTCGTTGCCGAGTTTCGTCTGTCGCAGCACCTCGCGGGACCGCTCGGTATTCCGTACGAACGTCCGCAAATCCCGAAATACCAACGCGGCCTCCAGCCGCAGTCCTATCTGCGGGTCATCGGGCAGGGCGGCGAGAACATCGGCTGGAGGTGATTGTGGCGCGGTTGGAGGTGCAGCGCTGACTGCGCCCGACATCAACAGGGCGATGGAAATGAGAATAGTCTTGTTCATGGCTGCGGACTCTAGCCCGCTTTTGTGGATGACCCAAGGCCGAAAACTTCAACTCTCCGGCGACACGGCAGCGTAGGTCGACTCCCGATGTTGCCGGGCGATGATCTCGGTGCGGAGGGTTTCACCTGGCTTGGCGTCCTTGGATACGGACGTGGCGGGATGCACCAACACCAGTTCGACGGTGGCAGTGGCGGAATCCTTGAGGCGCATGTGGCTCGGGTCAACTGGATACCAACTAGTGAGCTCTGTGTGCAACTCGCCTCTCTCGACGACGGCGTCGGCGGGTTTCTGATCTGGCTCCACTCCTGTGGCGGATACTTCGACGCGGATGTCGAGTGCCTGACGACCGGCAACAACGTCGACGGCTGCGAGCGTTGCCTGTCCAATGATCCTATCAGGCCGAATGCGAAGCCCCACGGCTCCGAGTTCATTGGCCATGAAATCTGCGTTCACGGGCCAAACAGCCCCGACAACGCGTGGTGCAGTGCTGCCAAAGATGTCGTCGTCTGTCATGGTGGCGGGTCCCGTTGGCAAGACCATGCGCAGCCACTGGGCGGTTGCTCGGGGGAGAGTGCCATTCTGAGAGACGATGGCAGGATCGCCGCCGCGGGTAACAGTGAGGACGACGCCAGGAGAAAACAGTGGCATCGGTCCGGCACCGGAATCGACGGTGCATGATTCCACCGCGAGCTCTGTCTTTGTCGCAATGCCGACAGCGTCAACGTCAATGACCTTGGTGTCGGCGACAAAGGCGATCGCAACCTTGTTGATTTGTTCGCTGAGCATGGTCTGGCCACTGAAGGTGCGTAGGGAATGGTCAAACGTAGCAGTGATATGCTGTTTTGCCTGTTCGCCGATCTGGACAGGACGATGCAGTTGAATGGCAAATTCTGCTGCGGCCTCGGGAGCGGCCGACAGCTCTGCCCCTCGCGTGGCGGTCCCACAGGCCGTGGCTGCTACAACACCGATAGCCACCAGGGCCCTGCAGTTCATCTCTGATTCTCCTTCTCCCGAGTCTTCGCGGGTGCCACCCACGCAAAACTCCCTATCAGTGTCATTCCCGGCGGAGCAAGGGGCCCTGGTCGCGGGTCAGAACAGGAAAATTTCCGCCGCAGATCGCCTACGTTGCATCGATTGCTCCGGTCGAAGCGATGGGGCAAAGTCGGGAAAGTCGGGCGCTTGGCGTTGATTCCCTGCGGCGCTCAGGTTAAGCGATAACATGACCTCCGTAGATGCTGGTCTCGAAAAGTTCCTTGTCCCCACAGAAACCATTGAAAGTGAGGCACCTGCTGTGCGGCACCTTGCGGAGTCTCTGCGCAGAGACAATCCCACCGACACGGCCATCGCCCTGTTCAACTGGGTTCGTGACGAGATCAGGTATGAGGCCAAAAACGCCATCGACAATCGCGAGCTCTACCGATCGACAGTCATCCTCGAGCGAAGAACGGGATACTGTGTGCAGAAGGCCGTGTTGCTCGCGGCTTTGGGGCGCGCGGTGGGAATTCCAACGCGGTTGGGGTTTGCCGACGTTCGCAATCACAAGCTCGCCCCATGGATGGAAAGACTTATGGGCACCAATCTTTTTGTCTATCACGGCTACGTTGAGTTTTTTCTCGTGGGCGGGTGGGTCAAAGCGACACCCGCGTTTGACGCCGAGAGCAGTCGCAAAGCCGGCGTGTTGCCCGTCGAGCTTGATGGCACCCACGACGCCATGCTGCATCCAGTCGATCCCGAAGGTCAGCCCTACATCGAATACGTTCGCGACCGCGGCACCTTCGCGGACCTTCCATTTGAGGATCTTTGGCAAGTGTTTCAAACGACCTACGGTCTTGGCATGAAGAAGGGCTAGGTCATGCGAGTCGTTATCCTCGGTGCTGGAGATGTGGGTCGTGATGGTTGGATTGGATAGACAAGAAGCAGCAAGGCAAGCTCGCGAGGCTCTCGAGATCATTCGCTTGGGAGTCTACGTGGCACCCGATGGCAGCAAGGTGTCAATCGCCGCCCCCCTCAAGCGTTCCATTCGCAATACGCGCTCGTTTTTCCCCGATGATGGGTCGATTCCGACGAGCAAGACCTCTGACGTGCGAACCCGTATTGAAGTCACAACTGAAAGCACCTTTGCTGCCGCGAACAGATTGGTGCGCGAGGGCCATCTCCCTGCAGCGCTCAATTTTGCTTCGGCAAAGAAACCCGGTGGCGGTTTCATCAATGGTGCCAAAGCCCAAGAGGAGGCGTTGGCTCGCTCCTCGGGACTGTACGAGTGCATCCGCGATGATCCGATGTACGCCTACCACGCCGAAAACCGGGATCCGTTGTACGCTTCCTACGCCATTTATTCGCCAGGTGTGCCAGTGTTTCGCGGTGACGATGCGACGTTGCTCAACGAGCCATTTTTGACCGCCGTGATTACTGCTCCAGCACCCAATGCAGGGGAAGTACTCAAGAGTGATCCGACAAGAGGTGAGGAGGTCCGACGGGCGATGCAGGAGCGCATCATGCAGGTACTCGGCATCGCTGCGATGTTTGACCACGACGCGGTCGTCCTCGGTGCGTGGGGTTGTGGTGTCTTCAGAAATGACACCGATGAGGTGGCGCAATTCTTTTACGAGGCACTCACGGGACCGTTCCGCGGTGCCTTTGAGCGCGTGGTTTTCGCGATTCTCGACTCAAGCGAGGAACGGGTATTTGTCGGTCCATTCGAACGCCGTTTCAATCCAGACGCTCAGTAGGTCTTGGGCACCGCGGCGGCAACGGCGTTCATTGCGTTGAACAACGGCATGTTCGCCATGATCTTCAGCTTTGAGCCATCGAGCTTGTACGCTGGGGAGAAGATTGCCTGCACCACATTCATCTCACCCCGATCAAGCTTGACCCAAATACCATAGGGTGCCGAGGTTCGGGCCAAATAGGAATTCTTGTTGAACTCTTCGTTGCGTATCGACGAGGACGGTGCCTTCTCGGTGCGCAACTCCACTTCGACCTTGCCCCGATTGATGTTGTACTCGGCCCGTGCATCCACACCGTCTGGGGTATCGTAACAGACGAGCACAATGCGATTCTTGAAGCTCTTCGCCGCCTTTTGGAATCCGGGGTTGGATCCTAGGGCTTTTACGTATTTGTCGATGAACTCTTGCGTCCAATAGCGAGGATTGTTTGGCATCGGGGCACTCTACTTTGTCGAACGACTGAAGCCAAGCACTCCGATGCAGCCTGCCCGGTCAGTCTGTCAGTCTCCAGTTGCGGTGCTTGACAGCACTGCTGGTGCACTCAGGCTTGGCGAATGAGGGCTGCGGCGGCACGTTTGGGCGCCTCATCGGGCCAGGTGGTGGATCGTGGGTCTGCTGTGCACTTGACGCGGACGTGGCAATCTTGGAAATTGCCCGCTCTTCGTTGGGGGAAAACGATAGGTTGCCGGTGTGTCGGCATAGGGGAGGAAAAGGGAATGATTCCAGTGGTACACGAGTACAATGTAGTCCCAAAACTACCCGAGGCGCTCCAGCAGCTCAAGGAGCTTGCCTACAACCTGCATTGGTCATGGCATCACGACATCATCGCAGCGTTTAGGCGACTTGACAGAGAGTTGTGGGAGACGAGTTTTCACAATCCTGTGTTGATGCTGGGCTCAATGAGCCAAGAGCGGTTGGAGGCGATGGCCCACGACGAGGCATATCTCTCCTTTGTTGATCGCGTTTATCGTCAACACCTCGAGCACCTACAGCTTACCTCCTGGTACCAGCGAGAGCACGGCTCGCGTCAGAATACGACGATTGCCTATTTCTCCGCAGAGTTTGGAATTACAGAGTGTCTGGCGATCTATTCGGGTGGCCTTGGGGTGCTCTCGGGTGACCATCTCAAGTCGTCGTCGGAGCTCGGCATACCGTTGGTTGGTGTGGGCCTGGCATATCAGCAGGGCTTTTTCAGCCAATATCTTAACGCCGACGGCTGGCAACAAGAGCGGTATCCGCACAACGACTTCTTCAACTTACCGGCGGTTCTCGAGCGTCATGGGGACGGCTCTCTCAAGATCGTCGAGGTTGATTATCCCGGAAGTGTGGTCAAAGCGCAGATTTGGCGGGTGCAGGTGGGTCGGGTGCCGTTGTACCTACTCGACACCAACATTGCGGCCAACAGTGAGGGTGACCAAACCATCACCGGCCAACTCTACGGTGGCGATCGTGAGATGCGAATCCGCCAGGAGATCATGCTTGGTATTGGCGGTCTGCGTGCACTGCGACTGCTTGGGGTCCAGCCCACCGTGTGCCACATGAACGAAGGGCACTCCGCTTTCCAAGCACTTGAGCGCATTGGTATGGTGCGCGAGGAGTCTGGTCTCGCGTTTGCCGAAGCGAAAGAGCTGTGCATGGCGGGCAATGTGTTCACCACGCACACTCCGGTTCCCGCAGGTTTCGACCTTTTCTCCCATGAGCTCATGGACAAGTATTTCGCCAAGTACGTCGGGCGGCTGGGCATCTCCATGGCGGAACTCATGGCGATGGGCCGGATGGACCCGAAAAATGGTGATGAGATGTTCAACATGGCAATGCTCGCCATTCGCCATTCGTCATTCATCAATGGTGTTAGCAAGCTTCATGGCGAGGTAAGCCGAGCTCTCGTCAATGTAAGTCTGCCCAAGGTACCGGAGAACGAAATCGCCGTCACCCATGTGACCAACGGCACCCACACGCGCTCCTGGATCAGTTTCGAGATGACCGAGTTACTCACTCGGTATCTAGGTCGTCGCTGGCTAACCGCGCCGGCCGACCAATCGGTGTGGCAGAGAGTCAACCAAATTCCCGATGCGGAGTTGTGGCGTACACATGAGCGACGGCGTGAACGGTTGGTTGCCCTGGTGCGAGCAAAGCTACATCGCCAGCTCTTGCAGCGTGGGGCGTCGGTAGCCAGTGCCGCGGCGGCCGATGAGGTTCTTGATCCGGAGGCGCTCACAATCGGTTTTGCTCGACGTTTTGCGACCTACAAGCGCGCAACGCTTCTCTTGAAGGACGTTGAGCGGTTGCGCAAAATCATCCTCGACTCCTCCCGTCCGGTGCAGTTTATTTTTGCTGGCAAAGCTCATCCCCACGACCACGCAGGCAAAGAGCTGATCAGGCAATTGGTGCACGCTGGACTTGACGCCGAGATTCATCGGCGCATGGTTTTCCTTGAGAACTACGACATCGGTCTCGCCCGGTATCTCGTGCAAGGGGTCGATGTTTGGCTCAATAATCCACGTCGGCCCAACGAAGCGAGTGGCACCAGCGGCATGAAGGTTGTGTTCAATGGCGGACTCAACCTCTCCATCCTAGATGGGTGGTGGTGCGAGGGCTACGACCCGAGTGTTGGTTGGGCCATAGGTCAAGGTGAGCAGTATCAAGACCACGAGCATCAAGATCGAGTTGAGTCGGAGGCCCTGTACACCCTTCTCGAGGAGGAGGTGGTCCCTACATTCTACAATCGCGGTCGGGATGGTTTGCCCCGCGATTGGATCAGGATGATGAAAGCGTCCATGCGCGAGCTGGGGCCCGTGTTCAATACCAACCGCATGGTCCATGAGTATGCCAGCCGTTTCTATCTGCCCGCTGACAGTCGTTTTGTTGCCATGAAACAAGATGGTGCCACCCGGGCTCGGCAACTCGCGAGCTACAAAGCGACGATCCACCAAAAGTGGTCAGAGGTTCAAATTGTCGAAGTGAGCTCCGAGGGCAACACCGATGCTCACGTTGGCAACAGCATCAAGGTCAGCGCCAAGTTGCGGTTGGGCTCGTTGTCCCCCGAGCACGTTGCGGTACAGGTGTTTGATGGTGCTCTCAATGTGAATCTGAAGATCTCCACAGGTGATGCGTTGCCCATGCAGTGGGAACGCAAGATCGAGGACGGCCTGCACGCATATGTTGGCACCATCCCATGTCGTCACAGTGGTCATCGCGGCTTCACCTTGCGGGTGATTCCGAACCATGCTGACCTATCCGAGCCTTTGATGCTCGGTTTGGTCTGCTGGGAGTAGCCAGAGACCCGCCAGCTTTGCCAGCTTGCCAACCTGCCGGTTTTGCCAGCCTGCCAGCCTGGGCCAGGTTGCCCAGACAGCCTGGATCGAATAGAGATCTCCCATCCCAAATCCCAGGGAGATTCCTATGACAACCACATGTCTACTCGTATCCCTTGCCGTGTTTGCCGGCGGTGAACGCCAAGTTGGTGTGCCCATGGGCCAGGGCAAAGTCAGGCCCAAGGTGACCCTGTCACAACCGCGGGGCGGTTGGACCATTGATCGAATGATCACCGTGGAAGGCCAGGTCTCAGACAACACGGTGGACCCGGTGATCGTCAGCATCAACGGTGACCGTTATCTCATGCGCACCTCATCGGGCAGTTTCAGTCGAGCCTTCCCCTCGGCGGCCGGCAAGAACGTTGTCACCGTGATGGCCACCAATCGTGGTGGCACCGGTACTGCGCAGGCCACCACCTACGCGGAGATTCCGCCCGTACCCCTCAAGGTGGTTCTCACATCCGACACCGAGGGTGTCTGGACGGACTTGCACATCTGGGAGCCGACCAAGGAGAGCCAAAACAAAGAAACGGGAGAGCTCAATCAGAACGCCATGGCCCACGTGTTTTGGGCGAACACCGAAAGCCCCTCGGGCGGGACCTTTTACCTCAATGAGCAGGGGGGCGACTTCGACCAACCGGCCTACGGCCCCTACCTTTATGTACATCGTGCTCCGCCAACCGGAACGTTCCTCATCGCCGCCAACTATTGGCCGAGCGGTGACAAGGCGCACACCATTGCGACTCTCAACGTGACGTTGTTCGAGGGGACGGCCCAGGAGAGCAAGAGGCGTGTGCAGGTGCCGTTGGCGACGCCAGGGACCACCCGGGTGCTCGCGTGGATTAACGTCGTCGATGCCGGCAAGGCGTTGATCTATGTGCCGGGGCAAGATCCCGAGCCTGACGGCAACGGTTGGCCTACCAACCTCGACGCCGTGACCTACACAGTTACAACCCAGAGCATGTGACGACGGTGCTCCCCACTTTGCTCATCACGATGGTCGCCGGGCAATTGTCAGAGGCACCCGGCACACAATCGGAGCCATCGCGGGCGTTACTCCGGCGCATCATTGGCGAGACCGCGGTGGCTCAGCTCGAGAATGTGGATCCCAGCTGGCAGCCCGAGCAACGAGACTGCGCGGGGCTGATTCGTTTCGCCTATCGCGCTGCATACAAGGCTTTGGCACCCGAAAAGGTTGCACGCGGGTTGTGGCGGGATAACCGCGGCCGCCGGGTTGCATTTGCCGATGCGGAGACGCTCGTGACCAGTAACTTCACCCTTCTTGGACGTGGCCCAGAGACCCTCGACCAGGTCGAGAGCGGCGACGTGATTGCTTTTCGCCACCATGCACTCTCGGCTTCGGGGCCCGTATTTCATCTGATGCTAGTTTTGCGCGCCGATGATCCGGCGCACGGCGACGCCCACGTCATCTATCATCCTGGATCGCCTGGGGTTGGGCTGCGCATGGGTGCCTTGCGTGATCTGCTCAAAGACGCGCCCCACGAATGGCGACCCGCGTCCGACAATCCGTTTTTTCTAGGTTTCTTCCGTTACAGGGAGTGGATTCATGACTAATCCCAATACCGCAAGGCCCGACCGACTGCTGTTTGTTTCGGCCGTCTTCATCATTGTCGTCGCGACGGTGATGATCTGGTTGGCACCGAAAGAACCCATGCCACACCGGCCAGTCGGTGGGACGTCGGCGACGGCCAAGGATAACCCGCCAGCGCTTTCTGCCCAGGGGACTGCAGTGTACGGTGCCCCTGAAGTGGGCGAGGGGACCTCATGGAACGCTCTTGAACAGTATCCTCAGCCAGCCATGATCGTCGATATGCTGCAGCCCGCCGCACTCCACCGCGCCGCAAAACAGAGCGAGTGGTTGCAGGATGTCCTGAAGAAGCCCTTGGGTCGCGGCTTCCTCGGCACATGGGCAGGTTTTCTCGGTACCCGCGGCGAGGACATCCGCGCCGATTTCAAAGGAATGGTCGTCGACTTTTTGGCAGAGCGGGTCTTTGTAGAGCCTTTCAGGGTGGTCTGGTTCTCCGGTCCCAAGGTTGGCGGTGCACCAGCTGTGGTGCTCGATGACCCGAGCGCCAAGGCTCTTGCTGCTTTTGCAGCTCTCGATGCCGTTGCCGCTCGCGGCTCCTACACGGTTTCCACTTGTTATAATGAGTACACGCGAAACACCAAGGGCGAAGAGATCACCGGCCGTCCCTCCACGCTCAAAGACATCACCATCAGTCGTTGGCTTCTCGCCGATCACGCGTTGTACGCAATCTCCCAGGATGACCGCCTTGTGTTGGGGCGCAGTCCCGATGCTGCGTTGCAGGGGATGTGCGCCGAGCTACCAGCCGCTCCGTCCAACAAGGACGCGGCGCTTTCGGTCAGCTTTGTTAGCGAAGCCCTGAGCCGTGGTGCCTTCTCGTATACGCGAGTGCTCGGGCTGGATGACTCCCCAAGAGTCACCTTTGACGTCGTTGAGGACAAGCTCACTCCCCGGGGGTTTGAGGCCAATGTTACGACGAAGGGTTATCTCGGTGCGGGAAAGCTCTCCGATGATTTGCTTGGGGCGATTCCAGAGGATGCACCGGTTGTCCTCGCTGCACAGCTCGGCCTGCCCAAACTTCTGTCGACCGAGGCCATGGAGAAGCATTTCATGGGCGACGCCGGCAGTCTCGAGACGAGACAGGTCGCAGTTTTTTGGTATCCAAGTGGCACGGAGGACAACATGGATCTTGGTATTGTTTGGTCGAATCCGAACGACGCCGAGTTCTTCGCGGGGCTCTTCCCCGATTTGTCGGACAATGAAGGCTGCAAAGTGTTGGTGCGTTGCAGTCAGAAAGAAACCTGTGAGCGTGTCACCAAGACGTGCAAAGGCATTGATCCATCAATGTTGCAGGCAGCCCCAGGGATCAAGGCGGGATGGCAGACAAAGTCCTCCATCGCTCTGGGCATCAATTTGGGCAAGGCCCTCGCGGACGTAACCATCGAAGCTTATGAAGCGGAGAACGGCGACACGCAGAAGGCGCTGCCGCCCGAGATGCGTGAGGTCAAGGAGCAGCTTGAAGCATTGCCGTATTTTGGGTTGAGTGGCACTGCCGAGGGTTTGGTGCTTGTGCCAGGAGGGTTCCGATCATGATTTGCAAAACCACCACGCGCAAGGTGAGTGTCCCTCATGTTGCGGTTGCCCTGCTCGTCGGGCTGCTCGCAATGGCAGCAACCTCGGCGTCGGCGAAGCCCTTGTATATCACGGTTCCCAGAGCCTACACCACCGCCGAGCCCGTTATGGTCGACGTCGCGTTCGCTGGCACCGCGCCGGTGGAGCTAAGGGTACTCAAACCGACTGACCTCGACCGTTATGTGCGTGAACAGGCAAACATTCGCCGGGCCTACACCCAGCCAACCACCATCGTGAATCCAGGGCGCTATCTCTCTCGCGGGCTCAACGCTATCGACAGCCCTGCTGATTATCTCCTCAATAGGATGAGCCCCGAGTTCCGTCTGACACTCTCGGGTCATCTTCCGGCGAGGCTCGCAGTCTCGGAGCCGTTGTCGTATTTGCGGGGTGGACCCAAGAAGCTCGTAGGAATTCCCGATGGCATGGAGATGGTTCGCACGGAGTGGCTGAACCTCGACTTGGGCGGCAGCGATCGTGGTTTTGACGTTCCCGGTTTTGAAGCGTGGCAAGGCGACAGTGGTTTTCAAGAGCGTCGGGTAGCATTGAAGCCGCTTCCTGCCGGTGTTTACGTCTTGCAGTTGGTACAGGACCGTGTCGAAGGCCAGGTCACTCTGGTGGTCAGCGACCTGACGGTTCAGCTCAAGCAGACCGATGGTGAGATCTTGGTGCGTGTGGCCGGCAAGGACCAGAAGCCGCGTCAAGGTGCCGAAGTGAAGGTTCACGTGGGCGACAAGCCCATCATGGGAAAGTCCGACGCCCAGGGTGAGGTTCGTCTCGACGTCAACGAGCCGCGAGTTCTCGTCACCATCGGTCACGGTGCCGACACAGCCCTCGTCGACACAGACTTCTACTCGACCCTGGCCATCGCACCGGACGTGTTCATCTATAGCGATCGGCCGATCTACAAGCCCGGAGATGCGGTGCGTTTCCGCGGCGTGGTGCGCAAGCCGGCGTCTTTTCTGGCGCAGTTGTTCGCCCCGAGGAAACAACGCGTTACCGTGCACCTCAAGAACCATGAAGGCGTCGATGTCTCGACCGGTTGCCGCATTGACGAGTACGGCAGCTTCAAAGGCACATTGGATGTGCCCGAGTCATTGGAAACCGGTGTGGTGCAGCTCATCGCCGACATGGACGATAACGAGTACCAGAGCGAAGCGCGGGTGCAAGCGTACGTCAAACCGACGTTTTACCTCGAGCTCGACACCGAGCAGGACAGCATCAAGCCCGGCGACACAATCGTCGCCAAGGTCAAAGCGCGGCGCTACGCAGGCGGCGTGCCCGACAACACTCGTTACGAGGTTTTCCTTTATCGGACCATCGCGACCACCCCGGCGTGGGTTGATGACGCTGGCATGGGAGGTGAGGGGTCGATTGTGACATATGGCTCGACATCGACCACGGAGGGCCAACTGACAGTACCCATTCGTCTCTATTCCTCGAGCGAACAGCGATCGGAGAGTGATCCGAGCTTCGAGCATTACGACCCTTGGTCCAGTGCGCCAATGTTTGATGCGAAGGGTGAGGCGGCAATCAGCGTGCGCGTCCCTGAGCTCAGTGAAGAGGACGCCAGCGCCCGCACGCCATTCAAGTACACCCTGACGGTACGAGCGCAGGACCCCGAGGGCTCGACGGCATCGACGTCGCAGCCGTTCTTTCACTCAGAGTGTGCAGTGCTCGGGCAGCTCTCCAGCAACAAACCGTTTGTCCTCAAAAATGGTGATGCGACATTCTCAGTACGTGCAGTCACCCTCGCGGGCCGTCCCTTTGGTGAGACCGGGGGGGAAGTCGATTTCGTTCTGCTCGACGCCGATGGCGATGAGTCGTCTAAGGGCATCCAGAAGATCACAACCAATGCCGATGGCGTGTGGCGGGTGTCGTGGCCGACCGATGGCATCGGTGCGGTGCTGGCCCGAGTCACGCTCCGGGACAGAGAGAATCAGGCGTGGCATGGGGAGACGCGCCTGCTCGTCATTGGCACCGAGGGCGAAGCGGTCGTTCGAGTGCCCATTCTGACCACCGAGGCCTTGCCGAAACCGCTCGAGCCAGGGGAGCAAGCACAATTGGTGGCGTTGCTTCCCGATGGCTGGGGACCGGGCGGGAACAACGGTGGGCCGGTGTGGATAACCCTTTCTGGAAATGCCCTCTACGAGACCGAGCTGGTGCAGGTGCGTGGCACCACCTTGGTCTATGATTTTGCTATCGAGAAACGCTTCGGCAGTGCCGTCTACGCATCGGTCGCCTATCCTACGGCTACGGGCCGATGGGACGAACGTGTCGTAGCGTTTCGCGTCATTCCCAAACAGCGAACCTTGCAAGTCAACGTCGAGCCAAAGAACGAAGAGGCGTTGCCGAACGGGAAACAGTCCATTCGAGTGAAAGTCACCGACCACACGGGCAAGGGCGTGGCAGCGCAAGTATCGGTGGGCGTCGTCGACAAAGCGGTCTACGCCATCCAACAGGAGTTTCGCCCGAACATCCTTAGCTTCTTCTATCCTTTGGTGCGCAATAACATTGCCAACTTCTACTCAGCGGAGTTTCAAGGCTACGGCTATGGTGAGTATCTCGCACGGCTGCGAGGTCGCATCCGCGATCACGAATTCGCTGCGGTCAAGCCGCCACAGATCGAACGCAAGGATGAGGACACCGCCTATTGGAATCCATCGGTTGTCACCGACGCATCCGGTGCCGCGACGGTGAATTTCAAGCTTCCCGGCAATCAAACACTCTGGGTGATCACCGCCGTCGCCGCCGATGCATCGGGTCGCTTCGGCGAAGGGACCGCGGAGTTTGCCAGTCGTGGCAAGTTGTTTGTGGCGGCGAGTTTGCCGCAGTTTTTGCGTCAGGGTGATGAAGTGACGGGCACCATTCGGGTGGCCAACAACAAGGGCAAAAGGCCTCGCACCGTATCCCTGGGCCTGGACGGTCAGAACGGCGTTTCGGGATCAGGCACCTTTGCGGGCCTGGCGATCGCGGCAAAGAGCGAGAGAGTGCTGTCGGTGCAGTTCAAAGCAGAGGCAGTAGGCAATGCCAAAGTGGCGTTACGAGTTGAGAGTGACGATGGTGTGCGCACCGACCTACGCAGTTTGCCGGTGCGACCAGCCGCCATCGAACAACTTATCGTCTCAGAGCGGCAGGGCGGCGGTTCGGTCGAGCTCGAGGTGCCAGAGAAAGCAACCCTCACCAACGTCGAGCTGAATCTCATGCCCACCACAGTCGCCGCGGCGTTGGCGAGTGTGCGTGGTCTGCTCAATTATCCCTACGGATGTCTCGAACAGTTGATTGCCACAACGGTACCCAACATTGCAGTGTACCGGACCCTCAAAGAGGTGGGCAGCTTTGGCAAGCTCGATCCGGAGAGCCAGGCGTTGCTCGAGGAAGCCTATTCTCGTTCTATCTTTGGTCTGACACGCATCAAGAACCTTGCGGTGAAAAGCGGTGGCTACACGTGGTTCAGTGGCTACAGCGAGCCGACGGTGCCCCTCACCCTCATTGCCGTTGATGGTCTCACCTATGCTGTGGAGGCGGGCTTGGTGGCGAAGAACGATGAAGGATTGCAGGCTGCTGCTGAATACCTGGCACGCCAAGAAGGATTGCCCGCCACCCTCGATGTCACCCGGACATACGTGCTCGCGCGCTTGCAGGGAAGCAAACACGCGGCGCGTGCACGAACTGCCATCGCGTCCGCATCCGGAAAGGACATGTACGCGGCGGCACTTACCGTCCTCGCCGCCGAGCATGCTGGCATCATCCAAGAACCGCAGGTGGCAGCCAAGGTGCAAGAGCTTGCGGCGGTGAGCGCGAGCAATATTACCAAGGTTGCCGATTATCGTTTTGGCGACGCGTTTTGGCGCTATCCCTTAGGACGAGTCGGTTTGACGGCGATCGTCACCCATGCGGCTTCCTACGGCACCATCGACAAAGACGCAGCTCGCAGTCGGTTCGTCGCCGCCATGGGAGGTGCCGCCGAGCTGTCCACCTTTGACCGCAGCACGGCGCTGTTGCACAGCCTGTGGCTTCTCAAGGACGACGCCAAGTCGATGCAACAGATGCCTGCGCCAAAGGTCACTGCCCATGGTGTTGGTGAAGTCGCGCTGCGCCCGCGGGGAACAGGGATGGTTGCGAATCTTCCCGCGAGCGTGCTGCGGGTCGATCTCGGCACGTTCGAAGGTGCGGCGATTCTTAGTGCCACCGCCCTTGTTCCCCTCGAACAGGTGAAAGCCGAAGAGAAGGGGATGAGTGTGAAACGCAGCTATTGGCTCCTGCGGCCAGACGGTCGAGAACCCATTGAAGATGGTGCGACCGTTGCCCAGGGGCAGTATGTGTTCGTCGAGATCGAATTCGATGCCCACGACGGTGAGAAATACAGAACGCTGCGGTCGGCGTACTACGTACTTGAGGATGGCGTGCCTGCTGGCTTCGAGCCGGTCATCGAGGACAAGAAATTCCGCTCGCCCCCGTACGACCTGCCATTGCGACATGAAGCCCTCAAGTACCGTTCCCTCAATCCCGAGCGCGCGGTGTTCTTCTTTGACGAGCCGGCATGGTGGAGTCGCAGTCCCCGCTCGGTTGGTTACGTGATGCGGGCACAGTATGCGGGCGATTTCTCCACACCCCCGGCGAAACTCACTGACATGTATTCGCCAGAGATCTATGCGCAGACCGCGGCGACACGATTGAAAATCGCCGCCTCGAAATAGCGCCGCGCCCTAGGCCCAGTCACCGTTTTGCTCGTTGCCGCGCATGCCTGCTCTTGCATTTGTCGTACTGACCTTCACTTTCGCCGCCCCTCCTGAGTTCATCATCGAGGGCGGCCTCGAGCCGGGTGACACGCTTGCCAAAGCGGCAAAGCAGTGCTGGCGGGATCTCGAGCAGAGCTACAGCCGGATTACCCAATCTCTCGCAACGCCGGGTGGGGGCGTCATTCGCATTGTGCAGGGCGCGCTGAACGTCACCGAAGCCGGCAAGGGGCGATTCGGCCGTGTGACATTGCGGCAGCGGCGAGTTGGCTTGGTGGATGAGGCGATGCTGACGGCACTGCGCCACGAGCTCGCGCACCAATTCTTGATGTCGGTTTGTCCACAGGCGACGGATGACCGTCTGTTTCACGAAGCGTTTGCTCTGGCCACGAGCGGCGAGATCGAGCAATGGACCTCGGGCGAGTATTTGTCGACGCCACGGGCGCAGGCGCTCCTCGAGAGAAGCAAGGAACTCGATGCGCCATCCGCGCGGCGGGCCTTGGCGCGTCTTCTTGTGGAAGGGGCGCGCGATACGGATGCTCTGCCAATCGCATTGACCCGGAGGCTGCGTATGTGTGCGGTGGGCGGCCGCTGGGCGGAGCCGGTGAGCATCGGTGAGCTATCGGCACCAGGGGCTGCAGCTGTTGGCAACGCGCTGGTCATCCTCAACCGGCATTCGGGTGAGGTCCTGCGCACGGAGGGCATGGCCCATGTACCCATGCCATTCGGTTCCACTCTCAAGCCGTTTGTTGTTGCAGGCGCGGGTGCAATCACGCCACATCTACAACCCGTTCCAAGACGTCCCGAGTGGCTGTGTGGTGACGACATGCCTGCAATGATGGACGTGGGGACGGCCTTGCTTCGATCCTGCAATGGCTACTTTCTCGATTGGGCCCAAGGCAAAGATGGCGCATCGGGTTTTGGGACATACGGCGCGCTGTTGATTCGCCTAGGTCTTGAAAGACTGCCCGAGGACATGAGTGAGGCCATTGGCATTCGGCCAACTTTGGCGTTGTCGCCATGGGCGGTAGCCCAAGCCTTCCGGGTGCTGGCCGCTGGAAGTCCAGAGGTCATCGAGCTTCTCAAGCAAAACGCAGAACGAGGAACTCTGGGCACGCTCAAGGCATCATCGCGGTTAGCTGGTGTTGCGACGAAGACCGGCACCGTGCGCGATTCTCAGTCTCGGCCGACCTTGGGTTGGATTGCTGCCGTGACCGATGATCTCGTTGTTGTCAGAACATGCGCCGGTCGCGCACCGAGGACATTTGCCGGCGAGATTGTCAAAGACTTGCAGGTGCGAAGCGAGGGGCAGGACGAAACCCGGGTGCAGACCTTTGGTTTATTGTCCAAGGCTCAAATCGAAGCGAGCTGTGATGGTGTTGGCGTTGTCACCGACGGTGAGAAGCTGACGTATTTGGAAACCGGTTTTCTGCCACTCGTGCAACACGTCGAAGTGGGATCCTCCATTTGTGTAGGCGCGCCATGGCTCATCCGTTTCCCCACGACCAGGGAAAGCGGACGGCCCTACGCCGGCATATTCAGGCTCTCGCCCCTGCCACCGCCAGGGCCAACACAGGAAGGTGCAACCAAGAGGCAACAACGCGCGCGCCGGGGCTCGGAGATTGTCTTCTCCACGTCGCGGGCCCGTTATGTGGCAGGCGTCATCAACTCCGAGGACGCCAGCATTCGCGGCGAAGCCCGAGTGGCGCTTGGAGCGGTGATTGCCCACAACGCCGCACAGCCTCGACATGGATACCGGCCGTTGTGTGACACCACCCACTGCCAGGTGTTTCAAGGCACCCACCCGCCCTTGGCAGGTGACGATGCCATATTTGAGATTTCCTGGTCTCCGACCGGCTGGCTACACTTTGCTCGCGGGGGCACAGATCCTTGGCGCCAGAGTGTACCCCGCATACTCGTCGACGAGATCCTCGGGGCCAACCCGATCGGGATCGCTATTCGCGACGGTCGGATTCACTACAGCCGAACTGTGGTTGCTGGGGGCAATCCACACGACGAGGTGACCGACATTCCCTGCGATCTGCTGCGATCCCGTTTGCGCCTGCCATCATGTCCCGAACAGGTGGAAGTGGGTTCGCAGGAGGTTGTGTTCTTTGGACGGGGTCAAGGCCACGGTGTTGGCCTCGATGTCGAGTGGGCCAAACAAAGCGGCCTCGATGCCAAAGCAATCCTCGAGCAAGCCTATG
>MGST01000014.1 GCA_001798605.1 Deltaproteobacteria bacterium RIFOXYA12_FULL_58_15 | reverse complement strand
CCCGGCATTCTTTGTCCAGCAGTTGATTTGCAACGATTGAACCAACGTGACCTGTGACTCCAGCAACAACGTACATTGTGTTCTCCCTTTCGCGATTCAGATTGAGATTTGGATCGAGATGGGATCGAGATGCCGACCCAGAGGAGCAAGGTGGGCACATCTTGCCATTTGCGCAAGGAGTTGAAAGTAAGGAATAGTCAAATTCTCAACGATTGCAATAGTCGCGATTTGGCCCGATGCTTGCTCCAACTTTGCAGAGACACATGCTTCCAACTCGCCAAAATCTATCGTCATACATCTGTGTTCCACGGCCAATGGTTCCATTGCTCGTCCTCGTTGGCGTGTTGCCGTTGGTAGCAGTCAAGCCTTCGTTCGCCCAGGGCGGGCAAACTGCTGCGTTGAGTGAACCACCGTCCTTGCAGAGTGATCCATCATTTGCAAAGCGACAAAGCAACGCGGAGAGAGTGAAACGGGCACGCGCCAGGATTGGTGACGAGCTCAAAGTGACTTTTGCTGCGGCGGGCGTCGATTATCCGGCCCGATCACTGCTCATTCGTATTTTCAAACGCGAGGGCGAGTTGGAAATGTGGGGCGCCAATTCCGTCTCTGGTAAGATGACGTTGGTCAAGACTTTTCCCATTTGCGCGAACTCCGGTGACCTCGGCCCGAAGCGCCGGCGTGGTGATTTGCAGGTTCCCGAAGGCGTGTACCAAGCCACCGCCTTCAATCCGAACAGCAGCTATCACCTGTCCATCTTGGTCAACTACCCCAACAAAGCCGACCGTATCCTCGGAAGACCTCGTAGCCCCGACGGCACCCCCGGCCCTGTTGTCAACCTCGGTGGCGACATCTGCATTCACGGTGACTGCGTGACCATTGGTTGCATTCCCATCCAGGACGAGCCGATGCAGGAGCTGTATCTTGCGGCCATAGACTCGCGCATCCGTTGGAATCGCGACCCCGTGATCCACATGTTTCCGGCCCGTCTCTCCCAAGACACCTTGGTCGAGTTGCTGGCCCAGCATCCGGGAAACCGTGAGCTCGAGGCGTTTTGGCGCAACCTGAAAGAAGTCTACGACGGTTTCGAAGAAAGTTTCGTTTTGCCAGATGTCAGAATCAACGAAGAAGGGCGATATGTGGTGCGCCCCAAGGCCAAAACGAATCGCCAGGCAAACGAGTGAACTGAGACGAACCCACCGAGAAAATCGTCCTCCGCCTATGGCGGTCGTGAGCCAAGTTGTTATCTTTGACCTGTCTCGCCCCACAGCTCGTCAGCCGTGCGGCATCCCGACATAACGATTCAACCCAACTCTGTTGTGAGGGTCATCATGAAGAGATCTTTCTTTGCCATCTCTGCCATTGTTGCAATGGCAACCTTTGTATCCACAGACGCTCAGGCGTGTGGTGAGGCCGCAACCACTGCCGCAAACAAGACGCCAAAAGCGGTGACTGTCGCACAGCTCGTGCAGATGCAGCAGGCCAATCAAGAGATTGCGATCTTTGATGCCAACAACCCCAAGACCCGAGAAAAATACGGCACCATTCCCCGGGCCAAGCTCCTGTCGTCTTTCAATGAGTACGACATGGCGGAGCTACCCAAGGACAAGGCCGCTGTCCTCGTGTTCTATTGTGCCAACACCAAGTGCACAGCGGCGCCGAGTGCTGCCAAGCGCGCCGCCCAAGCTGGCTACAAGAATGTTTACGTCCTGGAGGCGGGCATCATGGGCTGGCAAGAAGCTGGTAAGCAAACGACACCAACGAGCGTTTGACAAACCTGCTGCGGGGGGGGGCACCTTCATTGCAAACTCCTGACCTCGAAGGTAGGGAAAAAGCAATGACGAAGATAACTCAACAAGACGAACAGCCAAAGGCTGTGGATATTCCTATCGGGATTTCGGCCTGCGTCCTGGGCCAAGAGGTCCGCTACAACGGCGGTCACAAGCTCGACCGTTTCATTAGAGACACCCTCGGCACCTACGTGCGCTTTGTGCCGGTCTGCCCTGAGGTCGAGATCGGCCTCGGGATCCCCAGAGAGACCCTGCGGCTCGTGCGAGGCGACGAGAACAATGGAGCGGTTCGGCTTGTGGCGCCCAAGAGCAATACCGATCATACGGTGCGGTTGGAGTCCTATGCGCGCAAGCGGACCAAGGAGCTCGCCAAGGAAGACCTCTGCGGTTACATCCTTCAGAAGGGCTCGCCGAGCTGCGGTATGGAGCGCGTCCGCATCTATGATGCTAAGCCTGGAGTGGCCCCGGCACGCAATGGCCGAGGCCTGTACGCCAGGGAGCTGATAGAGCGGTTCCCCAATCTCCCGGTAGAAGAAGATGGCCGTCTCAACGACGCCGGGTTGAGGGAGAACTTCGTCGAACGGATCTTTGCCTATCGCCGCGTCCGCACCCTGTTTGGCGGCCGCTGGAGGCTGGGCGACCTGGTCGCCTTCCATGCCCGTGAGAAGCTACTGCTCCTGGCCCACGACCGCCCCACCTACCAGGAGCTAGGCCGGCTGGTGGCCGCTACCAAGGAAAGGGATCGCCAGCAGGTGGCTAGCGAGTACGAAACGCTGTTCTTGAACGGCCTGCGCACGATGGCCACCCGGGGCAAACAGACCAACGTCCTTCAGCACATTGCAGGGTATTTCAAAAAGCTCATCGACTCCAACGATCGCCAGGAGATCCAGGAGGTCATCGCCAGTTATCGCGCGGGCCACATACCCCTTGTGGTGCCGTTGACTCTGCTCAAGCATCACGTGAGGCGTTACGGCATCGAATACCTGGCGCAGCAAACCTACTTGGATCTGCATCCCACCGAGCTCATGTTACGTAACCATGGTTAGAATTGGTCGGGGTGCAGGGATTTGAACCCTGGGCCTCTTGGTCCCGAACCAAGCGCTCTACCAGGCTGAGCTACACCCCGATCGGGAGCAGCGTAGCTAGCGCATTGCCTCAAACCTGTCAATCAATCTGTTCGCAACATCAATCTGTTCGCCCATCAATCTGATCGCCCACGATCCACCACCGCCGGGCCCATCCCTCGAGGTGCAGGTATTTGATATCTCCGGAAGCGATTGATAGGAGGGAACTGACCAACCACAACTAACCACGACTACGTTGTGAAGCAGGCAGAACGCAGAACGCCAGAACGCCGCGCAACACTCTGTGGGGCACGCCGATAAGGAACATGTGGAGTTGGGTCTTGGTTTTTAGGTTTGCAGAAAGGATGTCTCGTTTTGGTGGATGGAGTCAGAGGTTCTGGGCGCAACGAGTCCGACCAGCTCATCCTCGGCGAGAGCGACGCCCAGCACCCGCTTGAGGACTCAAAGCAGAGCAAAGAGAGCGATCAAGTCGATTTGGCGTACCATTCGGCGTCCCAGGTTTCGCGAAATGAGCTGGTGCTAATCGGCAGCGGTGCCTACCTTCAAACCCATACTCTCAAGCTGCCACGTCCGGTGTTGGCAGAATTCAATCCATACGCCCTGCGGCCGGCGAACGAGCTTCTGAGAAGGACACAATTGATACTCGAACACTTCGGTGTCGAACCTGAAACAGTGATGCCAGTCCGACTGGACGATCTTGCCGGTGGCATCACCCTGAAACAGCTCAAGGAGCGGCTAAAACATCTCGATCCCCAAGGTGAGCTGCTCAAACACTACGCAGAAATCGTCGACGATCCGCAAGGCATTCCGGTGTTGCGGGTGTATCGCGACCGCGATTCGAAACAGCGTTTGGACTTTGAAGTCAAACTGGCTGTGCCCCCCCCTGCCGCTGTCGATGATCCACATGCCAGTGATACCTCGATCTTCTCCACCAACGATGTCGTGGGTCCCCTAATCCAGAGGGCATCCGACGATGCTGCCAAACCCCTGCAGGGCATGCGTATCGCCATCGATCCCGGACACATGGGCGGTGAGTGGGCAGACATCACCGGTAAGTACATCGAAAATAACGGTCACCGTTTGTCGGAGGGTGAACTCGCCGGTAAGACCGCCGAACTCTTGGCCGCGACGCTGCGGCAGCTTGGGGCCGAGGTCCTCATCACGCGAACGGGTGCAAATCCGGTAACATCAGTCGCTTATGACGACATCGACATACAAGCACACGGTCGGGAAGCATTGCGCGCCGCAACTGGAACATCCTGGTTTCAAGAGCTCCTGACAACTCCGGGGGACGATGCCGCCTTGATTCGGGCATTTGAGCGCAACTTTCATGTGAAGGACATGTTTGCGAGCCACAAGCGTCGGCATTATTTCACGAGCTCTGACCTCGACGCTCGCGCCAAAAAGATTCGTGATTTCGGAGCAGACATCACGTTGTCGCTGCATTTTGATGCGGTCGTCCCTCTACCGTTGTCTCCAGTCACCGACCACGCCATCAATACGTCCGCTCCCAGTCGGACAAAAATCTACGTTCCCGGCGGTTTCATGAAAGGGGAACTCTCCACTCGCGAGGATCGCGCCTATTTCGCACGCCACCTTCTCGAGAAGGATTCATGGCAAGAGTCGGTGGACCTTGGAACCTCGATCGTTCACAGCATCTCAAACGAGCTTGGCATCCCCTTGCAGACAGGTCACGGCAGCAACGCCAGCAAGATCGAAAACGGTGTTTTTGCGCGAAACTTGGGACTGTTGCGCAAAGTTCCGGACACGGCTTTCGTCTTTGTTGAAGCTCTCTTCTACAATCGCCCCGATGAGTTTGCGGCGCTCTCCAGAGCCGACAACGCTCGCATCAAGCAGCTCGCGGCGGCGATCGCCAATGGCATCGTTGCAAATACGCAGAAAGGTCGAGCTGCTGGCATGTCGCCATCAGCGCGATGACTCCTTCAACTTTTTGAGCTTGGCTTTCTTGCGCTTCGCATCAAAACGCAAGTCCCAGGTTTCACCAGCTTTTGGAATCAACGTCTTCGTCACCATCTTCTTGCCCATCTTGACGCGAATCTCGTGCTCCTGATCCGCACTCAACTCGATGGTGTCCTTCTTGATCTTCCCCAGGCTTTTTCCGTCCACCCACACTTCCTCCTTTTTGGTGAGAAGGATGATGACCGTTGCCGGGGCCGCCTTTACCACCGGTGGGGACACCTCTGGCGCCGCTGCCTCAGTCGGTGTGGCTGGCTCTGTCGGATTTGGGGCAGGCTGGAGGGGCGCGGATGTGGCAGTGCCCTGATTTACGGTGGGAACTTCGTCCTCACCGATCGCCGTCATGTACAGAAGCAACAAGATCAGCAGGATGCCGACACCCGCCAAGCTGAGAATGAGCGCGTTACGGCGCTCGCGCTTGAGCTCCGTAACCAATTCCACGGTGTCGTATCTTCGTCGCGGTTCAGCCACATAACCCCCAACAGACGCAGAGAACCACAGGCCAACCCCGCGACACAATACATTTCTTGGTCAAATCGCTTGTCATGATTCCCTATCGGCCATTGTACGCGTCACCATCTGCCTTGAAAAGTTTGTTGCAAAATATTCCCTTGTTTTTGACAGCTCAGCACAGCCTGCTATGGTTTCAACGTGCGATGTTTGTTTGTCATGTTGTTTGCTCTTCTCTTTGGCTGTGACCATGGCCCTCGGGAACCTGAGCACGCCAAGCCCCACCGCATAGTCATGCCAACCATCAACCTGCCCGCCGGCGATACAGCGCCTTTGGGTGTTATCTTCGTGACTGTCGACACGTTGCGTGCGGACTATCTGAGCAGCTATGGGCACGCCCGGGTGTTGACTCCGGGTTTCGATCGGGTTGCCTCCGGTGGAGTGTTATTTAGCCAGGCCATTTCACAGTCGACGACCACAACCCCTTCACACGCGTCGATGTTCACCAGTCTCTATCTGCAGGATCACAACGTCTATTCAAACTTCGAGGCATTGGGTAACGCTCCGCGAACACTGGGAGAGCTGTTTGCAGGGCGGGGGTTCCGCACCTTCTCGATTGCCAATATGCGCCACCTCAATCCCGAGGTCAGCAACCTCGGCCAGGGCATCCAAACCTTCGTCAAGAGTAGCAACTTCCGTCGTGCCGACGCCACCATCGACACATTTCTCGAGTGGCTCGACGAGGGAGGCGAAGTACCATTTTATGCCTGGGTCCACTTCGCGGACGTTCACACTCCATACCAGCCTCCCCCTCCCTACGACCGCTTCTACTATGATGATGATGAGCGGGACCCAGCGAAGCGTTCTCTCAAGCGTATCTGGCCGTTTTTGCCCGAACACATGTCAGACCACCCATTTTTTCTGCAATGGCTCGACGGCATCACCGACGTCGAGTGGGTGTTTGCACAATATCAAGGAGCGGTGACCTACGTAGACGATGAGATCGGCCGACTCGTGGACTCTCTTGAGGAACGAGACCTCCTCCATCGCACGGTGATTGTACTCACCGCCGATCACGGTGAGGCTCTTGGCGAGCACGACATGTATTTTGTACACACGGGTCTCTACGAACCCACCGTGCACGTTCCGTTGATCACGTACTTTCCGGGCGCCGGCCGCCAAGGTGTTCAAGTCAGCGAAGTCGTAGAGCTCGTCGACATATTTCCGACGCTCCTCGAGTTCTTCGACATTCCGCCTCCCCACAACATGCGCGGGCGGTCATTGTGGCCATTGATACGCGGTGAAGTGCCACCGGAGAGAATAGCCTTTTCCGAGCACGCCGGTGGCAATCAGGTGTCGCTCAGATCCAACCGCTACAAATATGTGCGCCACCTGCGCAACAACCGTTTGCAACCCTCCTACCCCTTCATCGAGGGCAAAGAGGAGTTGTACGATCTCAAAAAGGACCCCTCCGAGCGCACCGATCTCTCCACTCACCTCCCCAGCGTCGTTCGCCTCTTCCGTCAAGAGCTGAAGAATCGACGCAAGGATCGTTTTGATCTCGCTGTTGGCGAGGCGGAGATCTCCAACGAAACGGTCGAAGTACTGCGCTCTCTTGGTTACGTCCGCTGACCTGCTGATCTGCTGCGTGTGGATGACATCCAATCGACCAGTGACTAACATGAGTGTCCAATCGATACGAGGAGTCTAAACGATGAGTCGAGATCCTGTGGCACCGGTAGCACCGGTGGAAGTCGAGACCAGGAGCACGGAGAAGCGACTGCGCGTGACTTGGGATGATGGACACGAGAGCTCCTATGATTGGCGGTATCTGCGCGGCTATTGTCCCTGCGCTCACTGCCAGGGGCACACTGGCCGATGGGATTTTGTCGCCGTTGATGCTCCAACAATCACCGGCATCGAGGAGGTCGGCAACTACGCCCTCAAGATCATCTGGGACGATGGTGGCGGTCACCGCCACTCAACAGGGATCTACTCCTTCGACAACCTGCGTACGCTCTGTACTTGCGACAGTTGCCGGGTAGCCCAAGGCAAAGACCATCCAATGAACCGAATGGGCGATGCCTGAGCCAGTGGAAATTGCTCGCCGTGACGTCTTGTAGAGGTCGCACCAGATCCAGCGGTGGTTACGTGGTTACGCAGAAAACTTGCCCGATTGCCCCGACGACGTCAGGATGTCCGGACAATGAGCCCGTGCGCGTGGGCCGAAATCGGAGGAAATAGATGTCGCAACGACTCAACGTGGAGATGTACACCCGTCCCGATACTGCTGCCTTCATGACGTCATATATTCGGGAGCATTTTGCCGACATGCTCGGCCCCTACGCCGCCTTGCTCGATCAGCCCGGTGGCCTCGATCTGCTCGCCGATTTGCTGCGCGACGGGCAGATCGGTCCTGTATCGAACAGAACCGTTTAGCTCGACCGCGCTGGTCACGCTCGTGGAACACCTGGAACTCGACGGGCCATTGCAACCCCAAGCGCGATTCGCTACAGCGGTGGGATGATCCTTGACGTATTCCCAGCAGGTCCCCTCGGTGCCAACTGCGTTTTCTTCGGCGATGATGCGAGCAAAGAAGTCTTTGTCATCGATCCAGGTGGCGACATTCCGATGATCTTCGCACGACTCGCCAAGCTCGGTGCCAAGGTCATCGGCATCCTTCACACCCATGGACATATTGACCATATGGGCGGTAGCGCAGAGTTGACCGAAACTACCGGGGCACCCCTCTATCTGCATCGAGAGGACCGAGCTCTCTTCGACAATGCCGGTGCCCACGCGATGATGTTCGGTTTGCCGCCGCCTAAGCGGCGTGCCATCGACCACGACCTCAGGGATCATGACATCTTGACTGTGGGAACAGAGTCGTTGACGGTCATTCACACCCCCGGGCACAGCCGTGGCGGAGTCAGCTTCTATATCGAAAGCGCAGATACCCTGCTTTGCGGCGATACTCTTTTTGCGGGTGGCGTTGGTCGCACCGATCTGCCCGGTGGAGACTTCAACGCCCTTGCAAACTCCATCCGAGATCGCCTCTACACGTTGCCGGGACACACCACGGTCATTCCCGGTCACGGTCCCAAAACGACCGTCGATCGGGAGAAGCGCAACAATCCCTTCGTTCGCGGTTGAAGGGATGTGTCGTCAGACAAGTACGCCTTCAATGCGTCTGTAGCCCTCACCAATACTCTTCGGTGTGGATCTGACCGGGGGAGTGGCGAGAATGCTCGACAAATCCATCCCTGCCGAGCATCGTCTTCATGTCGCTGACCATCGCAGGATTGCCGCACAAGAATACATGTGACGTCTCCGGCGTCGGTCGGTGGCCCCAGGTTTGCCTCACCCAATCTCCCTGCCAAAGGTCCTGGACGTAACCCACATGCCCTGTCCACTCGACCTCCACTTCTGGGCGGCTGACGGCCGGACAGTAAGCAATATGGGGGTGGTGGGCGCTGAGCTCGAGGAGTTCTTCATGATATCCGAGATCCCGCACGTGCCGCGCACCGAGCAAAACCATGCAGCGGCGGGCCGCACCGTCGGCATGGGTACGCAACATACTCATGTATGGCGCGAGCCCGGTACCGGTGGCGATCATGACAATGTCTTTCTCCTTCGGAACATCATCTAGGGTGAACATGCCTTTGATGGTGGGCTTGAGCCACAGCTTGTCCCCTTGCTGCAACGCAAAAAGACGCGGCGTAAAGGTCCCCGAATCGACGAGGTTGACATAAACCTCGATGAAGGCGCGATTCACCGACGCCGAAGCAATGGAATAGGCACGCAGCAACAACTTGTCGGGCTTTGGCGGATCGACCTCAGCGTCTGCTGTTTCTATGCGTCTGGCTGCGGCCGGAATGCCAAACGTCGCGTACTGTCCTGGCGTGAAGCTCGGCAGCTGCCAACCATCAGGAGCTATTCGCAATATGAGGAGCCGCGGATTGACCTCCCGGCGAAAGATGATCGTCGCATTTGCATCTCGAGATGGCATCGCAATTCTACCTCCAACTTCGATAACCGATGACAATGTAATGACGAACCTGTCGATTGAACACTTCCGCGATTCAACTCGATAATTGTGAGCTGCCAGTGTCGCCACCGAGAGGGATGCGAATCACCCCGACTTCAATGAGGGCAGGAAGCAGAAGGAGGTCAGCCACCAGTGCGACAAGCAAGGTCATTGGCAACAGTGTTCCCATGATCTTGGTGGTGAAGTAGGCGCTGGTGGCAAATGGCGCAAAACCAAGACAAAGAATGATCGAGGTCATGATAATTGCCCGGCCGGTGAAATTGAACGTGCGCTGCATGGCTCGAAAAAGGTCATTCGTACGTGCGGCCTCCATGCGCAGGCGGGTGGTAAAATGTATTGTGTCATCAACACCGATACCAATGGCGATCATTGCCACCATGATGGTGTCGGAGTCGACGCTGTCCCAGGTCCAGCCGACGACGCCACCGAGAACCAGAATAGGTAATGCGTTGGGAATCATCGAAAGCAGTCCGGCACCCCACAATCGCAGGGCAACGATCATCATAAGAGTGGTGGCAAAAAACGCGAACAGCAGACCCTGTTTCTGTCCGTCGACAATGAAGCCGATCCAGTCACCAAACAGATAGGTGAGGCCCCCAGGACTGACATCCACAGAGGGGCCAAACAACTCCCGCCCCTGCCGCGCAATTTCTTTGCCAAGGTCAGCGGTTCGCACCATGCCAGGCCCCGAAAGCCGAACTGTCATGCGAACCGTAAGTCTTTCCTCGTCAATGAGACGCTCAATGCCCCCTCCACCAGACATGTCGAACAACAGAAGATACTGCGCCAACATAGCCCGGCTGTCCGGCAGTTTGGCGTCCGGTCCGGCGAGCTCGTTATGGATTCGGTCGATGACGTCGACAAAACTCTGAGCTTCGTCCACGTCGGCGATCTTCAATACCTCTTCCTGCAATCGGGAGAGCGCCACAAAACGCTCGGGCTCGAGGAAGTCCCCTTCTTTGGCCGTGAAATAGACGTCGAGGAATGTCGTCCCTGCGAATTGCTTTTCGATGAACTCAGCAGACTGACGAATCGGGTTGTCTTCGTTGAGTCGGTCGATCATTTTGGTCTCGATGCGAATCCTCGAGATCCCCATGAGCGAGACGACCAGGACAATTGCAAACCCCACAATCACTTGCCAAGCCCGACGGGTCGACAAGGCCAACGCACCTTGGATCACTCGGTCCACCAAGCGCACCAAGGGCCCCCCTTTTTGCCACGTCGCTGCCTTGGGTGCCGGCAAGAGGGAGAAGAGTATTGGCACCAGCGTCATTGCCAAGATCAACGCCAACGCCACCCCAAAAGCCAAGACAGTGGCGAGCTTGCGAATCACAGGTGTCGGTACAAAGGCGAGAGAAGCGAATCCGACAAGGGTCGTCAGTGAAGTGAACAAACACGCGCGTCCGACTTCGCTGCCACTTTCGAGAATGGCGTCGGCCTTGCTCAGGCCGGCCCGCAACTCCAAAAGATAGGCCGAGCACAAGTGAATGATGTCGCTGAATGCAACCACCAACATGACAGCCGGCACCATGGCCATCATGATGTTGATGTCGCGGTCGAGCATCACGGCAAACGCGAAGGTCCACAGGTTGGCAACCATGGAGACTCCCATGGTGATGGCGACCGGCCAGACCTGCAAAAAGAGGAGATAGACAATGAGGCTCAACAACAACACGACGATTGGAAAGATAGTGTAGATACTATAGCGGGCCTGCGCTGTGGTCTCGATGGTCTCTGGCAGCAACCCCGCCGGATGGAGCTGTTGCCGCGAAAACCCAGCAGCCTCGAAGGGGCCATAGAGCTGCTCCATGATCTCCGGTAGCTTTTCAACAGGACGATCAGCGTCATCGGTGAGCTCAATGAGAACCATTGAGTAGCGTCCGTCCTCAGACACCAACAGTCCGCGGAGAAGCTCGTCTGCCAATATGTCGTGACGTAGTTCCTCGAACGCAATACCATCTGCCACCAGATCATTGTAGGAATCGACGGCCAGCAGGTCGTCTTCCCCGCGGATCCGATAGGCGTTGGTCACAGCATCAACCCGCCGCACCGCCTCGACTTCTTCGAGCCCCGCCACCACGCGCTCGAGCTTGTGCCAACCGTCGGCAGTGAATAACTCGGAATGCTCGAAGGCGAACACAGCAAGATCGCTGTCGCTGAAACGATTGGCCAGCTCGCGATACGCCTCGTACTTGGGGTCTTCACCAAAAAAGAGCTGAATAACTGACGAGGCCAACACCCCGCGGCTGACCATCCACGTCGCGGCTACAGTGACCGAAACGCAGGCAACCAAAACGGCTATTCGGTGGCGGATTACGAAAGAGATGTATCGTCGGGTCACCGTTGGCCTCGGGCTCAGCCGTGGGAATATCCACGGCGGTAACCGAACCGACCTGTATATGATTTCTGCCAGAATTTCTGCAGAAAGTAGACATTCGAATTGCAGAACAGCCAGAGATGCCCTTGCAGAATCGCCCTGATGTGGCTATCTGTTCAAAGCGACTCCGAATCGGGTGGCCTAAGGTACAATGGTTACGGCTGCCCGATCGGCAGGGTGCGCTCGGAAAACTGGCGTGCCTTCCGGGTTCGGAAAGGAGTCCGAAGTTGACACACGTGGACCGTCCATCCCTGGTGGCACCTGTGACACCGACTGGGACGAGCTCGATCTCTCTCAGACTCTCGGTTACAGAGAGGTGCAACCTCGCCTGCTCCTATTGCCGCAACAGAACCACCACAGCCCACAAACAGGCCCTTTCTCGAGTGGAGCTCACTGAACTAGTGCTCGGTATTCACAATTTCGTAACAATCCGCAAGCTTCGCCTTACCGGTGGAGAACCACTGGTTCGAACCGACCTCATACCGCTCGCCACGAGCCTGCGACAACAGCTCCCTTATGCCGAGCTGTGCTTGACAACCAACGGCGTCCTTCTTGGACGGTATGCGTTTGACCTCGCCCGTGCCGGTGTGGATCGGATAAACATCAGCCTCGACTCTCTCGATCCTTCACGATTCACAACCCTGACAGGGAAGAACGCCATGAGTGAAATCTTCTCTGGCATCGAAGCCGCACGCCAGGCTGGATTTCGTCGACTCAAGATCAACACCGTGCTGCTGCGCTCCGTCAACGCCGAAAACCTCGTTGACCTGGTGCGTCGGGCTCAAGAGCTCGACTGTGAGGTGAGGTTCATCGAACTGATGCCCATTGGCGTCGCCGCACAGATTTTTGCCGATGAGTTTTTGCCATGTGAGCAAGCCATTGAAATGTTGTCGCAGACCTTCACCTACGTGGGAGCGGCCAACAGCAGCGACACCGCCAGGCGGCACCGTTTCGACGATGGCGGAAACGAAGTCGTGGTCGGCTTCATCCCCTCCGTCTCCAGACCATTTTGTTCCACCTGCGACCGCATACGCGTTGACTCCCAGGGCCACATCTACACGTGCCTCAAAAGCCGCAGTGGCGTCGACCTCGTCAAGCCCTTGCGCAACAACGACTGGCCCACGTTCAACCGACAACTCGAACGTGTTCTCGTTGCCCACAATGGAGCGACGACGGGTTGGCCATTGCGTTCGATGGCAACAATTGGGGGCTGACCGTGCGCAAGACGATATCCATCGAAAAAGCGTGGCGGCCATGAACGGCACCTCGCACAATCTACTTGGGGAGGTATTTAATGACCGAGCATGAGCTCACCCATCTGGATAGACATGGTCAGGCCCGCATGGTCGATGTGGGTACCAAGCCAGACACCGATCGCATGGCCATCGCCAGGGCAACGGTGCGCACAAAGAGCGCAGTCGTCGCCGCCATTGGTGCTGGCGCAGTTGCAAAGGGCGACGTTCTCGCAGTGGCGCGCATCGCCGGCATCGGTGCCGCAAAACGGACAGCTGATCTCATTCCCCTTTGCCATCCCTTGCGCATTGACGCTGTCAACATCGATCTCGACCTCGGCGATGATTCCATCACCATCCATGCCCGCGTTCAGTGCCACGATCGCACCGGAGTCGAGATGGAGGCGCTCACCGCCGCCAGCGTGGCCGCTCTCACTATCTATGACATGTGCAAGGCCATGGACCGCGCCATGACGATTGAACGCATCGAGCTCCTCGAAAAGTCGGGTGGCAAGAGCGGACACTTCCTCCGCGAGCAGGATTGAGCCATGCAAGGAACCATTGTCGGCGTGTGTGTCAGCGACAAACGTGGCCCCAAGCAACAGGCCTCCACCGTTCGACTGATACGTGGACATGGCATTGAAAACGACGTCCACGCAGGCAATTGGCATCGCCAGGTGAGTATCCTCACCGAAGAGAAGATCGACGAGATGCGAGCCCGAGGCCTCGAGCTCACCCATGGAGCGTTCGGTGAAAATCTGATCACCCGCGGCTTTGATCTCACCGCCGTGAGGGTCGGGCAGAAACTGCGTATCGGCAAGGCCGCCGTGGTGCAGCTAACCCAACGAGGCAAGACCTGCCACACCCGATGCGCCATCTTCTATCAAACCGGCGATTGCATCATGCCAACCGACGGCACCTTCGTGCGAGTACTCAAGAGCGGCTCTGTTGAGCCGGGCGACGCCATCGCCATGGCCCCTGATCTCGACCAGGTACACGTCGCCGTCGTGACCCTCAGCGATCGCGCAGCACGGGGTGAACGCGAAGACCTTTCGGGCCCCGCCATAGAAGAGGCTCTGAGACATGAGCAACATGGCCTCGCCCACGCGGTGGTCACTCGCATCGTAATGTCCGATGACCGAAAAACGCTCGAGAAGAAACTCATCGACCTGTGCGAGGACGACCTCTGCGATCTCATCCTTACCACCGGTGGTACCGGACTCTCATCAAGAGACATGGCCCCTGAGGCAACCCGCGCGGTAATCGATCGGGAGATCCCCGGCATGGCAGAGGCCATCCGTGCTAAGGGCCTCGCCCACACACATCGCGCCATGCTCTCGCGCGCGGTGTGCGGCCAACGTGGTCCAACCATCATCGTCAATCTCTCCGGCAGCCCCAAGGCAGCCACCGAGCAGCTCGGAGTTATTCTCCCGGTGTTGTCACACGCCATCCAAACAGCCAGCGGCATTCCCCAAGATTGCGCCCGATGAAAAAGGTTCACATCATAGGCCGTCGCAACCACGGCAAGACCACTCTCATCGTCGAGCTCGTCGAACTGGCGCCCGAGTGCTAACAAATCGTTAGAAGCAGATAAACTCTTCTCGAAAATGGGGTACACTCATAGAGCCGTTCACAAGCAATGGAGTCCTTATGAGTACTTCCAGGTTTGCCCCAATCCTTGTGCTCACCTTTGCCATGGCGTCATGTAACGCCAACCACCAGATCGTGAGACCGGGAGATGAAGCGGACGGTGGTGATTCAACTACCATCATTACGACTTGCGTTGGCCTTGGGGCATCGTGCAGCGGTGGCCGGGTCTGTTGCGGCGGAATCTGTTCGGTTGACGGCGTTTGCACGCAAGTCATCGATTGCCGCGCGGCTGGGGAATCCTGCAATGATAACCTCGATTGCTGCCTCAATCGCTGTGAGGGAGACGTTTGTTCAGGCCAACGTTGTCTCGATACGGGAATTGCGTGCACGTCTGATACTTCCTGCTGTACTGCCATTTGCACCGGTGGTTTCTGTGCTCCCCTGATCGACGCGGGCACATGCCGGGTTGTCGGACAACGCTGTGACGATGATCAGCAATGCTGTTCGACCAGCTGCCTGGGGGGCTTCTGCACGGCACAAGCGGAATGCCGCGCAACCGATGATCTTTGTTTTGGTGATCTCGATTGTTGTACAAACCTTTGCAGCAAGAACGACGGTTCTCCCGGGGCATGCGTTCTACCGCCTGGCGGATGCAATCAAGGTGGTATGCCCTGTGCGAGCAACTCCAACTGTTGCACTCGTATTTGTGCCGATCCCGGCACCGGTGCCACAGTTTGCCTTGCCGCGAGCGGTTGCCGGATGACCGGTCTGTCTTGCCTCGACGCTCAATCGTGTTGTGGCGGTGGCACGAATCCCAACGGCTCAGTCCTGTGCGCCCGGGAATCAGTGGACAATACTTTCGGACGTTGCGATAACGGCACCGCTTGCAATCCGGTGGGAAACATCTGCGGCGCTTCCTTCCCTATGCCCGATGGAAGTACATTTACGGTCAGCGCGTCACAGAACTGCTGCGATGGCAAAAAGGAGGTTTGCAGGCTGGACATCGCCGGGATTCCACGGTGTTACGGTGGCGGCAGCGTCGACTGCCCCACGGGATACACTGGCGAGGCCCCCTGCTGCATTCCCGCGGGGGATATCTGCCAGTTTCGCGACCAATGTTGCGACAACACTCTTTGTGTTCCTGACGACGCCGGAGTGTTGCGCTGTCACGGTTCGACCTGTGTTCCCTTGGGTGCAGTATGTGAGCCAGGCGGCGTCGAGTGCTGCGTTGGCGAATGCCGATCCAATGACATTGAATACATCTGTCAAGTCTCCGACAACGATTGCACTCCCAACGGACAAATCTGCGCCACCGCAGCTGACTGCTGTTCGGAAATGTGTGTGGACAATACCTGTGATGTCGTCTCATGTCAGGCGGACGGCGATGTCTGCACCAGTGACGGCGACTGCTGCAGCAGTCTGTCCTGCATCATGCCCTCTGGTTCACTGAGCGGCATCTGTGCACAGGGAAGCGACGATTGCGCCATCACCGGTCAAGCCTGCTCGACAGTCAAGCCTTGTTGTTCGGGAAGTTACTGCGTAAACACCGGCTCCTTTAACCTCTGCGACGGCACGGTCTCGTGTTCCTGTTGGGCCGAAGGTCCGGCGTAGTCAACGGCTTCCTCATTTCACCCACATGCACCCATTCCCGCACACCTGTGCCTTGTGATGTGCATTGTGAGGTTGCCGTTATCGCGCTCCGATCGTACTGTAGGGCTTTGGACGACGAATCGAAGCAAGCGCAGATGACAACAACGACAACAACGGGTGAGAACGTTCGAGATAGCCCGCGCGCTTACCAGCGTGTGACAACGGCTGTGGGCGTAACTCACTACGGTGAGCGAACCAACCAGTGGCGATCTGTGAACCTCAGCGAAGGCGGACTGTTTGTCGAAACGGTGGAGAAGATCTCTACTGGGACCTGGGTCGAGTTGGGATTCCGACTCGGGGAGGATCTCGGCAGTAGAGAGATCGTCTCCAGCGCCGAAGTCGTTTGGAACAATGATCCCGCTCGTCCCGACTCTGATCCAAATCTCCCTGCGGGCATTGGCCTGCGGTTCGTCGATCTCGATGAAGACAGCCGCCAGTTAATTCGCGATTACATCGCCGAGGTCGGCAACTCCTCTTCGCAGTCAGCACCTGTCATGGCTTCGTTGTCGAAGCCTGTACAGAGCGATGTCATTCGCAATGATGCAGTCGCGTCCGAGACAGAAGCCCCCGTTCTGGCCGTTGGTACCGAACTTGGTTCCTATCGCATTCTCTCAGTACTGGGTGCTGGGGGCATGGGCGTAGTCTATTTGGCGCAACACATCGGCCTTGGACGCGAGGTCGCTCTCAAAAAGCTACACGGTCGATTTACCAATGATGAGACGGCTTCAGCACGTTTCTTCGAAGAAGCACGCCTGGTGAATAGGATCCACCACGAGAACATCGTGGAGATCACAGATTTTGTCAAAGAGGGCAACAACCAGTACTTCGTCATGGAACTCCTTGACGGCAAAACCGTCGGTGAGATTATCGGCAAGCAAGGTGCGATACCGGTAGCCCGTGCTCTACACATTGCCATTCAACTCAGCGATGTCCTTGGAGCGGTTCACGATAACGATGTCGTTCACCGTGATCTCAAGCCCGACAACATCATTCTTCTCAACAAGAATGGTGATCCCGACTTCGTCAAGCTGCTCGATTTTGGCATCGCCAAGCTTCGCGAGTCGCACGATCGCCCCGATAGCCGCTTGACCGCCGCTGGGGTCGTCCTTGGGACGCCAGGCTACATGGCACCAGAATACGTGTTGGGGAACGAGGTAGATCACCGATTCGACATCTATGCGTTGGGAGTTGTGCTCTACCAGATGCTCACTGCCCGCATGCCCTTCGAAGCAGAATCATGGGGCAAGCTCATACTCAAACAAACCACGGAGGCACCAGAAAACCCCAGCATCTACATTGAACACACTCTCCCCGCAGACCTCGACGCCCTGATCCTCGATTGCCTTGCTGGTGACCCAGCCGATCGTCCGCAGACGGTGAAGGTCATCGGTGAGCGTTTGCGCGCCATCAAGCTTGCGTTGTGGAGCATTGATGCGCCGGGTGCCATTGTTAATGGCGAAGCACCGTTTGACCTCCAAGAACCCACCGTCTCTGCTCCCTCGACGAAGAGCGGCGGCTCCTTCAAGGTTCTTCTCGGCCTGGCAGCGGTAGCTGCAGTCGCCGTGGCAATCGTCTTCCTGTGGTCTGGAGGGATTGCGACTGGGCTCGATGCCCCGTCACCACAATCCACGTTGCAAATCATGACGCCAGGATTGTCAACGGCCCCCGCACATATTGCTGATCCCATTGAAAAAGCCGAAGAGGTCGCAGCGCCAGACAATGCCCAGAAGGGCAAGCTTACCAAGGTGGCGGTCAAGTCTCGCCCAAAGCGCAACAAGAAACGCGACCACAGCACAACGGTTGACGAAACAACCATCACCGACGACGTCGAGTCTCAATACCGCAGCGGACTCGAACACCTTCGCTCACGCAAGGCATTGCTCGCAGCGGAGGAGTTGCAAAAAGTAATCAAGCTATCACCAGCGCACCCCGAGGCCCATCTGTCACTCGGCAAAGCCTTTGTGCTCCTCGGTCGAGAGGATGCGGCGGTGCGAGAGTTCGAAACCTACCTGCGTCTGGCACCATACGCCAAAGATGCGGCAAAGCTTCAGCAGATAGTCGACGCCTACAAACAGAACAAGGGCAATTGAGTTTAGGCAGAGAATCTCATCCAACATCTTGACCGAATCACGTGAGCCGATAACAATGTGCTAGAGGTCAGGCCTCTTCTGGCGGTTGGCACCTTTTCCAGATCGGCCTAGTCTATGCCTAGTTCGCGCAAAAGAAATGACCAGGAATCGGCAACCTCTTCGATCTGCTTGGATGTGGGTTTGCCCGCCCCATGCCCGGCACGGGTCTCAATGCGAATCAACACGGGTGCGTCCCCAGATTGGGCCGCCTGCATGGCGGCGGCAAACTTGAAGCTGTGGGATGGAACCACACGATCGTCGTGGTCAGCAGTGACCAACAGTGTTGCCGGATAATGGGTACCTGTTTTGAGATTGTGAAGCGGTGAGTAGGCCCGCAACACTTTGAAGCCATCGGGGTCGTCCGAGGAGCCGTAATCGTCTGTCCACGCCCAACCAATAGTGAATTTGTGGAAACGTAACATGTCGAGGACACCAACCTGAGCGATGGCAGCGCCAAAAAGGTCCGGGCGTTGGGTGACGCTGGCACCGACCAACAAACCGCCGTTGGAACCGCCACCGATGGCGAGTTTGGGCGTAGACGTGTAGCCGGCTGAGATCAAATGCTCGGCACAGGCGGCAAAGTCGTCGAAGACGTTTTGCTTGTTGGCGAGACGCCCGGCTTCGTGCCACTGTTCACCGTACTCTCCGCCGCCGCGCAAACTCGCAACGGCGTACACGCCCCCCATCTCCATCCAAACCAATGTCGAGACTTGGAACCACGGCGTGATGGAAATGTTGAAACCGCCGTAGCCATACAGATAGGTCGGGCGTTTGCCATCGAGCTCGAGACCCTTTTTGTGGGTCACAAACAGGGGCACTCGGGTGCCGTCTTTGCTCGTGGCGAACAGTTGCGTCGTCTCGTAATCGGCGGGATTGAACGCCACCTTGGGTTCGCGGAACAACGTGACCGCGCCACTTCTGATGTCATAACGATGGATCGAAGTCGGACGGGCGAAACTCGAAAACGCGAAGAAGGTTTCGCTGTCATCCTGACGCCCGTCAAAGCCCCACGCACTGCCTATGCCAGGAAGCTCAATGTTGCGCTGCAGGTTGCCATCGAGGTCCAAGACCTCGACCTCGTTGTGGGCGTCGACGAGGTAGCCCACGATCAGTTGACCACCAAGCATAGATACCGAATCAATGGTTGCATGCTTTTGTGGCACCACCTCACGCCAACTGTCAGGGTTCGGATCGCGGGTGTCGATTGCAATAACCCTCCCGCGGGGTGCGCCGTTGGTGGTCTTGAAGTAGAGCACTGGTCCTTGGCTGCCGATGGGAGTGTATTCGTAATCGAAGTTACCGATGAGCTCGACGAGGCGAGCCCCGGCGACGTCGAGGCGTTTGTACATCACGCGATAGCGATCGTCAGTGCCTTTGCTCACCAGAACAATGACGTAGAGACCATCGTCGGTAACGATGGCATCAAAACGCCACTCCTTCTCCTGGGGATACTCGAATACGAGTTCATCCTCGTGTTGCTCTGTACCGAGGCGGTGGAAGTAGAGCTTGTTGTTGTAATTGGGTTGCTCATAGGTCGCACCCTTCTTGGGCTTGGGGTAGCGGCTGTAAAACAGGCCTTCATTGTCAGACGTCCAGGCGAGTTGACTGAATTTGATCCATTTGAGGTTGTCGGAGAGATCGCGTCCGGTGTCGACGTTGCGAATCTTCCAGAGCACCCAATCTGAACCGGCGATTTGCAGTCCGTAGGCGACAAAACGCCCGTCATTGCTTACGGATATGTTCGACAACGCAACAGTACCGTCTTTGGACAAGGTGTTGGGATCGATCAAAACCTTGGGCTCGGCATCGATCGACTCGGCCCAGTAAAACACCGCCTGATCTTGAAGACCGTCATTCTTGGAGAAGAACACTCGACCACCGCGCCTAAACGGAACGCCGTACCGCTCGAAGTTCCACAATTGAGTGAGCCGCTTCTTGAGTGCCTCACGTTGGGGAATCTTCTCGAGATAGGAGAAGGTCAGGTCGTTCTGTTTCTTCACCCACTCTGCCGTGTCGGCCGAGTCGAGGTCCTCAAGCCAGCGATAGGGATCGCTGATCATCACACCGTGGTAGTTGTCGGCGTGCTCGACCTGTTTGGTCAGGGGATAAACGATGCCATTGTCGTATACACCCGAGGGTTTCGGCGCGGGCGCGTGTTTGCATCCATTGCCCATTGCCATTACACAAACGCCAAAAACCAAGAGAACAGAACTTTGCATCGCAAACCTCCGACAGCTGCATTTCCATCACTCGCCACAAACGCTCTGCTATCGTGCCCCGCAGCCAAGGTCCAGTCGTGAATCACGGAAGTCCATCAATTCTTGGCTGACGCCGCAGCGCCAATGAGGAGCTGTCCAACCGCCAGACCGCCGTCATTGGCCGGGACCATCTTGTGAACAAGTGGCTGCACACCGGCTGCCAAAAGTGCGGTGACCGTTGTTCCAAGCAATAAGCGGTTTTGAAAACAGCCCCCGGTGAGCGCCACTCGTTCTGCATTGGCAGCACGGGCGATAGCCACCGCTGCATGTGCGAGCGCCAGATGAAAACAAAACGCTGCCTCTTCGCTGTCTGGTTTGCCTGAAATGAGTTCAGCGACGAACGGGCGCCAATCGAGAACCAACCCAGGTGGATGCGGACCGGTCGGCAACAAATTCTCGGGTGCTGCAATCAACGCGAGGCTTGGCACAAGGTCAATTTCCACGCCTGAAGCCTGCCCACGGCGTGCGGCACACTCTAAGGCCATGGCAGCCTGGG